>JBMOPF010000073.1:0-30737 GCA_049325075.1 Bacillota bacterium | reverse complement strand
TCCATGCCGCAAAAATGCGGCACCAGCAGATAACGAAAATACAAGGAATGCCCGGAATTCTGGATTCTGGATTCTGAATTCTGGCTTCCGACCCGTAATTCACTCAGTATAAGTATTTTCAGGGTAGCATTGGAGGTTACATATGGCCAAAACAATAATGGTTCAGGGGACGGCCTCCCACGTTGGGAAAAGCGTGCTTGTGGCCGCCCTGTGCAGGATATTCTACCGTGACGGCTACCGCGTGGCGCCTTTCAAATCCCAGAACATGGCGCTCAATTCCTTTGTTACCGGAGACGGTGGCGAAATGGGAAGGGCGCAGGTGGTACAGGCCGAGGCTGCCGGGCGTGCGCCCTCGGTGGATATGAATCCGGTGCTGTTAAAGCCCACCGGCCACGCCTCCTCCCAGGTGGTGGTCATGGGCCGCCCGGTGGGGAATCTTTCGGCCCGGGAATATCACAGTAATTTTGCCGGCAAGGCCTGGGAGGTTATATGCGAGGCGCTGGACAGGCTGAAACGGGAAAACGATATTATTGTTATTGAGGGCGCGGGAAGCCCGGCCGAGGTCAACCTTCAGTCCACAGAGATTGTCAACATGAGGGTGGCCAGGGAGGCCGGGGCGCCGGTGATACTGGCCTGTGATATTGACAAGGGGGGCGCCCTGGCGGCGGTTGTGGGAACGCTGGAGCTTTTGGACCCGGAGGACAGGGACAGGGTTGCCGGCATCATTATAAATAAGTTCAGGGGAGACCTTACCCTTTTTCAGCCGGCGGTGGAATTTCTTGAGTCCAAAACCGGAAAGCCTGTTCTGGGGGTGGTACCTTATTTTGAAGGGTTCAGGATCCAGGAGGAAGACACTGTAAATGAGGACACCCTGAAAAGGTCAGGTGGCGCGGCTATTGCCAGGGATGTTGAGGTGGCGGTGCTGCACCTGCCCCATATATCCAATTTTACCGACTTCGATCCCCTGGAAAATGAGCCGGATGTAAACCTTAGGTATGTTGGCAGGGGGACCCCCCTGGGCCGCCCGGACCTGATTATAATACCGGGGAGCAAAAACACCATCGGGGACCTGGCTTACCTCAATAAATCCGGGCTGGCCGATGAAATAAGGAGTCTCAGCCGGTCGGGCATTCCGGTGGTGGGCATTTGCGGGGGCTTCCAGATGCTTGGCCGGGAACTGCATGATCCGGAGCACACCGAGTCCGATATACCCTCACTGGAGGGGCTGGGGCTGCTGGATATAACCACCACCTTTGCCAGGGACAAGATAACCACTCAGGTGCGGGCGGAGGTGCGCGGCCCGGGGCCGATGCTGGAGGGCGCCCGTGGGACGGAGGTGGCCGGGTACGAGATACATATGGGCAGGACACTGCTGGGAAAAGGGGCTGTGCCGGCCTTTGAGATAATCCACAGGTTCGGTGGGGAGGGGCGCTCCCTTGACGGGGCGGCCTCGACGGACGGCAGGATATGGGGAACATATATACATGGAATATTTGACAGCCCCCGTTTCCGCCGGAATATTTTAAATTACCTCAGGCTGTCAAAGGGGCTTTCCCCCCTGGAGGACGGAGTATCGCTTTCCGCCTGGGAGCAGAGGCAAAGGGATTACGACAGGTTGGCCGGTGTGGTCAGGGGGAGCCTGGATATGGGGAAAATATATGAACTGATAGGAATGGGCGGGGGAGGGGTTTCCACTTGATGGGAGCGGCAATGGTGGCCATTGCCTGTTTAACGGACCTGGTGCTGGGGGACCCTCCCCGCCTGCCTCACCCGGTGGTGGCCATAGGGAAAATGATATCACTTCTGGAAGGTGTCACTTATACCCGTGGAAAATATTGCGCCATGGCCGCCGGGGCCTTTATGGCCATGGTGGTGGTGGGGACAACCTATCTGGTGTCGGCGGCGGGACTGTATTTGCTGGCCGGGGTCAGCCCGTGGCTGGCTGCCGCGGCCCAGGTCTGGCTTATATCCACCACCCTTGCGGCGAGGGGGCTGGCATCGGCGGCGGGGGATGTTTTGAGGCCGCTTATGGCGGGCGACCTTGGCCTGGCCAGGGAAATGGTGGGCAGGATAGTGGGACGGGATACCTCGGCCATGAATACGCGGGACGTGGTCAGGGCATCGGTGGAAACGGTGGCTGAAAACACCATTGACGGAATAATAGCCCCCCTTTTCTATGCCCTGGTAGGAGGCGCTCCTCTGGCCCTGGCCTATAAGGCGGTAAATACCCTGGACTCAATGGTGGGGTACAGGAATGACAGGTATATGTATTTTGGAAGGTTTTCCGCCCGGCTGGACGATGTGGCCAATTATATTCCGGCCAGGATAGGGGGACTGCTGCTGCTGGCTGCGGCCTGGATAACCGGGAGAAGGGCCGGGGACGCACTGAGGGCGGTGCTGCGGGACGCCGGCGGCCATCCCAGCCCCAACAGCGGAATCCCGGAGGCGGCTGTGGCCGGGGCACTGGGGGTGCGGCTGGGGGGACTCAATTTTTATGGCGGCAGGGAGTCTTTCCGCCATTACATGGGACAGGAGATATACCCATTGGGGCCGGTTCACATAGGACAGGCCGTGGACCTTATGTTTATGGGATCATTTTTGGCGGTGGCTGCCGGCGCGGCTGCCTGCGCCGTTATCGACGCCTGTTTGGGGGAGGGTGCAAGCATGTTCTTCTGGGCAGGGTTTAAGGGGTTTTAAAAGAATGTCTTTTCCAAGAATAGTTATTGCAGGGGTGCACAGTGGAGCAGGAAAAACCACGGTGGCAACGGCGCTGATGCGGGCGCTGTCCCTGGGCGGCATGAAGGTGCAGCCCTACAAGGTGGGGCCTGACTATATAGACCCGGGCTATCACACCGCCGCCACCGGCCGCTGCAGCCGCAATCTCGATGTGTGGATGCTGGGGGGCGACGGGGTCAGGGAGATGTTTCTGCGCTCGGCCCCGGGGGCGGACATATCGGTGATAGAGGGCGTAATGGGCCTGTATGACGGCAGGTGGTCAACTGACGAGGGCTCAACCGCCCACGTGGCCAGGCTGTTGAGGGCGCCGGTGCTGCTGGTGATGGACGCCAGGTCCATGGCCCGGAGCGCCGCGGCGGTGGTAAGGGGTTACAGGGACTTTGACCCGGAGGTAAACCTGTGCGGGGTTATTCTGAACAGGGTGGGATCCGAGAGGCATTTCCGGATGCTCACAGAGGCCATTGAGTCCGCCACCGGGGTGCCGGTGCTGGGAAGGATGGGCTACAACTCCGGGGCGGAACTTCCCGAAAGGCACCTGGGTTTGTTGCCCACCGCGGAAAAGGACGGCCTTGGCCGCCTGTTGGACCTGTTGGCCCGGGAGATAAGGGAGGGTGTTGACCTGGGAAGGCTGGTGAGTCTGGCCGGGTCCGCACCTGAGCCGCCAAGGCCTGAAAAAACGGTTTTTCCCGAAGTGGCGCGGGATTCTCAAGTAAGGATAGGCCTGGTCAGGGACAGTGCCTTTAATTTCTATTATCAGGACGGGCTGGATCTTTTATCCGCCCTGGGAGCCGAGCTGGTAACATTTTCGTCTCTGGAGGGGCGGCTGCCTCCGGGTCTGGACGGCCTGTACCTGGGGGGAGGTTTCCCGGAGGTCTTTGCCGGGCAAATAGCCGCCAATATTGAATTGATGGATTCAGTAAGGGAGGCCTGCGGGCAGGGGATGCCGGTTTACGCCGAGTGCGGGGGGATGATGTTCCTGTCCCGGGGTGTAACGGGATTTGACGGCGTCAGGCACGCCATGGCGGGGGTCATACCCGGAGAAACGGTAATGCTTAAAAAAAGAGCGGGCCTCGGGTATGTCACCGCCGTTTCGGCCGGGGACAGCATACTGGCGCCGGCCGGCAGGGAGCTGAGGGGACACGAGTTTCATTATTCGGTTATGCGGGAAGGCGACCTTTCCAGCCCGGCTTATTTTCTGAAAAAGGCGGGGGAGGGGGAGGCCAGGCCGGACGGCTACTCCAACGGCAGCATCCTGGCCTCCTACCTGCACATTAATTTTGCCGGATGTCCGCGGGAGGCGGAAAATTTTATAAATTCATGCCTCAGGCACAGGTCCCGCAGAAACGGGAAAGGGCAGGCGGAAGGAAGTGCAATCCGCCTGTAAATGAAAGTTTTTGCAAGGTGGTACCGGCCGGAGGACGGTAATTTTTACCGTGTTTGTTGGGGAGGTTTTTAATGAAAAGTTTTGTTTTTGCCCTGCAGCTCCTGACGCGTATACGCATTTTGGATCTCTCCTTTAATGAAAAAGCCCTTGGGCGCTCCACCATGTTTTTTCCCCTGGTGGGGCTTTTCCTGGGGGGGATACTTGTCTTTATCCACCGGGTAGCAGGTGAAATCTTTCCCCCAGCGGCAGTGGCCGCCGCCGTGGTGGTGGCGCTGGTGATGCTGACCGGGGGCATGCACCTGGACGGCTTTATGGATACGGTGGACGGCTTGTTCAGCGGACGGCCCAGGGAGAGAATGCTGGAAATAATGAAAGACAGCCGGGCCGGGTCATTCGGGGTGGTGGGGGTTGTCTGCCTTCTTTTGTTCAAGTTCTCCCTGATCACCGGTATCGCGGGTGTTTATGATTATATGGGCCTGATCATGATGACGGTGACGGGAAGGTGGGGCATGACCTACGCCACAGCCAGGTTTCCATATGCCAGGGAAGAGGGCATGGGGAGGCTGTTTACACTGCACACGGGGATTCCGGAGCTGGCGGTGGCCTCACTGACAGCCCTGGTTGTATCTGCCGTGGCCGGAGGGCTGGGTGGATTAATAATTTTTCTGTCGGCCGGCATTTTCACTCACCTGTTATGCATGTACATGAATAAGGTATTGGGTGGCCTGACCGGCGACACGTACGGGGCGGTCAACGAGGTGCTGGAAGTCTTTGTATTGGCCCTTTATATCTCGCTGAACAGGCTGGCGCCAATTCTCTTTCCTTAACAGGGAAGGAAAAGGAAAGGTTTTGGCAAATTTATAGCACTGGGGGAAAATCTGTTGGGCTGTCGTATTTTTTTAATCAGGCATGGTGAAACCGTCTGGAATAGTGAAATGAAATTGCAGGGCCATGCCGACATACCGCTTTCGGACAGGGGAATTGCCCAGGCTGAGGCCCTGGCCGGGCGGCTTGAGCATCAGAAAATAGCGGCGGTTTACTGCAGCGACCTGGGAAGGGCGGTGGAAACCGCCAGCCGTCTGGCGTCGCCCAGGGGTATCGGGCCGGTCAGTATGCCTGAGCTGAGGGAAATTAATTTCGGCCTCTGGGAAGGCCTTACCTTTAAGGAGATAAGAGAAAAATATGGCGACGCCGTAAAAAAGTGGTGGAGTACTCCCCTTTCCATGAGGGTTCCCGGGGGGGAGGGTTTGTCCGACCTGGTGTCCAGGGTGGTCCCGGCGGTCAGGAGAATAGTGGAGGCCCATGATGGAGAGCAGGTGGCCGTGGTGTGCCACGGGGGGCCTATCCGCTGCCTGATCAGCACCGTTCTGAACATGGATATGAACAAGTACTGGAAAATCCGCCAGGACAACGCCGCCCTGAATATAATTGATTTTAGCGACTGGGACAGCGGTGTCGTGGCGCTGCTCAATGACCGCAGCCACCTGGAAGAGGATTTCAGGCCCCAGTTTCCCATAAAATAGCTGTCCATCTATGAAAGGCGGGGGATGGAAGTGGCCTCCCAATTGTCGAAAAGAAATAGGCTGGCGATGGTTTTTATTGGGGTTTCTGTCTGTTTTGCAGCTCTCATTTTCCGTTTGATGTGGATTCAGCTGGTGCGGGGGGGAGAACTCAGCCAGAAGGCCATGGATATCAGGACCAGGGATGAGGTGCTTGAACCTGTCAGGGGGATAATCTATGACCGCAACCATAACGAGCTGGTGACAAATGCGCCGGTCAAGTCTGTTTATGCCAATCCCGACATCTTTTCCGTAAAGGCCGGAGAGGGTGTTGACGAAACGCAGTACAAGGAAATGGTAATGAAGGAGATAGCCTCGGCCCTTCAGCTGGACGAGGCAGGCACGGTAAAAACACTTAGCTCCGGCCAGCAGTTTGCCTGGCTTAAACGAAGGGTTGACTATGATACATGCCTTAAGCTGGAAGGAATAATCAACCAGTACAAGGTAACCGGGATTGGCTTTGTGGACGGCACCAGGCGGTTTTATCCCCAGGGCGGCATGGCGGCGCACCTGCTGGGGTTTGTGGGTATCGACCCGTCGGCCCGCAGTGGAATAGAAAAAAGCTATGACCAGGAGCTTTCCGGGATACCCGGCAGACTGGTGGCCGAGACCGACGCCGGCGGGAGGGTGCTTCCCCAGACCAGGTCGGAGTATATCCCCCCCGTACCCGGCAATAACCTTGTGCTTACCATAGACAGCACCATTCAGCACTATGTGGAGCGGGAGCTTGATAATCTGGAGGAAAAGTACAAGCCCTCCCGGGCCTTGATTTTAGTGATGGACCCGGCCACCGGGGAGGTGCTGGCCATGGGCGCCAGGCCAAGTTTCGACCCGGCAAATTACAGTCAGTACCCACAGTCGGTATGGAACTCCGACCCTCTCCTGCAGTACAACTATGAGCCGGGCTCCACCCTGAAGATGTTTGTGGCCGCCATGGCCCTGGAAGAGGGCGTGGTAAGCGAGGATACGCGATTCAGCGACCCGGGTTATATAGTTGTCAGCGGCCGTCGCATCAAGTGCTGGTATGCACCGGGCCACGGTGACCAGTCCTTTGCCGAGGGTGTGCAGAACTCGTGCAACCCGGTGTTTATTTCCACCGGGCTGAAGGCCGGAAAGTCACTTTATTACAAGTACATAACCGGTTTTGGCTTCGGCAGTCCGACTGGAATTGACCTGCCGGGAGAGGAAAGCGGACTGATGATTCCGGAGGAAAAGGCCACAACCCTCGACCTGGCCACCATGTCCATCGGGCAGTCCATCGCCGTTACACCCATACAGCTTGTTACCGCCATGTCGGCCCTGGCCAACGGCGGACAGTTGATGAAGCCTCACCTGGTGCGGGCTGTGGAAGACTCCAGCGGCAATGTGGTGAAAAGCTTTGAGCCCCAGGTGGTGAGGCAGGTGGTCTCCAAGAACACCGCCGACAGGGTGACCCGGCTGCTGGAAAGGGTCGTTATGCTGGGGTCCGGTAAAAGGGCCTATGTTGACGGCTATTCGGTGGCGGGGAAGACAGGGACGGCGGAGATACCCGATCCCGAAGGATACAAGGCCAATCTTTATGTCTCCTCCTTTGCCGGGTTTGTTCCTTCCGACAACCCCAGGCTGGCCATACTGGTGGTGTTGGCCGAGGCCAAGGGGCCGTCCTATTATGGCGGTGAGATTGCGGCCCCGGTTTTCCGGGCTGTGGCCCGTGACTCACTGCATTATCTCAATGTGCCGGAAAACCCGGACCTGCCCAGACCTAAAATTACAGTGGAGGACGAGGTCAAGCCGGTTCCGGAGGGCGGCGGAACGACCAGGGTGCCGGATTTGACCGGTTTCCCGGTGGAGGAGGCACGGCAGTTCCTGGTGGACTGCGGTCTCAGCCCCAGCGTTTCCGGCAAGGGGCTGGTTTCCGGACAGAACCCCGCCGGGGGGAGCGTTGTGAGGAGGGGAGCCACGGTGGGCATCAGGGCTTCAGCCACATCCGGCACCCCTGCAGCGGTAACTGTTCCGGATATGAGGGGACTGACCATCAAGAGGGCCGGAACGGTGCTGCAGCGGCTGGGACTCAATTTTAATCCTTCAGGCACAGGAATAGCTTCCGGACAGACGCCCGGGCCCGGAGAAAAGGTTCCGCCGGGGACCGCCATAAATGTACGGTTTACACCACCGAAGGAATGATTTTTGCGCTAAATGGCATTAGTTGCCATGTTTATTTAATTTTGCCTTAAGCCTTGTCATAATAAGACCTTAAATGTTAAACTTAAAGCGGTATTTTCAGACGCCGGAGAAGTGGATTATCCGCTGGGGGTTGGTGGGATGGCCTCATTTAAAAATACAAAAAATATAACAGCGTTGGTCACTCTGCTGCTGATTGGCGGTCTGGCGGGAAGCGCCGCGGGCGACGCCGCCGGAACCTATGTGCCGTTTCTCGGGTCAACAGCCGGTATCGGTTTTAATCCGGCCACTGTGGACCTTCATTTCATGAGTTTGACCGTGGGATTCAAGATGGCCCTCAGTCCCCTGACGGCACTGGGACTTATTATTGGATATTGGGTGTACAGAAAGTTATAATATTAGGGGCGTCAGACTTTATTACTTAACCAATGGCTGACGGATATAACACGGGAGGCCGGGCTGTTGCTGCCAATCTATCTGGCCTCCGCCTCGCCCAGGCGGAGGGAACTGCTTGAACAACTGGGCCTTGACTTTACTGTGGTGATTAAGAATGTTGATGAAAGTACAGAGTCCGGATTGCCGCCGGACAGGGTGGTGGAGGCCCTTTCACTGAGAAAAGCCGAAGCCGCCGCCCGGGATATTGACCGGGGGCTTGTTATAGGTTCCGACACCGTGGTGGTGTGGCGGGAAAAAATTATGGGTAAGCCCAAAAACCGGCGGGAGGCGGTGGAGATGATCACCTGCCTGCAGGGAGATGTGCACCAGGTTTATTCAGGACTGGCGGTAATCAATGCCGAAACCGGCAAGGTCCACGTTTCCCACGAGTGCACCCGTGTTTTTTTCAGACCGGCCACAGCGGAGGAAATTGAAAATTATGCAGCCGCCGGTGAGTTTCGGGATAAAGCTGGAGGTTACGCCATACAGGGGCTGGGCGCTGTTTTTGTAAAGGGTATTGAGGGATGTTATTTTAATGTGGTGGGGTTGCCCCTGTCCAGGCTGGCCGGGGTGCTGAAAGATTTTGGCATAGATGTTCTGGCGACTTATCCCCGGGGCTGAGCCTTCGGCTCCGGTTCAAGGCCCCACATATAATGTGATGTGGGGGGATAACGGATGTATCATGCCAGAATAAAGGACATGCCGGCCGATCAGCGTCCAAGGGAAAGGCTGGCCAGGGAGGGGTCCGGCGCCCTCAGCGATTCAGAGCTGATTGCCATAATACTGCGCACGGGGTATGAAAAAAAGAGTGCCGTGGAATTGGCCACCGAGGTGCTGAGCCTTTTTTCCGGCCTTAAAAATATAGTCCAGGCCAGTATCGAGGAACTGGTGGCGGTGAAGGGCATGGGCCCGGTGAAGGCGGCGCAGCTAAAGGCTGCCCTGGAAATAGGCAAGAGGGTTGCCTCCATACAGGAGGGCAGCCGCCCGTATATAAGGGGGCCGGAAGACGCGGCCATGATGGTGATGGAGGAGATGCGTCACCTTGACAGGGAGCATTTCTGCGCGCTGCTGCTTAATACGAAGCACCAGGTTTTATCAAGGGAAACCATATCCATAGGCACCCTTAATTCCTCGGTGGTTCACCCCCGCGAGTTATTCAAGGCGGCCATCAAAAAAAGCGCTGCCGCCCTGATTCTGCTCCACAATCATCCCAGCGGCGATCCCACTCCCAGCAGGGAAGACCGGGAAATAACCGGGCGCCTTAAGGACGCCGGGTCAATAATAGGCATAGAGGTCTTAGATCACATAGTGATAGGGGATAATAAATTCATCAGTTTCAAATCAATGGGCATGTTATAATCTAGTCTGTAAAAATGCAGGGTGCGAAAGGGGCAAAAAAATGAGATTCGGTTTTGGTCTGTTCTCAAAGGACATGGGTATAGATCTCGGCACGGCCAACTCTCTGGTGTATTTCAAGGGGCGGGGCATAGTTCTGAGGGAGCCGTCGGTTGTGGCCATGCAGAAGGATTCCGGTCAGGTGATGGCTGTTGGTGAGGAGGCCAAGCAGATGATCGGGCGCACACCGGGAAATATAGTGGCTATCCGGCCCATGAAGGACGGTGTGATTGCTGATTTCGACATTACCCAGAGCATGATAAAGCATTTTATAAACAAGGCCTTGAGAGGCAAGACCTTTCTTGTGCACCCCAGGGTTGTGGTTTCAGTGCCCTCCGGGGTAACCGCGGTGGAGGAGAGGGCGGTCAGGGAAGCAGCCATGCAGGCCGGCGCCCGCGAGGCCTACCTTATTGAAGAGCCGATGGCTGCGGCCATAGGGGCCGGCCTTCCGGTTCACGAGCCCACCGGAAACATGGTGGTGGACATCGGGGGCGGTACCACGGAGGTGGCGGTAATTTCCCTGGGGGGTATAGTGACCAGCCGCTCAATCCGCATAGCCGGTGACGAGATGGACGAGGCCATAGTGCAGCATGTGAAGAAAACCTACAACCTCATGATTGGGGAGAGGACTGCGGAGGAGATAAAAATAGAGGTGGGCACGGCCTACATGCCGGACGATAATGAGATTTATGACATACGGGGCAGGGATCTTGTAACCGGCCTTCCGAAAACGGTGCAGATAACTTCCCTTGAGGTGTACAAGGCCCTTTCCGAGCCTGTTTCATCCATCCTTGAGGCCATCAAGGCCACCCTGGAGGTAACTCCCCCCGAACTGGCGGCGGACCTGATGGACCGGGGGATTTTTATGGCCGGAGGTGGCTCCCTGCTCAGGGGCCTGGACAGGCTGGTAAGTGAGAGCACCGGTATGCCTGTGCACCTGGCGGAAGAGCCGCTGCTGGCAGTGGCTTACGGCACGGGAAAGGTTCTGGAAAATATTGATATGCTGAAAAGGGTGCTGATCAATCACCGCAGAATCTCATAAGAAGTTAAAATTACCTCGTGCTTTGCATTTCATTAAGATATACAATAGTCTTGTGTCCGGCCGGGGTTGACCTGGCTATGGTAATCCAGTCCGGATTTTCGCCCGTGCCGGGCAGATTTTAACCGGGGTGATTATTGTGTTTCGCAGGGGTAATACCAGGAAGTACCTGTTATTGGGAGTACTGATCATTTTTATTATTGTACTGATGAACTACACCAGGTTCGGCAGGGCAGGTGTTTCCCCCGTGGAGTCTGCGTTAAGAGACGTAGTCGCCCCTGTTCAGGGGCTTTCCATTAATCTGGGGCACCGCTTGAGAGGGCTGGTGTCCTTTCCTTTTTCACTGGTCAACGCTGCCAAAGAAAATCAGTTGATGAAAGAAAGAATTGGGGAACTGGAGGGCCGGATTTATCAGGATGAAGAGTTAAGGTCGGAAAACGAAAGGCTCAAAAGACTGCTTGACTTTAAAACAGTGGTTGCCCCGCAGGCGGGGTTCAATACTGTGACAGCGGCGGTGGTGGGGCGTGATCCCGGCAACTGGTTCGGCATGATCACAATTAACAAGGGCAGCAGGAACGGATTGAAACCCGATATGGCGGTTATCAACGACCAGGGCCTGGTGGGCAGAATAACCTCGGTGAACACTTATACTGCCGAGGTGCTGCTTATTACCGATTTCAGGAGTGGTGTCAGCGCACTGATTCAGGACAGCAGGTCCCCCGGAATTGTGGAGGGGACAGCCGGCTATCCGGGCAAGGTCAGGATGGTCCACATACCCATTGAGACGGAGGTTACCCCGGGGCAGGTGGTTTTGACCTCCGGCTTCGGCAGCATGTACCCGAAGGGAATTCCCATCGGCCGGATACAGGAGCTTGGCCGTGACTCGTCAGGGCTGTTCAATACAGCGGAAGTGATACCTTTTGTGGACTTTAACCGGCTGGAGGAAGTAATGGTAATTACCGGCACAGGCGCCCAGGCCGGCGGCGTGTCAGCGCTTCCGGACCCCTGGGGCGTGGCCCTTAACAATTCCGTGGCGGCGCCCCCAACGGGTGTTAAAAACCCCGCCGGTTCGAGCGGGGTGGTTGGGCAGTGAGGCTGTTTTACCTGTTAATTCTAGTATTTTTGGCGGCCTTCTGCCAGGGTTCCCTGGTAACTGTTTTCCCCTTTTTGTGGGTTAATCCCGACCTTGTTCTGCTTATTGTTGTGTTTAATGCTTTTTTAAAGGGCTCGAGGGAGGGCGCTTTGGTCGGCTTTTTCGGAGGACTTTTCCAGGATCTGGCCACAGGCAGCTATATAGGCATGAATGCCTTGTCACTTATGGCGGCGGGCTATCTGGTGGGTTTGACGCAGTCAAAACTGCTCCGTGAGAGCTCACTGATCATTACGTTCCTGGTATGGCTTTCCTCCATCGCGGCCCAATTGATCAGCTATATCTTGTTGGCCTCCATGGAGGTGTATATTTCTCCCGGTGTCGCCTTGCTGAGGGTGATTATCCCCACGGCCATTTTTACCTCGATACTGGCGCCGGTTTTTTATCCAAGATTCTACAAGTCGTGCCGGAAGGGGATGCTGCGAAACAGGAATATATAAGCGCCGGAGGCCGTTTAAAAAGTTCCAGGTGCAAGGCGCGGCAAGTGGGACCTTTTCAACGGACTCCCAGGGATTCTTTCTTTTTGAGAACACCATGAAAGGGTGCTAAAGTGGAAAAGAAAGTACTGGAAAAGAGAATGAAGTTTTTCACCTACCTGCTGGCTGTGTCCCTGATCTTGTTAATGGCCAGGGTTGGTTATATGCAGATAATTGAAGGTAACCGCTACAAGACTCTGGCAACGCAAAACCACCTCAGGCTGATCACGGTGGAAGCGCCCAGGGGGGAGATTATAGACCGCAACGGGGTGCGTATAGTCACCAATAAGCCTGTTTATACCGTTTCGCTGGTCTACCTGGGGCTGGAGGACTCCCAGGCCGTTATACACCGGCTTTCTTCACTCCTGGCGGGAGAAAGCGTTTACCAGGGCATGACCACCCAGCAGATTGAGCAGGACATAGAGGAAAAGATTAAGGGACACACCAGGCTTTATGAGCCGGTGAGGGTGGCGGTCAATGTCTCCGAGGAAACCATAAACAGGATTGAGGAGCAGAAACTGGAACTGCCCGGAGTGAATATAGACATAGAGCCGGTAAGGTCATATCCCTTCAACGACCTGCTGGGTGAGGTGCTGGGCTATGTCCGTGAGATAACCGGTGAACAGCTGGAAGCCAACAAGGACCAGGGGTACCGCATGGGGGACTCATTTGGGCAGGTGGGCCTGGAGTCCACCTATGAAAAATATCTTCGCGGTGTAAACGGCGCCCGGCAGGTGGAAGTTGACGCCCAGGGGAGGCCGGTAAGGGATCTGGGTCTGAAAAGCCCGGTTCCCGGCAACAACCTTGTTTTAACCATCGACAGCAGGCTGCAAAGGGTGGCCCAGGACGCAGTGGTGGCAGCATTGGACCAGGCCAAAAGGTCGGGTTATGTCAAGGCCCCCGCCGGAAAGGCGGTTTCCGGCACGGCGGTGGCCCTGGATGTTAATACCGGTGAGGTGCTGGCCATGGCTTCGGTGCCGTCATACGACCTTAACATTTTTTCCGGCCCCCTGCCCGCAAGTAAGTACAATGAACTGCTGAACAGCGGCGCGATGCGCAACCACGCCATTCAAAGCACCTATACGCCCGGGTCCACCTTCAAAATGGCCGTGGCGTCGGCATTACTGGAAAGCAATGTGGTCAGCGTAAATGATTCCATTTTTGACCCCGGTTATTTTAAGTATAAGAAGGACTGGCAGCCGGGGGGCCATGGAATTGTCAATATTATCAAGGCCATCAAGTATTCCTGCGACACCTTTTTTTATACCTTCGGTATTCAGACAACACCGGAGATTATGGGCAAATACGCGGCGGAATACGGGCTTGGACAGCTTACCGGCATTGATTTGCCCGGGGAGGAACCGGGCAGGGTGGCCTCCAGGGAGCTTAAGAAAAAGATTTGGGCCGGAAATGACTGGGAGTCGGAGTGGCATGAATATGACAGCATGGATATGGCTATCGGTCAGCAGGAAACCAAGGTAACCGCAATTCAGCTGGCAAACTATGTGGCGGCCATTGCCAACGGCGGAACCCTTTACCGGCCTCATTTGGGAAAACAGATAATCGCACCGGACGGCAGTGAGCTGATGTCCATCCAGCCGGAAGTTATCAGGAAGATAGGAGTATCCCAGGCGAACCTGGATATAATCCGGGAGGGCATGCACGAGGTGGTCCAAAGCGGTGGAACAGCCGCATGGCTGACGACGGGTGATAATTTCACCGCAGCCGCCAAAACCGGCACCGCCGAGGCGGGGGAAGGCGCCCATGCACTGTTTGTTTCCTATGCCCCGTTTGAAAAACCTGAAATAGCGGTGGCGGTAATAATTGAGTACGGCGGTCATGGAAGCGAAATAGCCGGACCGGTGGCAAAGAAAATAATGGAGGCCTACTTCAAATTTAAAGAGGAAGACGCTGCGGCAGCAAATCCGCAGACAACAGCCGCCCCTCAGCCCGCACAAGCCGAGCCTTCGGGCAAGACCCAACCTTCGGGGCAGTCGTCTTCGGACGCGCAGACTACGGGCCAGGCACCTTCGGGCCAGATTCAGCCTTCGGCGCAGAACCCTGCGGGCCAGACCCCCGCAGGCCGGAACACAGGCGGTGGCGGGCAGGCGCGGGACAATGCCGCTGCTGCCGGGCAGGGCGGCGGCCAGTCCGGAACGCCGGTTAAAAATGATAACGGCATGGTCCTGCCGCCTGAAAACCGGACGCTGCGGGAAAATACAGGTCAGTCCGGCCGGAACTGAGCATATTGCCGGGGAATGACCTTCCCCGGTTTTTGATTTTGTATTCCAGTTAGCAGGATTTGGTTATAGTCTGTAGAATTCTTAAACAAGGCTTCAAAGATCCGCACCATTAATGTGCAGTCCGGTCACATGCAATTTTCCGGGAATTCAATGCAGGGTATGCGAATGATGGTGCATTGATCCTTCCGGCTCCCGTTCAAGGCTTCCTGCAGTGCCAAAATACCAGTATATGCGTTTGTAAGGAGAGAACAGTATTGGATCAGGGTAAGAGACCTTCCCACAGGCAGTTTTCAGATGACGTGGACGGAGATGAAAATTCAATACTTATCAGGCGGACGATGAGATCGGGGCAAAAGTTTTATTATGACGGCAATGTTATTGTCATGGGTGATGTAAATCCCGGCGCCGAGGTTGTGGCCACCGGCAATGTGATTGTTATGGGGCAGCTCAGGGGAGTTGTGCATGCCGGCGCAGAAGGCGACGAGTCGGCTATAGTGATAGCGTTCCGCCTGCTGCCTACACAGCTAAGGATTGCCAACCACATTACACGTCCGCCGGACGATGAGGTTCCCAACATTACGGCGCCCGAGATAGCCAGGATTAAAAACGGGGTGGTAACCATTGAGAGCTACCCTGCCAGGTCTTAAAGGCTGTCACCGGCCGGTTTGCATTTAAATAAAGGGGAGGACACATGATGGGTGAGGTAATAGTAGTTACTTCAGGAAAAGGCGGTGTGGGCAAAACAACAACCACCGCAAACCTGGGTACGGGGTTGGCCCAGATGGGATATAAAGTGGTTCTTGTTGACGCCGACATCGGGCTTCGTAACCTGGATGTCGTTTTGGGACTGGAAAACAGGATAGTTTATGATATTACCGACGTTACGGGAGGTCACTGCCGGCTGCGCCAGGCTCTTATAAAGGACAAGCGTTTTGAGGGGCTCTTTCTTCTTCCGGCGGCGCAGACAAAGGACAAGACGGCTGTCAGTCCCGACGAGATGAAGGTCCTCTGCGAAGACCTGAGCCGGGAGTTTGATTATGTGATTATAGACTGTCCCGCCGGCATAGAACAGGGTTTTAAAAACGCCATCGCCGGAGCCGACCGCGCCATTGTGGTAACCACTCCGGAGGTGTCGGCGGTAAGGGATGCCGATCGCATAGTCGGCCTGCTGGAGGCCGCTGAGCTGAGAGAACCCAAGCTTATCATCAACCGGCTGCGCTATAAAATGGTTAAGGCCGGCGATATGATGAGCATTGATGATATAATTGACATACTTGCCATTGATTTGCTGGGTGTTGTGCCCGAGGATGAGATGGTGGTCATCACCACCAATAAGGGAGAGCCTGTGGTAACGGACGAAAAGTCCAAGTCCGGAACGGCCTACAGGAATATAGTGAGGCGCATTACAGGAGAGCAGGTGCCTCTGCTGTCCCTGGAAGAGGGCGGTTTCATGAGTAGAATTCGGCGTATTATGGGCCTTAAATAGACGGAAGGGGTGTGAATATGGTGCTGGATTTTATTAACCGGATTTTCAGCAGGGAAAGCACCGCCAGCAAGAGCATAGCCAAGGAGAGGCTGAGGCTGGTGCTGGTGCATGACAGGACCAGCGTATCGCCACAGCTGCTGGAGTCCCTCAAGGCGGATCTGATAAAGGTTATTTCAAATTACCTGGAAATAGATGAAGAGAGCCTGGAGGTCAACCTGGAAAACTCCGAAAACCAGGTGGCCCTTATTGCCAATATACCCGTTAGAAACGTCAAAAGGTCCGCAAACGTCGTATGAAAAGCATATGGTATTGGAATGGCATGGTGGGGCAGGGATTACCTGCCCCCTAAATATTGGTGCCAGAAATAACATATCGAAATATTCCCGGAGAAGTTATATAATTTATAACTGGCGGTACTTTAAATAACTGCCGGCGGCCATTATAATTCAGAAATAATTCTGCATTAATAGATGGGAGCGGGTTTTTTGTACACTCGCATGATTAAAAATCTGGACATCCCCCTGTTGGTGGCCACTGTAATACTTCTGGTATACAGCCTTCTGACCATAGGGAGCGCCACCCTGGAATTTTCTGATCCCTCAATGGAAAAACTGAGGGAATTGAATGTATTGTTGAGGCTTCTGCACCTGGATTATTCCTTTGTCGCCAAGCAGACGCTCTGGATAATCCTGGGGGTTATCGTGGCTGCAGGGTTTATTTATATCGATTACGAGGCCATGACCAAGTATTCCAATCAGCTTTATGTCATCAACCTGGCCATGCTGCTGGCGGTAATTGTTGTGGGGCACGTGGCGCTGGGGGCGCAGAGATGGATACACATAGGTCCCTTCTCCTTTCAGCCGTCGGAATTTTCCAAGCTGATTATAATTATCACCTTCGCCGATTTTCTGACCAAGAGGAAGGGGAGGCTCAATTCATTCTGGGAATTGATACCCTGTTTTATTTATATGGGGATTCCCGTCCTGTTCATCCTGAAGCAGCCCGACCTGGGGACGTCATTGGTTTTTATCGCCATTATGTTCGGGATGCTGTTTGTGGCCGGGGCCAATCCCCGGGTTTTGCTGGGGATTATCGGCCTGGGGGTACTGATGGTGGTGACACTGTTTTTCGCACACCAGCACTATCACCAGCCCGATGTTGCCATACAGCAGAAGATAACCTATGTAACCAGGGCACTGGAAGGAAACGACTGGGATTTGAAGAAAGACAAAGAATTGCAGAATGACATTAAAGAAAAAGGGTTTACCACCTCCCGCAAAGATCTGACCCAATACATTGAAATACTGAAGGAAGAGCAGGTGCAGATTCATGCACGGCACGAGCGGTTTCACAGCTTAACCCTGAAAGAATACCAGATGACCAGGCTGACTATTTTTGTGGACCCGGAGAGCGATTTGCTGGGCGCGGGCTACCATGTGTGGCAGTCCCGGATAGCCATAGGTTCCGGCGGCATTACCGGCAAGGGACTGCTGGGGGGAACCCAGAGCCACTACACATTTTTGCCCATCAGGCACACTGATTTTATCTTTTCCGTGGTGGGGGAGGAATTTGGCTTCATAGGGGTGCTGGTGCTGCTGGGGCTGTACTATTTTATACTGCAGCGAGGGATCAGGATAGTTGTTATGGCCAGGGACATGTATGGGACCCTGCTGGCGGCCGGAATAATATCTATGTTTGCCTTTCATATACTGGTAAATATAGGGATGACCGCCGGGGTGATGCCGGTAACAGGGATTCCCCTTACGCTTTTCAGCTATGGCGGCAGCAACATGATGATGAATCTGGCGGCCATGGGGCTGCTGATGAATGTGTATATCAGAAGACAGAAGCTTCTTTTCTAAAGGGGTGTAATGTTTGGAAAACGACTATCGGGTCGAAAGTTGGAGTGATTTGAACTGTCAGCTGTTTGAAGGTTCATGGCAGGCGCACCTGGGCCGCTTTCGTTCCAACTTTGTATACCGGGGCCTTTCCGACGCCTCTTACAGGCTGGAGACCAGTCTGATCAGGCTGGGAGGCGACTACGAAAGGCTGGAGAAGCATATACTCCGTAATTTCCGGAAATATGCCCACCGGGACGAGGTCAGGGGAGACTCACTCTGGAACTGGCTGGCTGTGGCCCAGCACCACGGCCTGCCTACAAGGTTGCTGGACTGGACTTTCTCACCCTATGTGGCCATGCATTTTGCCACCGCCAACCTGGAACAGTATAACCTTGACGGTGTTATCTGGTGTGTTGACTATGTGGCGGTCCACCGCTTTCTTCCCGGCCCGTTGAGGGAAGTGCTGGAAAGTGAAGGCGCCAACGGTTTTACCGTCGGCATGCTGTCCAGAACCGCCGGCACATTGCAGGAGTTTGACCAGCTGTCCGGGGATGAGTTTATTGTTTTCTTCGAGCCTCCTTCCCTGGACGACCGCATTATCAACCAGTATGCGCTTTTCTCGGTGGCCTCCAGCCCTACGGTAGTATTGGACCGCTGGCTTGACGCCCACCCTGAGCTTTACCGGAGAATAATAATCCCAAGCTCCCTTAAATGGGAGGTGCGGGACAAGCTTGACCAGGCCAACATCACCGAAAGGGTGCTGTTCCCCGGCCTGGACGGCCTTACTCGCTGGCTGAAAAGGCACTACAGCCCATTTAGTAAATAACAGAAAAGAGATTTTTGATTTTAATCATGCACGCCTTAAAAAAGGCACCACAGAATATCCTTTTGCATGTTATCCTTGCAATTTATTTTAAAAAACACAGAGAACACAACAGGTTTTGAGTCCTGTTTGAATGCTCAAAGAGTTTATTAAATGGATTTAAAAAGAAAACTTACTTTTACATAGGTCTTCCTGAGAGCAGTGCCTTCGAAACCATTTCTAGTGTTCTCTGTGTTTTTTTAAAAGACATTCAGTAATATTTAGGATACCAGCAGACTGCCCCAGCCTATTGCCTAAAATAACAGCCAATAATCAATGGTACAAAAGGTAGGGGCAGACTGGTTTCACCAGTCTGCCCCCCGGCTAAGGACTCCACCCCAATTCGGCCGCAGTCCAATCCTGGACAGCGGCCTTTTATTTACGCCTAAATCCACCATTCCATTGACTATTCATTCCCCCAAGTGCTGATTGGAACTTTACCATATTAAAGTATGCTGCTTATGAGAGTCCCCTGATATTTGCTGCCATATTTGTCGGGGAAAAAGGGAAATAGGGAGTATAGACTTTAATGTGAAAGCCAAAAAAAGCGAAACCATAAAATGTAAGAATAAAACAAAAAAAGTATTCAATGCATTAAATGATAATAGCAGGGAAAAAGGCAGTATGTGTTAATAGGTTTTCAGACAGGAAATAAAGGGTTTTAGACACTAATTTGACGCTTATAGACAAAATTAACAAAAAATACTTGATATGCCAAAGATTTAGAATATATAATTAATTTGCCTTTGTTGTGGCTAGGATCGACAAAATCCGGTCTCCATATTTTTTTTGCTGGAGGAATGGTTGTGTTTAGTAAAGATTTAGCTATAGACATATGGAATATAACTGCATTTTATTAATGCAAATTTTATTTTAATAATTATGGAAAATAAAAAATGGAGGTCATGCAGGTTATGTTGGAAAGGATGGAAAAGGGTATATTTTGTTTTTTGTGTTTTTTTACAGTTTTTATTGCGATAGCAATAATTACACCCCATGCTGTGTTTGGGGATGAGTTGCCTGGCCCGGTGATAACCGCACCGGTTGAAGGTACCATTTATGATCCAGTTGCCCTGACTACCAGATGGAACAATGTATCCGGAGCATCTTACTACAAAGTGGCACTTCGTGATTTGACCACCGACACCTTAATCATCGACAGCCAAATCGTATATGGTACCAGCTACACCATTTCTTCCGACAAACTTACACCCGGCCATAGTTATAGACTGTCAGTGGCCTCAGTTTCTGGAGATGTCTCCAGTTGGTCCGAGGTCAATTTTTCAATTACAGATGTTAGTTTAACAGCTCCAGTGATAAATAATCCTGTCGAAGGGGCAAATTATTATACCGGCAGTTCCATAGTCGCCGGATGGAATAACGTGCCCGGAGCGTTCAGTTACAAAGTAACGCTCAAAGACCTGACAGAAAACAGTGTTAAAGTTGACGGATACAACAACGGGACCAAAACAAGCTATACCATTTATTCCAATTACCTTATAAACGGGCACAGCTACAAATTTTCCGTGGCTGCGGTAGCGGGGAGCCTGAATCAGTGGTCGGAGGTCAATTTCACGGTAAATGACCCTGAGGAACTGGCCAGTCCGGTGATAACCTCACCTTTGGAAGGAGTCGGTTACGACCTCGGAAGTATAGCCGCCGTATGGGACAGCGTACCTGAAGCGGCAAGTTACAAAGTGACGCTTAAAGACCAAACTGAGAACGCTGTAAAAATTGACGGGTATAACAACGGGACCAAAACAAGCTATACCATCCTTTCATACTATCTTACCCCCGCACACAGCTATACGCTAACAATCACTGCCGTTGCCGGAAGCACAAGCAAAAGTTCCTCAGTTAATTTTTCAATAAATGATCTGACAAGCCCGATAATAACAGTACCGGTGGAAGGAACCATTTATGACCCAGTTGCCCTGACTGCCAAATGGAACAGTGTGCCCGGGGCGTCTTACTATAATGTGTCTCTTTTTGATTTGACCAGCGAAACCTTAATCATCGACAACCAATACACATATGGCACCAGCTACAAAATAACTTCGGACAAACTTACACCGGGCCATAACTACAAACTGTCCGTGGCTTCTGTAAATGGAGATATAGTCAAGGGGTCCGAGGTCAATTTTTCAATTGTAGATGTCAATTTAACAGCTCCCGTAATAAATAATCCCGTCGAAGGGGCCAATTATTTTACCGGCAACTCCATAGTCGCCGGATGGGACAGCGTATCCGGAGCGTTCAGCTACAAAGTGACGCTCAAAGACCTGACGGAAAACAGTGTTAAAGTAGACGGGTATAACAACGGGACCAAAACCAGCTTCACCATTTATTCCAACTACCTTATAAACGGGCACAGCTACAAATTTTCCGTGGCTGCGGTAGCGGGGAGCCTGAATCAGTGGTCGGAGGTCAACTTCACGGTAAATGACCCTGAAGAACTGGCCAGTCCGGTGATAACCTCACCTTTGGAAGGGGGATGCTACGACTATGGCAGTATTACCGCCGGGTGGGAAAGCGTGCCCTTGGCGACAGGTTACAAAGTAACGCTTAAAGACCTGACAGATAACAGTGTAAAGATTGATGGGTATAACACCTGGACCGGCACCGCTTACACCATTTCATTTTACTATTTTACCCCAGGACACAACTATACGCTAACAGTCTGTGCCGTTGCCGGTAGCACTAACAAAAGCTCATCAATTAATTTTTCAATAAATGACCTGACAAACCCGGTAATAACAGTTCCGGTGGAAGGGGCCAGTTATGACCCTACAAGCCTAACCGCCACATGGAATAGTGTTCCCGGGGCGTTTGAATACAAAGTGACTCTTCGTGATTTGACGGCCGACACTTTGATCATCGACAACGATACTACAAATAGTACCAAGTATACCATACCTTCGGACATACTCACCCCCGGCCATAACTACAAACTATCTGTGGCTTCAGTAAATGGAGATGTCAACAAATGGTCCGAGGTTAATTTTTCAATAAAGGACGTTAGTTTGACTGCTCCTGTGATTACCAAACCTGTTGATGGATCCTATTATTACAGCGGCAACTCCATATCCGTAGCGTGGGACAGCGTGCCCGGAGCGACAGGCTACAAAGTGACGCTAAAAGACATAACTGAGAACAGTGTGATAATTGACCAATATAACAACGGAACCCGGACCACCTACACCATTTATTCCAACAACATTGTAAACGGCCACAGCTATTTGCTTTCCATAATTGCTGCAGCGGGGACCCTAACAAAATCCTCCGAAGTCGGTTTTAAAATAAAAGACCCCAACTACCAATACGACGACAACAGCCGGCTCAATTCAGTAGTATTTGAAACAGGGCAGACTGCTGAATATATATATGATGCCAACGGCAACCTTATAAGACGGTCATTGCGCTGAAATTACCGGTTCCGAAATAACAGTTTATATTTTTATAAAAGGAGAATGTTCTAGTGAAAAAGATACTGTCAATCGCGTTAATCATCTCATTCCTGGTAACTGCCACACCGATATCGGCTATAGCGCGGAATAATGGCGGTCAGGGTGTGGATACAGCCTGGGAAAGCGGCCCCGGTATTAAATACATAAGACCAGATCACGAAGTTCAGGCGCCGGTTTTTGAAAAAGAACAGGTACCAGGGGAATTTGAGACTCCAGAGGCGCAGTCGGTTAACGGGCAGGTATACAATGAATCGGAGGATTATCCTGCAGAAATCACCGAAGACTCGCCGTTAGTGGAATTAACAGTAAGAAAAAACAGCTTAATCCAAGACTACCAAAGCGATTACAATGCAGTATGTGACGTGCTGAAAGAGCATAACCGGTTTGACCTTCTGGAAAAAATGCAGCAGGAAAGTGAACCATCCGTTACTGAAAATGTTTACAAAAACCATTTCTTTTCCATCAAAAAACATAACAGGGAACAACTGAGGCCGGTAACAGGAGAAGTTAATAAAAAACAGGATAAATCCGTCATAGACGACGTGTATGAAAAGCAGGACGGCTCTGTTATAGACGAAGTATACGGAAATACAGGAAACGAATTGCAAGCGATGTCGGTGGCCGCTACGGGGGAGGAAACCAAAGACATTCTTAACACACTGACCGGGCCTTCAGTTACAAACGGTGTTAATAACCAAAAATACTCCGCATGGTCGGACATGGAGGAAATAATATCCCCGGAAACCGGCGACTTAACCTTTAAACAGACGGACATAAACCTGCCCGGAAGGAATGGGCTGGATCTTTCCATAGGCAGGGTATACCAGAGCAACCAGGCAATGTACGGAGACCGTAAAGCCACCGGGTATAACGGCAACTACAACGACTACACCACATATTATCTGAACAGGTACGGACTTGGCGTGGGGTGGGCCTTTGATTTCCCATCCGTTCAGATAGAGATAAGCGGGTCGAAGAAAGAGATGTACTATCATACAGGAGATGGAAGCGTATACCACCTGGATGATAACTACGACGGAACATACGACCTTGAAAATTACTACAAAAAAGATGTAATATTCCGGGAAGACACCACATACACAAATGGTCAGGTTACATCCAAATATGCCCTTGAAAACGCTGATAAAACCACCAGTTACTTTGGGGCGGACGGGAGATACCTGGGAGTAAAGGACAGGTTCGGCAATAACATAGTATTCAAGCATGAAGAAAGACCCGGAATGAATATTGCACCCAATTACGATTTTGACTTAACCGAGGATTCCGTAGAATGGTTGGAGTATGGAACAACCGACCAGTATTCATATACCAACGGTTTTGGCATGGGTGACAATACATCCTTAAAATACGGTAATTTCTATCCTGATGTATATGCATTTACTTGTTCAAGGGCAATTTCCGTGGATCCCGAAACCAAATACTTTTTTGACGGATATGTATATAATGATCTTAAATCCACCCAAAATCCCGGCCCGATGGTTTTTTGCCGGGAATATGACCAGTATGGAAATGAATTAAACAACGTTGCTCATTTAGACTCTTCCATGAAACCCTCCAGAACCTGGAACTATTTATCCGATTCCTTTGTGACCAGTCCCCAGGCAAGATATGTCCGTATCTTCATATGGGCTATTGATGCCAGTGGTGATAGTGCCCTTGGGCTATGCTATTTTGACAAAATTAAGTTGCAGCGGGTCTGCCCCATGATATCCCAAATTACGGACAGCATCGGAAGAAAAGTAACCTTCACATACAACGACACAATGTACGATGAAAGCGCCACCAACGCCGGCAGTGTTACCATAAAGGTAAGCGAACCGGTTCCCAACCCGGCGACAGACGTCACCATGACCTACAAGCGCTCCCTCGTCAAACTGAACTATTGGTGGAAAAATACCGCAAATAACTTTGGCGGCTGGAACGAGCAAAGAAGGTTCCCACTGCTGTACAGCTATACAAGCGGGGAAAATTACAACACATACAGCTACTACCAGTTCCCCGATGACGATTTTGACTATTATTCCAAGACATTCTATACAAGCTCAGACTTATCAGTTTCAAGCATGCTAAAAGAGATAAACTTTAGAAACTCCAAAGTGCATTATGACTATGAAGAAGTAGAAAAACAACTCGGGGAAAAAGGTTATTACACGACACACAGGGTAAACCGGCGCTATGAGCAATACCTTGACGCCAACAACACCTACCAGGGAAAGGAACAACTCAAAAACTACACCTACTCGGGATACTACAACGGAGTAACCTACGACAACGAAACCGGCTACCACGTAAACGGGAGCAGCATCGACTCATACGACGGCATTTACGGCGTAGAAAAAACAGACTACCAGTTTACCAGCAAAATGCAGCAGAGCGACGGCCTGAGTATAGAACAGACGTTTTCCAGGGAAAGAATTGCATCATCCGTAAAAAATAACTCCGGCGGAGAAGTGGAGCGCCAGAGTTATACATATGGCAACGCCCTTTTCCCCAGGTTCCCCACCATGGTGACTACAGAAGAGACGAGCAGCGGCGGGACAAACACGCTTTATCAAGGGTACACCTACAACAGCTGGGGCGGCGTGGCGTCCGAAACCCACCCCCTGACACCCGACCAGTGGAACGACTCCACTGTCAAAAAGCAACATACCATAAACTATACCTACGACCCGGATTATAAATTTTTGACATCAAAAAAATATTACCAGAATGAGTCAAAGCTCCTTACCGAAACTACAACCTACGACAGTTCCGGAAGGGTGGCGACAACCACCAACGCCAAGGGTGAAACTACAAACTTTTTCTATGAAGACCCAAACCACCCCGGCAACCTTACCAGAGAGGAAGTCAACCACAGCGACGGCAGGAAAAGCACAACAGTCATCGCCTACGACACCTCCTGCTTCGCCTACCCCGCGGCGATAACCCAATACTACACCGAAAACGGCGTGCAGAAAACAAGTACCACAAGACAAAATTACGAATACCTGCGGGGTAACGTCACCAGATCCGAAGACGCCATGGGGAACATTACCACCTACACCTACGACAGCATGGGCAGGCCGGATAAGGCCACCTACCCCGTTTCCACCGGCAAGGACGGCACATACGTAATAGAAGAGGACAATGACTACAACAAAAGCGTAGCCGTAACCGAGGCGGGAAACAGAAAACTGTTCGAATTGGTGCAGTACAAAAGAAAAATCCCCACCGGCGGGTCGGCCGTAAACATTGGAGAAACAAGGAGTTACTATGGCGACAACGGCAACCTGTTACTGTCAAAATACTGGGATTATGACCGCCAGGTCTGGGTTCCGGCAACATACACTTACGACAGCTACGGAAAGCTCACCGGAGTAAAAGACGCCCTCAACAACCAGACAGGCTACCAGATAGACGAGTGGGGCAGATTAAAAAGAGTGACCAACGCCCAGGGCAATTACCACCAGTTTGTATACGACACATTCAACCGCACCAAAACCACATACTTCGTAAACGCCTCCACCGGCGCTTCCGAAAACAACTACACCGAAACCTACGACCAGTGGGGCAACACAATATCAAGGAAGGGGTATCCCGACGGAGTGGGCGGGGCTGCGATTGAAGAAAAATACGAATACGATTTCCTGGGCAACTGCACCAAATTCACCGACCCCAACAACAGGGAAACTTTATTCAAGTACGACCAGTTGAGCAGGCTTGTTAAGGTCACCAACCCCCTGGGAGAGCAGGCGGATTACGACTACGACCGTTTGGGGGATCTTGCCGGCATAAAACAGTACCAGGGCGCAAAGACATTTACCACCACCAAACTGTATGACGAGAGGGGGAATTTGGTATCCAAAAAGCTTCCCGCCGGCAACACAACCACGTACAAATACAACGCCGCCGGGCTTCCCGTGGAGGTCACCGACCCCTCCGGAACAGCCGCCGCCATGCAGTATTATCCTGACAGCAGGCTGAAACAGGCAACCAAAGGATCTGAAACAATAAAATACTATTACAGTCCCCTGGGGATGGCTGAAAAAATAGAGGCCCCGGCGGGATCAGATACATTAAACTACGAGTTCTATTCCAACGGACTGACCAAAAAAAGAACCGTGGCATCGTACAACGCCCAGTTTCAGTATGATATACTGGGTAACAGAACCAGGGTCACCGACCCCTTCGGGCTGAACACAGACTATGTATATGACAGCCTGAACAGAATGAAGACCGTCACAGCGGACGGAAAAACATTCACCTATGAATACTACCCAGACGGAATGATCAAAGCGGTCAACTACCCCTCGGGAACGAACATCCGTGCGGAGTACACCTATGACAACGCAAACCGCCTGAAAAAACTCAAAAACCTGGTCAACGGACAGGCAGCCATGGTGTATAGCTATGGTTACGACAAAAACGGGAACATCATATCAATAACCGAAAACGGATCAACCACCAACTATCAGTACGACGAACTGAACCGGCTGACAGGAATAACAAGGCCGGACGGAACAAAAACCGGGTACAAGTACGATACCCGCGGCAACCGCGTCATCACCACCGGAAAAGAAACCGGCCCGGAAAACTTCATCCCCGGCGACTTAACCTACGACCCCTGGGACCGTCTTTCCACTTACACCACCGGGGGAAATACATACAGCTACAAATATGACCCTGAGGGGTTAAGAACACAAAAAACAGATTCTTCCGGATCGACAAGATACCACTGCGACAACAACGGCATGGTGATAGCCGAATCCGGCGCCGCCGGCCAGATCACGGCCCAGATAATCCGCGGTAGGCAGGCCCTGGCCAGGAAGGTGGGCGGAGTATATTACTACTACCTGTACAACGGCCATGGAGACGTAGTCGGGATTGTTGACGGCGGCGGAAATATTGTCAACAGTTATTTTTATGATGAATGGGGGAATATACTCTCCAAGACCGAGCAAGTAGCCAACCCCATCAGGTACGCAGGAGAGTATTATGACGATGAAAGCGGGTTGTATTATCTCAGGGCAAGGTACTATGACCCGACGGTTGGGAGGTTTATTTCAAGGGATAGTTATGAAGGAGAGATAACGAATCCCTTGAGCCTCAATCTTTATGCATATGTTGAAAACAACCCATTAATTTATATTGATCCAACGGGACATTTTCTTGCCGATGACTGGAATCCAGACGGCAGTTTTAAATATCCGGTGCACTATAATGATATAGAGTATTGTGGTTACAAATGGAATAAAGCTACAAACCAGAAAGATAAGGATTATTGGCATCAGTTGGCAGAATTTTATAGAGGGAGAGGCGAGCATCCAGATACGCTTAAAGATCCTCCAATTCTGAAAGATCCTTTTACATATGTTGGAGGCCTTGGTGGGATTGTCAAAACGGCAGCTTCGAGAGTAATATCAAAAGCAGTGGCAAAAATAGTTACAAAAATGGTTGCTAAGGAAGCAGTTACTGAGGGGGCGGGTAAAGCTCTAACAAGTTTCGACGATGTAGCAGGATATATTGCAAAAAATGGAAGGCTACCTGGGAACTTCATTACCAAAGCAGAGGCAAGGGGACTTGGGTGGAATCCAAGTAAAGGAAATCTTGCAGATGTGGCACCGGGTAAGAGCATTGGCGGAGACATATTTAAGAATATTGAAGGTAAGTTACCATCAGCTCCAGGAAGGGTTTTTTACGAGGCTGATATTAACTATTCATCGGGTTTCAGGGGAACTGAAAGAATAATATATTCCAATGACGGGTTAATATACAAAACAGTTGATCACTACCAGACGTTCACTCAAATATATTAATTGGGGGTCTTATTAATGGTAAAGGTGACTGTAGAAGGAAAAAAAATTACGTCTGAAGAGAAACTGCATGATATACTACAAGAGAAACTTGGGCTTCCTGATTATTATGGAAGAAATTTGGATGCTTTGTGGGATTTCCTCACTGGATGGGTAGATCTTCCATTAACAATTGAATGGGTAAATCATGAAGAGAGCAAGAAACTTTTGGGAGACTATTATGACAAGCTGTTGGCAGTGTTACGGGATGCAGAACGAGAACTTAAAGGGTTTAAAATTGAATTGACATAGTCGTCAGGGATCATGGTGGAGCGTAATGGATAATTCAGTTGAATGCGTTTGTGCGTATTCCGGCTTATCCGGACGGCGAATCCGGAAACATCCGGACAGTGATTCCGGAAATATCCGGACACTTGTCGGTTAGTCATATGTAGCTTTGTTGGTTTGAAGAATACTTCAAAATGTGCTAATGGTCAACAATAATATTCTCGCCGTCGTGGTTGTGGAGAGAGTGGATAAGCTCTTTTAAGGAATACCCCAAACAGCTTATCCAAGCTTTGTGGTCAACCCGTAGCGACTAGCGGAGGGTTGTCCACATGGCGGTACTATCCACAGCCAGCTTAGAGGTTCCTAATTATCTTTTCTGCCATCACTTCCCGCATGGACTTTTTGGAGTCAAGAGCCAGGATATAGGCGTTATGGATGACCCTATCCATAATGGCGTCAGCGATCGTAGGGTCTGGAAACAAATCATACCACTGAGTATGGGCGATTTGTCCTGCTAACACCATTGAGCCTTTGTTGTACCGGCTCTCAGCGATTTCGAGGATGTCCCGGCTTTCTTCAAGAGTGTACGATTTAAGACCGATATCATCCAGGATCAGCATCTTGATGTTTTGGAGTTGAGTCATGAACTTGGCATACCGGTATTCATTTTTGGCATCCTGAATTTCCAGCAGGAGTTCCGGGATTCTAAAGTATTTGACGGTATTGCCATGCCGGCAGGCATTATTGCCAAGGGCACAGGCGGCGTAAGTCTTTCCACTACCCGTCTTACCTGAAATCACGATATTGAGTTTTTGCTCAATAAACATGCATGTTGACAGTGTCTGGATGATCTTTTTGTCAATTGTTCTGTCTGCACTGTAGTCAATATCTTCAATACAGGCATTTAGCCCTAAAGATGCGCTCTTTAAAAGCCTTTGGATACGAGCATTTTTCTTGGCTAGCCATTCCCTTTCAACCATGATGCCGAGTCGCTCTTCAAAGGATAGATCCCGTAAGGTAGAGTCTGGCTCACTCAGCATCTGGGCCATTATTTTGAGCTTCAAATCCCGGAGCTTTTCTACAGTGGGGTTGTTAAGCATGGATACCACCCCCTGTATAAGCTTTACTGCCTCTAATGTTGGCATGGTTGACAATCTTTTCAGGGGCTTTGAGTTTAAAGCTTTGGCAGTCACTTGCTTGAGTATGATACTGAAATACTTGAAGGAATATGTCTTCTTCGCCAGGGCTTCCAAGCTCGCAGTTTCCATGACTTCAGGAGGATGGCTTTTGCTAAATCGCATAATACCCATGCAGGCTCGATAGGTTTGCACCGGGTATTCACGGCTTTCCAACACGTTTTTTATGAATTCCCGAGTATTGGGACCGATTTTCTCCGCCCAGGACAGAAAGCGTTCCGGACTCCAACCAGACACGGCCTTGTGTGCTTCTGGCATATGCTCCGGAAGCGTAATGTACCGTTTATATGGGTTGTAATTTCTGGCGTATGCCGCCACTCTTTCGCCGGCAATATAGATTTCAATGGTTTTGGAGGTTGCCCGCACTGAGCATGGCTGGCCAACATAGGTAAATTTCACGCTGTAGAAAAAGCCATCATAGTCGACATGGTAGTTGAATTGGACTTTAGTCTCTTTCCAATCCGCAAATTCATATCTCTTTGCAGGCAGGGGCTGCAAGAGTGGTTTGTCGATCTTCTCAAATGCCTTCAGCCGGTTCCCCTCCATCTTCTGAAAGGGGCGGTTAACCAGTTTCAACAGCTCTTTCTTGATTGCTTGATTAATCTCAAATAGGCTGAAAAATTGTCTGTTTCTAAGGGCTGCAATGATTCTCCTGGACACATGACCTACCATGTTCTCATCGGCAGCCTTGTCCTTTGGCCGGCCAGCCCGTGCCGGCACTAAAGTTGTCCGGTAATGTCTGGCCATTTCGCAATAACTATTGTTTAGTACCGGGTCAACAAGATCCGGGGTAATGACTGCAGTTTTCGCAGGTGTGACGGGGGACGGTTCTTTGACACACTATTCTTATCGTGATATAATTCTCCCAAAAGAGTAAAGGATTGAGGTACAGATGCCCAGGGGGAGCAGGGAACAGAGCAAAACCGGGATGTATCGTGTCGTGTTGAGAGGGAATGAGCGGAGGGAAATATTTATCGAAGATGAAGACTGGCACATAGATATTAAAGAAGAGACAGTGCTGGAGTATGCTGGAAGATTTTTAAGGGAAAAGGGGCAGGAGGCGGACAGTGTTGGGGGCCGATAAGAGAGATTGCCGGTGTTCTAGTATTACTACGTTAAGTAAATGTTAAATGCCTTGTATTTCGAAGCTTTTGCCCACAGCAATTACATACTCCTGTCCAAACTGACAGAAATTGCTGAATCATTGTCCTGATTTTCGGGATGGTTA
>JBMOPF010000072.1:0-31313 GCA_049325075.1 Bacillota bacterium | reverse complement strand
CGGAATTTATCGGAGGCTGCTACAGTCTCTTAACGACCGAGCCTAAGGACTGACGGGCCGGACGCAGGACGCGGACGGCAGCCTGAACCGGCGCATGGACGCGACGTTGAGGGCGGCCGGCAGTCCTCATAATTTACTATAATATAAAGGGGAAGGCTTTTGCCTCCCCCCTAAAGCGACCATCCTTACAGTTTTTCCACTTTTCCACCCTTCAGGTTTTCCGATTCTCCGATTTCATGATTTTGCATTTCCCGGTTATGGATCACCCGTCCCGAAGTCACGAATACCGGCCCGTTTAACCGACTTGATGTCATCTTACCGATGGAACAACTGAGTAAGGTAACGCTGTATACCCTCCTTGAAACAAATTACGAATTGGTATTGGTCTCTGTTCCTGTTTAATTTTCCCGCAGTCATTTCAACCTGAGCTTACTGAGCTTACTGAGCTTTTATCAACCTGAACACTATCCCCGGACCGGTCAACGCCTGACGAGTCTCAACGCAAGTCATCCAGAACTGTTATAACCTGTGTCTCTGTAAGGATGGTGCCTACTTAGATCTTAGCATATAAGCATATAACTTACAAGGCTATGGCCCAAAACTTTTTAAAAATTTTTAGGCGTGCCTGCCCGGTTTGAGTCATTGTTTCAGCGCGTTCCGCAAGGCGCTGGAGAATGTCTTATAGGGCTGGGCCCCCACAATTTTAATACTGCCATTTATTATATAGGTGGGCAGACCGGTTACACCATACCGGCCGGCCAGCCTGCGCGCCTCTGCCAGCCGCTCACTGTAACGGCCTGTTTCCAGCGCTTCCTCCAGCAAGCCGACGTCAAGCCCTGCCCTGGCCGATACCTCCAGCACCGTCCGGAGGTCGCCGATATTTTTACCCTCCAGGAAATAGGCCTCAAAAAAGAGAGAGTGCATCAGGTCGAACTTACCGCAGTCCCTGGCAAATTCACTGGCCTCCAGGGCCAGCCTTGAATTGGACACAATACTTATTTTATTGAAGCGGACACCGTAGGGCGAGCCCGACCTTTCCAGGCTTTTGACCATGGCGTCCGGGTCCAGCCCCGGTATGAGCCGGCCCAGGGGAACACCCTCCCGCGGGGTCTCGGGATGCAGCTCGTAGCCCACCCACCTGACCTCAAGGGGGAATTCCCTCTGCAGTTCTTCGGCAATGCCCTTGCCGATATAGCAAAAGGGTCATACATAGTCCGAAAAAATAAGCATCTCCATATTACAACCTCCAGAATGAAGTTGGATTGTGTGGCGGGTACGCATTCAGCCGCATTCAGCCGCCAGTTCCGCCACTGAATATTCCTTGATAATCCCGTCCTCATAGATGGGCACCCTGCCCATGTCCGTCAGCAGCCGCCGGTGCCTTTCCCAGTCAGGCTTCCACCCGGTTATGGCCATCAGTCGCAGGGTATAGCCCCGGACCACCGGATCGGGATCATCCAGGAAGCCGGCCAGTTTTGGCAGGTCTTCCCGCACCAGCTCCGGGCGGGCCCGGGCGATCCTTCCGGCGGCCCACACCACGCCCCTCCTCAGCATCTCCTCATCGGCACAGGATATTATGATGGAGGCAAACTCGCCAAACATGTCCGGCCGGCGAAAAACAATCTCTCCTATGCACTCCGGGGCGCTCCAGCCTATGCCGCCGGACTCGTCGTTAATGGACCACAGCAGGCTGCGAAGCATATTCCGGACTGCCCCGGGATCCACATCGGCCAGACGGTCGGCCACCTCCCCCACAGCCTCTATGGCCCGCCAGCGCATCAGGTCATCAGGGTGATACAGCAGCCGGGTAAGGTACCTCATAGAGCCCCTGTCAGAGGCCAGAATACCGGCCAACTCGCTGATCCTCCCCTCCCCCAGCAAGGCGGCCACCACTTCCCTGTTTACACGGGCCACCGGCATCCCTCCCATCCTGTTAGATGTACTATACCAGCCCTTACCCGGCAAATCAAGATTGGGAAATCAAAGCGGCGGCCGCCACAAAGGCAATGTAAAGGGACCCGTTCATAACCAGCGCCATGGGGCGGATCCCCTCACCCAGGCGGAGGGTGACATAAACAAGCCCGGCGCCCGCCAGGGCCAGCAGTGCACTGACCATGGCCAGGCCTGAGAGCTGCCAGGGAGTTGCGGCAATGGCAAAGGCCGGAATGATGGACCCCTGGAAAACCATGGCCCCTGTAATATTGCCCAGGGCCAGTGTATCCTTGCCACGGCGGACCCAGATGAGGCTATTGACCTTTTCAGGCAGTTCCGTGGCAATGGGGGCAATGAATATGGAAAGGACAAAGGGTGAGATGTCCAGCAGGCTTGCCGCATGCTCCACCCCCACAACAAAGAACCGCGCACCCGCCACTATCCCGGCCAGGGCGGCCCCCACCTGCAGCAGCACCAGGGCGGAGGCGGGGTTGTCCCTTTTCCGGGCAAAATAGAGGGGCTTTATGCCGTCCTCATCCATGACCCTCTCCCCCTTCAGGGTTAAAACCACATAATAAACATAGGCCAAAACCAGCGATAAAACCACCGGCCACCGTAAATCCAGGGGAACAAACGCCGCCAGTATGGCCAGGGAATACACCGCCAGGAAAAATGCCAGGTCCCGCCGGACAGTTGAGCGGTCAATAAGCATATACTTCCTGTGCCTGCCGTTGACCCTGTATGCCAGCCCGGCTATTCCGGTTACGGCCAGGGCAAGGGTGGCCAGCATAAACGGCGCCCCCAGGATAGCCCCGGTGCCCACCTCCACCGATTCCTTCCCGGACCCGAAGATAAAGGCCATCACGGGTATCATGGACTCCGGCAGGGCAGTGCCCACCGCGGCCAGAATACTGCCCACCGCACCCTCTGAAATCCTCCATTTTTTGCCCACCCACTCCACACCGTTGGTAAACATCTCGGCCCCCGCCAGAATCAAAACCAGGCCCCCTGCCAGATAAAGCGCTGTAAACATCTTATCTCCCCTTCCCCTAGCGTACCGGGCACCTAAGTTACTAAGTTATTTAAAGACTGGTCATCTTATTTAGAATAACTTGCAACTTAGGTACCCGGTACGCCACTAAAAAAACGAGACCTTCACTGATTGTGAAGGTCTCGCTGTGGCCTTGTTCATAAACCAGTGCCAGGCCGGGCCCCGAGGGCCGTAATGACGGCATGGCAGCCCGGCCTTTTAAGCCGGGTAGCTACTCCCCTTTGTAATATATTTTATTATAGCCTTTTCCACCCGGTCAAGCCTTTTATGGCTCATTGGCGGGTGACACCACATCATCTCCCGCCGCAGCTGCGGCGGACTCTCTTTTTGTCACCCCGTCGCCCGGGCCGGCGGCCTTTTCCACCGGGACATATTTTATGTTCACCGTGCGGCTGGCGTCGTCCCAGCTGACGGTAGCCCCCAGGGCCTCGGAAATAAATCTTACCGGCGCCATGACCCTGTTATTTGTGAACCTTACCGGCTTTGCCAGATTAACCGTGCCATTGTTAACCACAGCGCTGCCGCTGCCAATGCGCAGCATTATTTTTTCATTTCCCCTGGTTATCAGGGTGCTGCCGGTGGGGGCATCCCATTCCACACTGGCGCCCAGCGCAACAGCCACCTCCCGCACCGGGGCCAGCACAACACCACCATCATAAACCGGGCTTACCCCCGCCGTTTCAAGGGGCTTGCCGTTCAGGCGCAGGCTGGTGGGCACAAAGCTGTCCTGATAGTCATATACCGCCCCGGAAATTTTCCTGATCACGCTGAAGGCCGCGGACTGGCCCGGCGTGCCCCTGGAAAATACAGAAATAATATAGGGGTTTTTGGGATGCATTACATAGCCCACATCATTGTAGGTTCCGGTTGCCGGCCAGTTCCCTATCTTGTGGGCCACCACAACCTCCCCGGGCAGAGGCGCGGGAATCCTGTCGTTGAAAACAGTGTTTTCCAGGTAACCAATCAACAGGTTTCCCTGTTCAGGATGGTCCGCTGCAAAATTAAGGAGATGGAGCATATAAAGGGCCATGTCCCTGGGGCAGGTGATATTCCTGTCATCCTCCACCACCAGCCCCCCCATTGATCTCATCCGGTCTTTCACATTTTTCCTGCCCAGGTAAGACAAAAGCATATTGGTGGCCACATTATCGCTGTATATAATGGAATACCTGGACAGCAAGCCCATTTCAAAGGAACTGCCGAAGGGGCTGTTCTGAAGTATGCCGGTGCCTCCCTCATAGTGCCTCTTTTCGTAGACCAGTCTTTTCAGGAGGTCCGCCTCCCCCCTGTCAACCTTTTCATAGAGGTAAATATTAAGGGGCAGCTTGAATGTGCTGGCGGCGTGAAACTGCTCCAGGGGGTTTATGCCCATTGATTTTCCCGATTTAAGGTCTATCACGAACACGCCGTAAATACCTTCTTCATTTTCAACTATCCGGTTAATTGTTGTTTCCAGCCCGCTGTACTCATAAGCGTTGCCGTCAAGGTCAGCGGCATAAGGGCCAGCCTCCGCCTCCGCGGTAAAAAGAACCATCAACATGACCACCACCGCCAGCATGTGTTTTTTCATTTTTTCCCACCTGTCATCTTAATAATAAGTCAATCAGCATGAAAATATTCAACATTCTCTAATGGTCCGCGCATGATCTATTATATCAGCCCGTTCCCGATCATTGCCGGAAATCAAAAATCAAAAATAATTTGATCTACTGTATCAGCCTGTTTTTTACCATTACCAGGGGGATGCGCACGGTCAAAAGCACAAAGGCGGCCAGCCAGCCCAGGTGGGCCAACACTGACCGGGACACTCCCCCCAGCACCATGGGCCGGATGGCCTCCACCGCATGGTAGAGGGGGGTAAGCCAGGCAATAAACCTCAGCCCCCGGGGCAGGCTTTCCACCGGGAAGAATACGCCGGCGAACAAAAACATGGGCGAGATCAGCAGCGTGAAAAAATAGCCGAAGGAGTCATAGTTGGGGGCAATGCTGGTCCAAACCATGGACATAATTGAAAAGGCCATCACCATTAAGGCCAGGGGAACGGGTGTCAGGAGGACCCAGGGTGACTTCACCAGGCCGAACAGGGCCACCACGGCCAAAAAAACCATCCCGTACAGCACCCCTTTGAAGGTTCCATAAAGCAGCTCGCCCATAACCACGTCATCCATGCTGACGGGGGTGGCCACCATGCCGTGGAAGGTCTTCTGGTAGCCCATCCGGGTAAAGCTGCCGTAGGTCATTTCATAGGTGGTGGAAAACATGGCCGATGAGGCGATCAGCGCCGGGGCCAGAAAATCAATATAGGACAGCCCGTTGATGGAGGTTACATAGGCCCCCAGGCCGAAGCCCATGGCCCACAGGTAAAGAAGCGGCTCCACAAAATTGAACATTATATTGGCCTTCCACGTTTTGCCGAAAACCAGCAGGTTGCGGTGAAAAACCCTGGCCGCCATGGGCCAGGACAGGTCCGGCCAGGTCGTCACCCCCCGCAACAGATGTCTTCCCCTTACCACCACCCGTCACCCCCCGGTTGGCCTTCTTGCTCCCGGCCACCCTCAAGGCTTTCCCCGGTGAGCTTCAAAAATACGTCCTCCAGGTTGGTGGGCCTGAGCCTGCGGTAGCTCACAACAATGCCCACGGCGTCGGCCCTGGCTGCAATCAATTCCTCCAGCTCCCGCCCCCTGTGGGTGTACAGCACCATCTCATCCCCCAGGGCCTGTTTGGCCTTGATCAGTTCCCCGGACTGCTCCGTCAGTGCGTCCAGTTGCCCTGACGCGACGCCCAGTTCCAGTGCCTCACTCCCCACATGGCGGTCAATTAACTCCCCGGGCGCCCCCTGTTCTATTATTTGCCCCCGGTGCAGTATCACCAGCCTGTCACAAAGCTGGCTGGCCTCCTCCAGGTAATGGGTGGTCAAAAGAAGGGTGGTCCCCATTTCCTTAAGCCTCCTCAGCCGCTGCCAGACCAGGTGGCGGGCCACCGGATCCAGGCCGGTGGTGGGCTCGTCCAGAATAAGAAGCTCCGGGCGGTTAATCAGCGCCCTGCCGATGGTCAGACGCCTTTTCAACCCCCCTGACAGCTGCTCCACCACGGCGCCGGACTTGTCCCGCAGGTCCATGAACTCCAGAATTTCCCCGGCCCGCTCCATGGCCAGGTCCCTTTTCAGGCGAAAATAGCCGCCGTATACAATAAGGTTTTCCATTACGGTCAGCTCCGGGTCCAGGTTGTCCTCCTGGGGAATCACCCCCAGCCTGGACTTGATGCCCCTTGCCCCGGTCATTATGTCCTCCCCGAAAACCTCCAGCCTGCCTGCCGTAACCGGGGAAAAGCCGTATATCATCCTGGCCACGGAAGTCTTCCCCGCACCGTTGGGCCCCAGCAGCCCGAAGCACTCCCCCCGGTAAACATCCAGGTCAACACCCTTTACAGCCTCAAAGTCGCCAAATTTTTTTACCAGCCCCCTGGCCAGCACAACCCTTTCTCTTTCCTGTCCGCTCATTGTTCCCTCTTGGCCATAATTTTTATGTTCAACTACAACAGTGACCCATTTCTCCTCAACAGCTCGTCGGACCATTCCCCCGGAAACCTGGGGGGCGCCACCGCCAGGCCCACACCGCCCGCCAGGCGGCTTCCGGCAGTTTTAATCGCCCTGGCCGGGCTGTTGTCCTCCTCGCTGAGGTGCCCCAGCACCACCAGCCTGCACCTGCCATTGTCCATGGTCCCCAGTGCATCGGCGCACTGATCGTTGGAAAGATGGCCCGCGGGCCCGAGATTCCGCCTGATAACATGGCGGGGCTTCAGCGATCTTCGATATAATTCCACATCATGATTAGATTCTATGTACAGATAGTCCAGGGACCGCAAGGCAACGAGGCATTCTTCCGGAACAAACCCGGTGTCGGTGAACAACCCCAGCCTCTCCCCGCCGCTTTCCAGTATAAAGCCCACAGTTTCCACGTCATGAGAAAGTCTGATGGGAGTGACCCTGATTCCCCCTATTCTGGACTCCTCACACTCCTGCATCACACCAAATCCAGGATTTTCATCAAAAGCACAGGTCCCGGCCAGCTGCCGGATCACCCGCCCGGTGGAATACACCGGCACGCCCTTTTCCTTCAGGAAAAACCTGAGGCCATACACATGGTCCGTATGGCAGTGAGTAACCAGCACCGCGTCTATGTCCCCTGCCGACAGCCCCACCCTGTTCAGGAAGGGCTTTATATCCCTTTTTCTCAGCCCGCAGTCTACCAGTAAACAGGTATCCCCGTCCTGGACCACAACGCTGTTGGCGTAACTGCAGGAAGAAAGGCTGCAGAATCTCACGTCATTTCACCCCCGTTGCCCATTGCCTGTTCAGGGTGTACTTTGACAGCCGGGCCTGGTTTACCTCCTTTCCCCAGCTCATTCAGCCAGGCTGAACATCTATTCCAGCTTCCTTTAGCTTCTCAATAACTGCCCGATAGTCCGAAGGAACTCCGCACCCGCACTTTATTACCAGATGCCTACATCGGAACAGTAAACCAGCCTCCCCCTGGAAACAGCTTCAAAGCGAACCGGAAGGGAGGCTGAATTCAGAAAAACAAGGTCGACGTCAAGGGGCGCAAACAATTCGGCCAAACCGGGGTAAAGCTCCATATACATATCCACCATGCCCTTCACCGGTTCCCTTAACAAAACAGCCAGATCCACATCTGCGGCACTTTCCTTTCTCTCCACATATCAGCATCAGGTGGTCTTTTTCAACGGCCTTCCAGGTTGCCTTCCCTCCCCCCGGGACTATATAATACATGGCGGGGGGAGATAATATGAGAGCTGTAATCAGCGTCCTGGGAAGGGACCGGGTTGGAATAATAGCGGGCATCAGCAGTATCCTGGCGGAATGCAATGTAAATATACTGGACCTGTCCCTGGCCCCCACCCCGGCGGTGGGAGACAGCGTGGCCCATATACTGGAGGAGATGGGGCTGGAAAAGTGCGGGGCCCACGGCACCACTGCCGCCCTGGCCCTGCTCAATGATGCCGTCAAAAAGGGCGGCGCCATGGCGTCTTCCTACGTGGGCGTCCTGAGCGGCGCCTTCATCCCGGTCAGCGAGGACGCCGGCATGATTGACGCGGTAAAGGCCGGGGCGTTGTCCCTGGAAAAGCTGGAGGCCATGACCTGCGTGTGCTCGGTGGGGCTGGACATGATCGTGGTTCCCGGAAACACCGCCGCAGAGACAATCTCCGCCATCATCGCCGATGAAGTGGCCATCGGTGTCATAAACAACAAAACCACGGCGGTAAGGATTATACCGGCCCCCGGCAAGGTTGTGGGAGACGTGGTGGAGTTCGGAGGCCTGCTGGGGTCCGGGCCGGTGATGAAGGTCAGTCAGTTCGGCAGCGGTGAATTTATAAAAAGGGGCGGAAGAGTCCCGGCCCCGGTGCACAGCCTGCGCAACTAAAGTGGGTAAGAAAAAATCCCAAACCATTTCAGAAAAGCCCCCCGGCGTTTCATGCGGGGGTCTTCCCGTAAAGAACGTGTTTAACCCCTTAGCATATCCGGCAGGAAGGTGGCAATCTGCGGAAAGGCAATCAGTATGGCCAGGCAGACAATCACCGCCAGCAGGAAGGGCCATATGCCCCTGAATATAACCTCCAGGGGCACCTCAGGGGCCACCCCTTTTATTATATAGACATTCATGCCCACCGGGGGCGTAATCACGCCCATGGCCACCGTCAGAACTATAATCACCCCGAACCAAATGGGATCGTAGCCCAGTATACCCACCGCAATGGGGTAAAATATGGGTATGGTCAGCAAAACCAGGGCCAGGGCATCAATAAAACAGCCCAGTATCAAATAAATAAGAAGTATCATGGCCATCACTGCAAAGGGAGGAAGAGTCAACGTGCCGGCCCAGTTGGCCAGCTCAAAGGGAATCCTGCTGATGGCCATAAGCCGCCCGAAAATCATCGCCCCGGCAATAAGGAGCATAATCATGGCCGTGGTCCGGGTGGCCTCCAGGAGGGATTTTCTGAAGCCCTCCCAGCTGATACTCCTTTTAACCAGCGCCGCCGCCAGAACACCGGCGGCGCCTACGGCGCCCGCCTCGGTGGGGGTGAACCACCCTGCAAAGAGGCCTCCAATGGACAGGGAAAATACGAACAAAACCTCGGCCAGGCCGCCCCGCAGCGACCCCAGCCTCTCTTTCCAGCCCGCCCTGGGACCCGCCGGGCCCAGCCGGGGGTTGCGGGAGGATATAATATATATGGTGGCCATATACAGCAGCATCAGCAGTATCCCCGGCAGTATTCCGGCCATAAAGAGCTTGCCCACCGACTGTTCAGTGGACATCCCGTAAATGATAAAGATAACGCTGGGAGGGATAAGCACCCCCAGCACCCCGCCGGCAGCCACACTGGCCGTGGCCAGCGAGGGATCGTACCTGTATTTTTTCATTTCCGGCAGGGCGATGGCGCCTATGGTTGCCGCCGTTGCCGTGTTTGACCCGCAAATGGCCCCGAAAACTGCGCAGGCCGCCTGGGTGGCTATGGCCAGTCCACCGGGATAGTGCCCTATCAGCTTGTATGCAAAGACATACAGCTGGGACCCTATTCCGGAGTAGAAGGCCAGGAACCCCATCCAGACAAACATAGCAATCACGCTCAGCGAATAGGAGGAAAAGGTCGAATAGATCTCCTTGACCACCATGTTAAAGGCGGCTGAGGGGGAGGTGAGGTAGCTGAACCCCACAAACCCCACCAGGGCCATGGCATAGGCGATAGGCATCCGCAAGGCCAGGAGAATAATAAAAGCAAGTAAACTGATGTATCCCACGATGTCAGAACTCATTTTACTTCACTACCGCTTTCTTTACAGATTCCAGCGCCCTGCCCAGCAGAACCAGGCTGAGGGTAGCTATTCCAAAGGCAACCAGATAAATAAATGGATAAGACGATATCTGTGTGGTTGGCGAAACAAGGCCGCTGTCCGCCGTGCTTTTGGCGTAAACCCCCATCTGCCAGGCGCAAAGGCCCCAGAAAAACAGGGTTATGGCATTCATCAGCAGGTCCACCAGGGCCTGGACCCTGAGAGGCATCCGTTCAACCACAAAGCTTACCGCGATATGCCCGTTCTGGACTGCGCAATGGGCCAGAGACAGGCTGATCATCACCGCCGTCAAAAAGACAACATACTCATAGACCCCCAGAAAGGGGCGGCCCCCAAGCACCCGCAGCAGTATATTGCCCACTATCAACACCATGACCGCCACCATGGACAGCCCGGCTATCGTGTCCAGCGCCCGGCTGAAGCCGGTTATCAATGCTGTGTATCTTTTCATTTAGAATGCCCCCCGGCAAAGCTACTTGTACTCGGCATTATACTTGTCCGCCAGCCTCTGGACAGTATCCAGGGCCTTCTTTCCGTCCAGCCCCTTCTGATTCATGCTGGTGACGAATTCGTCCTGTATAGGTTTAACCAGTTGTATCCAGCTGTTTTTCTCCTCTTCAGAAAGGGTTATCACCTTCATCCCCTTTTGTTCCACAGCCCACTTCAGGGCAGCCTCGTTCTGTTTATCCCAGAGGCCCATCCCCACCTGTTCAAAGTACTTTTTATTGACCTCCTCAATGGCCTTCTGGTTTTCCGGGGACAGCGAGTTCCACTTGTCCTGGTTCATGGTCATGAAGAAAAGGGTATTGTACAAAAAGGGCGTCTTGGTCAGGTAACTGGTAACCTCAGCATTCTTCCAGCCCTGCAGCACCTCGTCGGGGGAAAGGTTGCCCTTGACAACCCCCTTGGACAGGGCCTCATAGGCATCGGACTGGGGCATTGCCACCGGGTTTGCGCCCAGCGCCTGCAGTGTTTTGGCGCTCAGGCCGGTAGCCCTTATCTCCATCCCCTGCAGGTCCTTCAGATTATTAACGGGAGTTTTTGTAAAAAGGTCTCCGGGGCCGGTGGTGATCACCATCATAAGCTTTGTATCCTGAACCTCTTTGGGATTAAGCTCCTGGATTCCCTCCCAGGCCACCCTGCTGGCCACCTTGGAGTTATTGTATGTAATCCCCGGCAGCTCAAAGGCCTCCAGCACAGGAAAGCGCCCCCGGGTGTAAGAGAAACAGGAAACACCAATATCCGCCACCCCGTTAACCACACCGTCGTAAATTCCATCCGCCTTCAGCAAGGTCTCACCGGGATAACTTGTGATCTTCACCTGCCCGTTGGTGGCTTTTTCTATGTCCTTTATCCATGGCTGAATAAGCTCTGTCTCCACCGGGTGAGTGCTGGGGAAAAAGTGCGCCAGCTTAAGCTCCACAGGGGCCTGGCCCTGTACCGCCCGGGGTGATTCCTTGGCCGAGCAACCTGTAAACACCGCCAGCGCCGCCACTAACGATACCGCCAGCGCCACCCTGCCCAGCTTTGAAAACAACCTTCGTCCAAAAACAAAATGCTTCAAAACCATAACCTCCTCATAATATTTTTTATAAACAAAAAAACTCCCGCAGGAGTTTAAAGGGCACGCTTTAGCCGCTATTCCGTTACAGGAATATTACCGGATACCCGGTCCAAACCCGGTATCCCCATATGCTTTGCCTACCGTCCCGCTGTCCTGCCGCATTTGCAGCCTTGTTCCCGGCTGGCCCGCAGCCAACCGGCCAAAAGTTATTTCGCAAACCGTACTTCTTTACTGGTATTTATTCATTTTATTAATAACTGGTTAAATATTTCGTTACCATCAACACATTTCCCTTCTCCCAAAAAATTTTTTCCTTAATTTAAATCCCAGACTGTGGTCATATAGTATCCCTAAATATCAGTTTTTTTTTGGAACTATGGATTCTGAAAAAGGGTCCGGTATTCACCGTATATACTCATCGACCTGCGGCCGGTTATAAGGTGTCCGCTAAACGCCCCGCCCTGCCCCGGATTACAAATCATCTATATTTTGGAAGGAATAAAAAACATGAGGAGAATATTGTCAGCATTGGAGCAACGGGGACATATTGAAATCGGTGCTGGCTAATACACCCATTAAGCGCGTGGCGGAGCCGGAGGAAGTGGCCAGAATAGCGTTGTTCCTGGCCACGGACGCCTCTGCCATGGTAACCGGCCAGGCCATTGTGATGGATGGCGGCGGCTCATTATAACCGACTAAAATACCCACGAATAATCCGAAAGGGGATTTGCCTTAAAATACCAATACGCTGTGAAATATACCCATCTCACATCAACTTATGCCATCGAAAAAAATGTATTTTTTTGCGGAAAAGTATATTTTTAAAACCAACTCCCCCCCTAGAATGTCATGTAAATGAAAGAAATTTATGAAACGTCGGGGAGTTTCGTTTCATGGCAAATATAAATGACAAAATAGTCGGATTAATGCCGCCGGCCATCTCCCAAATCTTTTTGCATACAGCAGTCTTTATACTGTACATATGGGAAAAACCATATTTAAGCAGCGCCGCCATTCACCCGGTTTTTTTCATCCTCTTTACTGCCAGTATAGCTGTCAACATATTTGTTTTTGCCAGAATGGTACTCCTTTATAAAAGAAGCACCCGGCCCGAATCTCAGAGGGCAATGACAGGGGGCCCGGCGGGCCGTGCCCGGGCCGGAAACATGGATTTTATAGATCAGTTGCAGGAAATAACCCGTCTCACCAGGGAAGACAGAATAGAGGAACTGGGCGCCTACCTTGAAGGTATTAACGGAAGGCTGGAACTAATTAACAATATCAGAATGGTGGACAATCCAATAATAGGGGCCCTCCTGAAAGCCAAGGCCGCAGAGGGCAATAAAAGGGGAATACGGCTGGAAATGAACATTTCCGTATCTCTTTCAGCACTTGGGCCAACCGCCCTCGACGTCGGCCGCATACTGGGGAACCTCATCGACAACGCCTTTGACGCGCTGGAGTCCGTGGAGGAAGGCCGGAGGACTGTTTTGCTGGAAATAAACAGTGCCGGCCCCCTGTTGGAATTATCCGTATGCAACCCTGGAAAAGTGGACAGCCATTTTATAAAAAATATATTTATTCCGGGCTACTCCACAAAGGGTGCCGGACACAGCGGACTGGGGCTCTACATAGTTAAATCCCTGGCGGAAAAACTGAGGGGTCATGTTTTATTAAAACAGGACGAGGCGAACAATACCAAGTTTATTGTAAATCTCCCCGTATAACCCGGGCATCCATGTCCGCCCATATTCAACCCGCATTTAATAACACACAATTAATTATTATATGTGATTGGTTATGTTTATATTAACTGTTTTATTTAATATTTTCGGTTTCCTTAAAACATCTGCCCGATTGGCCCTTCCCCTTATTGCCCAGGGAATATTGCTGGCCACAATTACGTGCGGGCTTTTATTTATTAAAGTAAGCCCGGCCCTCAAGTCCAGGTTTTTTATCACCTCACTGGTCCTGGCGGTGGGCGCCCTTCTCTCTCTTTTCTTTGTCTGGAGGGTTATCCGGATTGCCGGACAGGAAGACGGGATAGCCGCCCGGGAAAAAACAGCGGGGGAAATGATTGAGCGGGTAAATGCCGTCAGGTCCCTTCGCCACGACTTTGTAAACCATGTACATATTATATCCGCCTTTTATGAAGAAGGTATGATCGATGATCTTAAAAAGTATGTGGACTCATTACAGGCGGACATAAAGAAAGCACTTTAGATTACAAACTGGATTCCTCAATATCAATTTCCGGAGACATTCTCATTACCCCCACACCCGCAAAAAACGGCCCGGGGGTCCACCGGCCCCCGGGCTGTTTAACCATTGGTTATCTCATTAAATTAATTTAAAGCTCAGTATGAATACCACCAGCAACACAATGCCCAAGGTCAGAGAATATCCTATAAGTTTTTTCTCGACGGGCAGCAGATCATACCATTCCTGCGCCTCCATTTCCTTTCTGGCATTAAGCTGTTGTTCCTGTTTTACATTAAGTCCAGCCTGGGCCATATCATCCACCTCCTTAGCCTTTCTCCATTAACCCACTACCGGCGGCATAATGCCATGATAGAATATCCAGGAAATAAGAAGACCGACCCAGAGAATGAAGCCAAACAGGCAAACAGCGTAGACCAGCACAATCTTGCCCATTCCCTCGGCCCACAGCTTGCGAACATTGGTAATCAGTCCTATGGAGAAAAAGGTCAGCATAAAGAAGATCCCGCGCAGGCCGTTGGCCTGGTCCGCCCCCGTTGTGGCCGGTTTGACCAGATCCGGGGCCGCCAGCCCAATCGCCAGCAGGATAAGGAAGGTGGCGGCGTAACCGATAACGAATTTGGGGAAACGCTCCCATATTTCCCCTGCGCACACCTTGTCGTCCTTTCCTTCACAGTCTCTTCTGTCAATCCTGAACACAGACCAGATTATGGCCAGAATAAAAGCCCAGATGCCAATGAATACATCAATAAAGACCTTGGTTACCGTGGCGGCCATAAGCATCCAGCCCTGCTCCCAGTTTACTCCCATGGTGGAGAGGGCCTTGGCCCGGATCAGGGCGTCAGTGATAGCGCCACTGGCAACCGCGCCACCGTCACTCTTTACGGCCAGTCCCATCCAGGCGCCGGCTACCATGGGCTCTTTGTAAAGTATAGCCTCGGCCATCCAGGGCACCAGCAGAAGCTCAACCGCTACGAATACAACAATAACAGAGGACAGAATAATGGGAATCTGGGGACGTGACCTGATGGCCCCGCCGGTGGCAATGGCTGCCGCCACTCCGCAGATTGATATCCCGGAGGCCAGGGGGGCCGACCATTCCGGCGTCATCTTGAACCATTTCCGTGACACGAAATATACAACCGGCCAGTAAATCAGATAGGCCTCAACAATAGCGCAGAGGCCCCGGATAATCACTGTGGAGGCCAGGTTCATGGACCCCAGGGCCTTAATGCCAAGTGACATACCGAGAATCACGATACCGGTTTTAATGTACCACTCGGGCCTGGCGGCCTCTTCAAGATACCTTGTCAGGCCTGGCCAGAAGTTACCTATTAATAAACCGACAATTAGTGCTATGATAAAACCGCTTTCCTGGGTAAGACCGACAGACCACGAAATATTCAGGCTGCCAAAGGAGTTTTTAGTGGCCGCGATATGGGCGTAGCTGCCTACAATCCAGGAACCGTAGGCAATGGCAAAGATAATGGTAAACCCGCCAATAAACTTTTTCACGTCCCAACGCATAATTGAAGCCCCGATGGTGGTAATGACCAGGAAAAATAAATAAGTCAGTATCAGGGAAGCCCACCCGGGAATAAACTCAAAAGCCTTCGATTGAGGCGCCAAAGCCTTGCTCAGGCTCAGCCAGACATTGGTCTTGACGACCCATCCCAACAGGTCATGCCCGAAAATGGGGCCAAGGCCGAGAATAAACACCAATCCTCCCAACCATACCGCCCACCAGTCCTCGGTCTTCAGAAGCGAGGACCCGCTGGTGGAGGTGTTTTTTTGGATCATTCTCTCACCTTCCTTATTAATTTGCACTACTGAGTAAAGCCCCCCAATGCCCCCCTGGGGCTGTTAAATACCGTCCATCCATCACCTCCCTTTGATTTAGTACAGCAAGTTCATTACTTCTCAAATAATTATATTTTCGGTAGCAATAATTGTCAATCAATCAGTTTATATGGAAATAGTATAATAGCACACCGGCAGCATCAAATTGCTCTGGTGTGCTATTATTTATATGTGATGCCTTTGGCATACCCATTTCTATATGTAATGCCTGACCGAAAACACACCTGACTTCAGGGCAAAACCAGGCCGGCCATAGAGAAATATTATACATGATGCTATTTACTAATATTCTTTATAATATATTTATGTCAAAACCATTATATGCAGACAAATCCATTTTCAGGCTTTGGGGTTGGCTCAACACTTGCCCGATATTTTTCATCTGCGGGGAGCTTCAATCATAACCGCCGGGCTATTTACCCTCCCGCCCTTCCCTGGCCATAGCCTCCTTCAGCAAATCACCCAGGTTGCTGCCTATTTCCCCCTTGTCACTGTATTGAGCAATAAGCCTCTGACGCAGACCCTGTACGGAAACCGGTTGACAGCATTGTTATTATGTGTTAAGGTTTTTTAAGAGCAAACAACAATAGAACTATGACTATTGCACTGTGGCAGCAATAATACATTGGCAAAGAAGCCTTTTCCGGTATCAATGTTGATTTTCCGGAAAGGCTTTTTGTTTTCTGTTTTGCATTGATGCAAAGCATTTTTTGCACAGGGGCAGCTTAATCAGGCGAAGAGGCCATCTCAGACAAATTGCTATTTGTCCGGGATGGCCTCTTTTTGGCCCGGCAGTCCCGAACCCGTTAAACAGGAGGACATGTTAATGTTGAAAGCAGAAAGGGGTGACAGGTTGTGCATTTGACTCCCCGGGAACAGGAAAAATTGCTTATATACCTGGCTGCCCGGCTTGCCGAGGACAGAAAAAACCGCGGACTGAAACTGAATTACCCGGAGGCTGTGGCTTTAATATCATCGGCAATTCTGGAAGGGGCCAGGGACGGCAGGACCGTTTCGGATCTCATGTCCTTCGGGACAAAGATATTGAGCAGAAAAGATGTTATGGAGGGTGTCCCGGAAATGATTGAGGAGGTCCAGGTTGAGGCCACCTTTCCTGACGGAACCAAGCTGGTAACGGTGCATCACCCCATCAGATAAAGGAGAGTGTGACTATGATACCAGGCGAGTATTTTCTTAAAGAAGAAGATATAGAATGCAACCGCAACCGGGCAACAATCGGCCTGAAGGTTGTCAATACCGGTGACAGGCCCGTTCAGGTGGGGTCCCACTTTCATTTTTTCGAGGTCAACAAGGCTCTGAGTTTTGACCGGTCAAACGCTTTCGGGAAGCGGCTGAACATTCCCTCGGGAACGGCAGTTCGCTTTGAGCCCGGAGAGGAAAGAGAGGTCAGTCTGGTGGAACTGGGAGGGGACCACGTCGTATACGGGCTCAACGGGCTTACCGGGGGAACGGCGCGGGGCAAGGAAAAAAGGGATGAAGCCGTAAGGCGGGCCGCTGCCGCAGGCTTCAAGGGGGTGATAAAATGACCTTGAAAATAGGGAGAAGGGCTTATGCAGACATGTTCGGACCCACTACGGGAGATCGGATCCGCCTGGCTGACACCTCCTTGATCCTGGAAGTTGAAAGGGATTTTACACATTACGGCGATGAGTGCAAATTCGGCGGAGGAAAGGTGATCCGGGACGGCATGGGCCAATCTCCGCAGGTCATGCGGACTGAAGGGGCTCTTGATCTTGTCATTACCAACGCCCTGCTCATAGATCACTGGGGTATAGTCAAGGCCGACATCGGGATAAGGCACGGCCGGATAGCGGGAATCGGCAAGGCCGGCAATCCATTGATTATGGACTCGGTTACCTCCGGCATGGTGATAGGCGCCTGCACCGAGGTAATAGCCGGTGAGGGGCAAATTGTGACCGCCGGCGGCATCGACAGCCATATTCACTTTATCTGTCCCCAGCAGGTGGAAACCGCCCTGTCCTCGGGGGTTACCACCATGATCGGCGGCGGCGTCGGCCCTGCCGCCGGCACCAATGCCACCACCTGCACCCCGGGAAGCTGGAATATTCACCGGATGCTGGAGGCGGCAGAGGACTTCCCGGTAAACATAGGATTTTTGGGGAAGGGCAACTGCTCTCTGCCGGCCCCCCTGATAGAACAGGTGGAGGCCGGGGCTATCGGCCTCAAGCTTCATGAGGACTGGGGCACCACCCCGGCAGCCATAAACTGCTGTCTGGAGGTTGCCGACAGGTATGATGTGCAGGTGGCCATACATACCGATACCCTGAATGAGGCGGGATTTGTGGAAGACACCGTGGCGGCCATCAATGGCCGGACCATTCACACTTACCATACCGAAGGGGCCGGTGGAGGCCATGCCCCCGACATTATAAAAATTGCCGGGGAGGCAAATGTATTGCCCTCATCCACCAATCCCACCCGTCCGTTTACCATCAACACACTGGACGAGCACCTGGATATGCTGATGGTCTGTCACCATCTGGACAGCAAGGTGCCGGAAGATGTCGCCTTCGCCGACTCCCGCATCAGACCGGAGACCATAGCGGCAGAGGATATCCTCCACGACCTCGGGGTATTAAGCATGATGAGCTCGGACTCCCAGGCCATGGGGCGGGTTGGGGAAGTTATAATCCGTACCTGGCAGACCGCCGACAAAATGAAAAAACAGCGGGGCCCCCTGCCGGAGGACACCGGAAGCAACGACAATCTTCGGATTAAGCGGTATATAGCCAAATACACCATCAACCCGGCCATTACCCACGGCATTTCCCATTCCGTGGGGTCGGTGGAGGTGGGCAAGCTGGCGGACCTGGTATTATGGAAACCCAAGTTCTTTGGAGTAAAACCGGAAATGGTGATCAAAGGTGGGATGATCGCTTATGCGGCCATGGGAGACCCCAACGCCTCAATACCCACCCCTCAGCCGGTGATGGGCAGAGTAATGTTTGGCGGACTGGGATTGGCAAGACACTCAACTTCCCTGACCTTTGTATCCCGGGCGGCCTTTGACAGGGAAGTCGGATCCCTGCTGGGACTGAGGAAGATGCTTACGCCTGTGTTGAACTGCCGTAATATCAGTAAAAAAGACATGATTCACAACGGGGTCACCCCCAAAATAGATGTGGACCCCGAAACCTACGAGGTATGGGTTGACGGGCAGCTGCTTACCTGTAATCCGGCCGGCAATCTGTCACTGGCCCAGAGATATTTCCTTTTTTAAAGGGGTGTATGGCAATGATCCTGGATAAGGTTATCGGCAACCTGAACCACTACCGGATGAGGCCTGGAGAAAGACTGGAGACGGTAGACCTGTCGTGGGAGGAAACATCCAAGCGCCGCCTGCGAAAAATAACGGCTGCCGGCAGGGACATCGGCATAATCCGTACAGATGTGGCCCGTTTCAGAGACGGGGATATACTTTACGCCGGTGATGGAATTGTCATCGCCATCAAACTGCAGGAAGCGGAGGTGCTGGTTGCATATCCCCGGAACTGCCGGGAGATGGGCGCTGTTTGTTACCAGTTGGGAAACCGCCATTTTCCCCTTATGATTCTGGCAGACTCTGTTATTTGCCCCTACGACCATACGCTGGTACCTGTATTTGACCGATTGGAGATTAATTACCGCAGGGAGAAAAGGAGATTTCAAGAAGATGACCGGCAGGGAGAATACCAAAGTCCCGGACACCATCACGGACACCGGTAAGCAACTCTTAACGCTGTTGCAGATTTGCGACTCCTCTTTTCCAACCGGGGGCTTTTCCCAGTCTTACGGACTGGAAACTTATGTTCAGGAGGGCCTCATCGAAGACGGAGAAATCTTCAAAAAGCTGTTAACCGTATTTATCAATGATGTTCTGTGCTCCGGGGACGGCCTGGCAGCGGCGTTATCCTGGCAGGCGGCCAAAGAAAAAGATTTCACAGCCCTGCGGGAAATAGACAGTATTCTTTCAGCCATGAAATTGGCCGTAGAGTCACGGGAAGGGAGCGCCAAAACCGGACGCCGCATGTCCCGTACTGCAGCCCCCCTACTGGAAGACACTTTTTTCAGGGAATTTATGGAGCTGGTGAGCAACGGCCACCTTGACGGTCATCACGCCGTAACCTTCGGCGTCCTGGGGCGCAGGGCCGGGCTTACTCTGGACCAGACTGTGCAGGGATACCTGTATAATGCCGCTGCGGCCATGGTCAATATCGGTGTCCGCCTGATTCCCCTCGGACAGCAGGAAGGCCAGGGCATATTAAGGGCTTTGTCACCTGTAATAATAAAGGCCGCCTCGGAAATACCTTCAAAAACTCTGGAAGATATGGGCTCCGCGGCATTTGCCTGGGAAATACGGGCTATGCGGCATGAGAGGCTTTATACGCGATTATTCATGTCCTGAGAGGGTGGGATGTTTGTTATGGCACTGGTAAGAATCGGAGTGGGAGGACCGGTGGGATCGGGAAAAACGGCCCTTATAGAAAAAATCACCCGGCAGTTGGCCGGGCAGTACAGCATGGCGGTGGTGACCAACGACATTTATACCCGGGAAGACGCCGAGTTTTTGATAAAAAACGGAGCTTTGCCCACCGAAAGAATCATCGGGGTTGAGACCGGAGGCTGCCCCCATACCGCCATCAGGGAAGATGCCTCCATGAACCTGGAAGCCATTGAGGATCTAAAAAAGAGATTCCCCGACCTGGAAATAATCTTTGTGGAGAGCGGCGGTGACAACCTGGCCGCCACCTTCAGCCCGGAACTGGTGGATGCCTCCATTTACGTTATCGACGTTGCCGAAGGGGATAAAATTCCCCGCAAGGGCGGGCCCGGGATCACCCGGTCCGACCTGCTGGTGATAAACAAAATAGACCTGGCGCCCCATGTGGGCGCCAGCCTGGAGATCATGGACCGGGACACCCGGAAAATGAGGGGCTCCCGCCCTTTTATCTTTACCAACCTCTTCGAGGGGACCGGTCTTGACGACGTGATTTCCTGGATAAAAAAAGAAGTATTGTTTGAGGGTTTGAATGAACTTCCGGAAAATGCAGCCGGCTGAGCGACCGGGCGAAAAAACCGGCGCCCTAAAACTTGAAATCGGGCTGGAGGGGCGCCGGAGCGTCATCCGGGACAGCCTCTGGACCGCCCCGCTGAAGGTCGCCAAGCCCTTTTACCTGGACAATTCGGGAGAGGTGTTCATCTACCTGATGAACCAGTCCGGGGGTATGGTCCGGGGCGACAGCTACCGTATTGAGGTCACCCTTGACAAAGGCGCCATGGCCTTCCTGACCGGTCAGTCCGCCACCAAGATTTACAAAACACCGGGGGGCTGTGTTAATCAGAGGTGTATCTTTACGGTGGGAGAAGGCGGGGTCCTGGAATACTTTCCGGACCCGGTGATCCCCTTCGCCGGCTCAAATTTCAGGGGCGAAACCGAAGTCCGCCTGTCCGGGGGAGCAACGGTTTTCCTCGGTGAAATACTGGCGCCGGGAAGATTGTCCAGGGGCGAGGCATTCCAGTTCAGCCGGTATTACAGCAGGACCAGGGTATATGCCGAAGGGGGCGTCCCCATACTCTGGGATGTCCTGGACCTGGAACCGGGCCGGAGGGACTACAGTTTGCCGGGACTGTATGAAGGTTATACCCACCTGGCCCACCTGTTCATTTTTTCGGATGAGGCGGGCCGGGACCTTTCGGATGAACTGCATCACTTTATCGCTTCTTTTCCCGGCCTTCTGGGCAGCGCCTCCCTCACCCGCCGCACTGGTGTGGCGGCAAGAATCCTGGGCAGGGGCTGCGGTGAACTGGAAATGGTTATCCGGGGATGCTGGAACATAGCCAGACAGAGGCTCACAGGCCGTCCGGCCCCGGCTGTCAGAAAGTGAAATGAATACTAAAAGCCGCTGTTTGGCGTGGATGTGCAAGCAAAGGCGCTTGTCCGGATTCTTATAATCCGGTACAGGGCGCCTTTATTTTTTCGGGGGGGTGGTAGATGAAGGTGATAGATGAAAAGGTTGGCTCGGTGTTCACGGGAGACCATTAAAAAATGAGGAGGAATGGAATTGTTAAGAAGATTTTTCATAGGATTACGGCTGGGGAAAGTTACGCTGGCGGCTTTGATCATCATTATCACCACCGTTGTCGCAGCGGGTTGCGGAGGATCACAAACAGCTACGGACACAGCATCCACAGAAACCGTCAAAGTGGGCATACTGCATTCCCTCAGCGGCACCATGGCCATCAGTGAGGTCTCTCTGCGTGACGCGGAACTGATGGCTATAGATGAAATAAATGCCTCGGGCGGCGTTCTGGGGAAAAAAATCGAACCCGTCATCGAGGATGGCGCCTCGGACTGGCCCACCTTTGCCGAAAAGACCAAGAAACTGCTGCAGAGGGATAAAGTGGCCACCATATTCGGCTGCTGGACATCCGCCAGCCGCAAGGCTGTGCTGCCTGTAGTGGAAGGCAATAATGGTCTTTTGTGGTACCCTGTCCAGTATGAAGGGCTGGAGGCCTCCCCCAACATATTCTATACCGGGGCGGCTCCAAACCAGCAAATCACCCCCGCCGTTTCATGGCTGCTGAAAAACGGAAAGAAAAAATTCTACCTCCTGGGATCGGACTACGTCTTTCCCAGAACCGCCAATAAAATTATCAAGGCTCAGCTGGCCGCCGAGGGAGGCACCCTGGTGGGTGAGGAATATACCCCCCTGGGCCATACCGATTACAGCACCATAATCAACAAGATAAAGGCGGCCAAGCCGGATGTGGTATTCAACACCCTCAACGGCGACAGCAACGTTGCCTTTTTCAAACAACTGCGCGATGCCGGCATTTCGTCTAAAGACATTATGACCATGTCCGTAAGCATTGCCGAAGAAGAAATCCGCGGTATCGGCGCCGAAAACATGCTGGGACACATGGCTGTGTGGAACTACTTCCAGACTACGGACACCCCTGCAAACAAAGCATTTGTCGAGAAATACAAGGCCCGCTACGGCCAGGACCGCGTTACCGACGACCCCATTGAAGCGGCCTATTTCCAGGTTTACCTCTGGGCGGAATCGGTGAAGAAGGCCGGGTCCTTCGATGTCGAGAAGGTCCGTGAGGCATCCAAGAACCTTGAATTTACAGCTCCCGAGGGAATGGTCAAGGTTGATCCGGAAAACCAGCACACCTGGAAGACCGTCCGCATCGGAGAGGTTATGCCTGACGGACAATTCAAGGAAGTCTGGAACTCCGGCAGCCCCGTCAAGCCCGACCCATATCTCAAAGGCTACTCCTGGGCCAGCGGTTTAAGCCAGGGCAACTAAGCCCGGAAAATCCTTATCACGCGGTTGCAAGGCGGCCTGCGCTGAGGCGGCGCATATCCCACCCGGACGGTGTTTTCCGCCGGGCGGGCCCCCTCTCGCAGGGAGTGAAAACACCCTATGAAAGGAGGGAAAATACTTGGACGTTTTGCTTTTACAGTTGTTCAACGGGCTCAGCGTAAGTTCCATACTTCTCCTCATCGCCCTGGGCCTTGCCATTACCTTCGGCCTCATGAATGTTATCAACATGGCCCACGGAGAACTGATAATGATTGGGGCATATGTGGCCTATGTAACCCAGATAATCTTTACCAGGTACGTTGATGAGAGGTATTTCGGACTGTACTTTCTTGCCGCCATACCCCTGGCCTTTGCCGTATCCGGAAGCCTTGGGTTTATATTGGAAAATCTGCTAATCCGCTTTCTATACGGTCGCCCCCTGGACAGCCTCCTGGCAACATGGGGGGTCAGCCTGGTTTTACAACAACTGGCGCGCAGCATTTTCGGCGCCCCCAACGTTGATGTGGTCAGCCCCGGCTGGCTTAACGGCGGGATTGAGATCACGTCCGGACTTCAGCTGCCGTACAAGAGGATCTTTATTATCGGCCTGGTGGTCCTTTGCATCATCGGTATGTACATATACATATACCGTCTGTCTGCCGGACGCAAAATGAGAGCCGTGATGCAAAACCGCGACATGGCTGCCTGCCTTGGCATTCCCATCCGAAAGGTGGATTCCTGCACCTTTGCCCTGGGATCAGGCCTGGCCGGAATCGCAGGCTGCTCCCTGTCACTTCTGGGATCCATCGGCCCGTCCATTGGGACCAACTATATTGTGGACGCGTTTATGGTGGTGGTACTGGGAGGTGTCGGCAAACTGGCGGGTACATTGGCCGGAGCCCTTGCCATCGGAATGATCAATACAGCCTTTGAATACGGCACCACCGCCACCGTAGGCAAGGTCCTGGTCTTTACACTGGTCATCGCTTTTCTGCAGTGGAAGCCTTCGGGGCTGGTTTCACTACGTACCCGGGCCCTTGACTGATTTTCTTTCAGCCTGTGCCGTACGGCCCGGCCTCCGTCCGCAGAAATTGAAATTAAAATCAAGGGGGTAAACGGCTTGAATCACATCGACATTCATAACCAGTCATTAAAAAGATGGGTAGTTTCTTTTGCCGTCATAGCCCTGTTGCTGCTGGCGCCCCTGTACCTGTCGGAATTCCGGCTGAACCTGCTGGGAAAATTCCTTGCCTTCGCCATACTGGCTCTGGGTATGGATCTTATCTGGGGTTATGCCGGAATGCTCAGCCTCGGCCACGGTGTGTATTTCGGGCTGGGAGCATACTGTATGGCCATGTACCTGAAACTGGAGGCTTCGGCGGGTGAATTGCCGGATTTTATGTCCTGGAGCGGCCTGACGGATCTGCCCTGGTTCTGGGCGCCCTTTCAGCACTGGTGGTTTGCCCTGACAGCGGCCATTGCCCTGCCGGTTCTTTTTGCCGCAATACTGGGTTCCCTTACCTTTCGCAGCCGTATTCGCGGAGTCTATTTCTCCATACTCACCCAGGCCCTGGCGTTGATATTTGTCATCCTTTTTATCGGCCAGCAGCCATATACCGGGGGAACCAACGGGATTACCAATTTTAAAACCATCTTTGGCTATAATCTTATGAACCCGGCGGTACAGATGACCCTTTACCTGATTACGGCGGCAACCCTGGTGGGGATGTACTTTTTCTGCCGCCGGCTGACCGGTTCCAGATTCGGCAGGATTCTGGTGGCCATAAGGGACAGCGAAAACCGGATCCGTTTCGCCGGCTATAATCCCGTTGTCTATAAAATTTTTGTGTACGCCTTGTCCGCAGGGCTGGCGGGCCTGTCCGGAGTCCTTTTCGTCACTCAGGTGGGCATCATTTCCCCGGCGATGATGGGCATAGTCCCTTCCATTGAAATGGCGGTCTGGGTGGCAGTGGGCGGAAGGGGCACACTAATCGGCGCTGTTATCGGGGCGGTCCTGGTTAATGCGGCCAAAAGCAGTTTGAGTGAGTCCTTTCCTGACATTTGGCAGTACTTTCTCGGCATGCTGTTTGTTTGCGTAGTCTTGTTCTTCCCCGATGGAATTGTGGGGATCTTTAACAAACTCTTCCGGAGGAATGAAAATACCGGTTACAGCTTAACCACCGGGAAGCTCTTAAAGGGTATCAACAATATAACCGCCCGATTCTGAGTAAAGGAATGTGATTTTTATGTCCGGAACAATCATCTACCTGGAAAATCTGACCGTTGACTTCGACGGCTTTAAGGCCATAGAAGGTCTGAATTCCTGCGTTTTTTACGGTGAACTCCGCTTTTTAATCGGTCCCAACGGCGCCGGAAAAACCACCCTGCTGGACGTTATCTGCGGCAGGGTGAAACCCGCCCGGGGCAGAGTTATATTCAAGGAAGACATTGAGATATGCAAAAAGCAGGAGCAAGAAATAGCAAGGCTGGGAATCGGCCGGAAGTTTCAAACCCCGGCGGTTTTCGCCAACCTTACCGTTTTTGAAAACCTGGAACTCTCCATACAGAAAGACCGGGGAATACTGTCAGCGATGCTTAACTCCCTTACGGATGAACAAAGGGAAAAGATTTTCAGCTGTCTGAAGACCATCGGCCTGGATGAAAAGGCCGGTGTAAAGGCGGGATCCCTTGCCCACGGGGAAAAGCAGTGGCTTGAAATAGGCATGCTGTTGATCCAGGAACCGGAATTGCTCCTTTTGGACGAGCCCGTGGCCGGAATGACTAAAAAAGAAACTGAAAAAACCGGGGAACTCCTGAGGTCTATTGCCAGGGACAGGTCCGTTATCGTTGTGGAACACGATATGGAATTTGTCCGCCGCTTTGCGGAAAAAGTAACTGTCATGCATGAAGGAAAGATACTGTGTGAAGGTACCATGGATGAGGTTCAGAATGACTCCCGGGTCATCGAGGTATATCTTGGGCGGGGATGTGAAAACAATGTTGAGCATTGAAAATATTGATGTTTATTATGGTGAAAGTATTATTCTGCGGGGCGTCAACCTGGAGGTCCCACCAGGACAGATTGTCTGCCTGATGGGCAGAAACGGCGTTGGGAAAACCACACTGCTGAAAAGCATAATGGGACTCATCAGACCCCGGAAAGGCAGAATCACCTTTGAGGAAGAAGATATAACCGGCCTCCCGTCAGATAAAAGAGCCAAGAGGGGAATAGGATATGTCCCCCAGGGGCGGGATATTTTCCCCATGCTTACGGTGCATGAAAACCTCCTTCTGGGCCTGGAGGCCGGCAAAGAAAGAGGCAGGGAGATTCCAGGGGAAATTTATGACATGTTTCCGGTTTTAAAAACCATGCTTCACCGAAAGGGAGGCGACCTGAGCGGAGGACAGCAGCAGCAACTGGCCATCGCCCGGGCACTGGCCGCCCGGCCCCGGCTGATTATTCTGGACGAACCCACCGAAGGCATCCAGCCCTCCATCATACTGGAAATCGCCCAGGCCATCAAGAATATCAGGAGCCGGGGAAATGTATCCGTCCTCCTGGTGGAGCAGTACCTGGAATTCGTACTGGAACTGGGAGACTATTACCACATCATGGAAAAGGGTTCCATCGTCTCCCGGGGAACCACATCGGAGATAAGTGACCGCACCATTAAAAAACATTTGGCCGTTTAAGAAAAGAACGAAATCGCTCCGCGATGGCTTTTTTAATGTTAAATTAAAATCCAATAATGCTATAATATAAGCATTAAAAATCAATAGAACTCAGTGTCGAAATATATCTAAATTGGTAGATAAAGATTGAAATCCCATAGTCTGTTCCGGTCGCGACTTCATTCTTCTGGGCAATCAAAAATTTTGCGTTTAGTGTAGGCGCATAGTTGTTATTAAGGCTCAAACATGCAGTAAATATGCAGTGTTTGAGCCCTTTTTACGCGCAAAACTTCCGATTGACCCCTAAACGAACCGTCCCTGTATTTACTTGGTTTTTAAGCTTTTTCAAAGAAATTACAGCTATACTGTCTAAAGGCCCCAAAAGGATTGAAATAAATTGGGTGGTTTTCCAACCGGGCTTATTCAAATACTAAAGAAGATGGATTCGATAATTTTTTAATTACAACACTGGGCACAATACTGAACGGGAGGATGGACTATTGATATCAAGAGTCTTTTTTACCAGGGGAAGCCTGATGCTGCTTCTGCCGCTGGCCGGCCTTATATATGCCAAGCTCAACCATAACAACGGAAACGTTCACATCCTGGTAACAGCACTGGACAAGGGCATTCCCTTTGTACCCTTTTTTGTCATTCCCTATCTGGCCTTTTACGCCTTCATATTTTTAATACTTTTCTGGTTTTTATTTAATAGCGGCAGGCTCTATTTTTTAACTCTGTTTTCTATTTTTGCCGGTTTTTTAATATGCTTCGTCATTTATGGTTTTTTTCAGACCACTGTGCCAAGGCCCATAATAGCTGAACAGAACGTCTTTTTGCAGCTCACCGGGCTTGTTTACCGCCTGGACAATCCCTACAACGCTTTTCCCAGCATCCACGTATTAACAAGTTCCATCATTTTTTTAGGAAGTAAGCGGGCCATGGACTTTTCACAAAAAATATCCAGGCTGTCCCGGGGGATGACTGTGCTGATTATTCTGTCTACATTGTTTTTAAAACAGCACACCATTATAGATCTGGCTGGCGGTCTGGTCATAGGGGCGGCAGTATTCAAGACGGTGGAAACACTGATGGGTTTGAACAACCGGATCACCCCACCTGCGGCTTATTCCAGGTCCCGGTGGGATAAATCCGCCAAGGGCCCCCTGTTCCAGGACTGATATGGGAGGATGTCTCATATGAAAAAATTACGCGTGCTTGTTTTTTCCACAATATTTGGGGCCGGGCATATCAGGGCGGCGGAGGCCATAATTCAGGCCATCACCACAAAGGCGCCCTATTCTGAATTTATCCATCTGGATTACGGGAAATACATAAACAGTGCCCTGAATAACATTATCAGAAACACCTATATTGGCATGATTAAATACTACCCACAATTATGGGGAAAGTTTTATTTAAGCACCGCCAATATTTCACCCGATTCCCTGATTCAGCGGTTTTTAAACAGTATAGGTCTTACCAGGCTGGAAAAACTGATTAACTCCCTGCAGCCCGACCTGATTATTTGTACATACCCCACGGTGGCCGGCGTTATTTCACAATTGAAATTAAAGAAAATAATCAGCATACCTCATGTTACGGTGGTAACCGACTATGTTGTTCACAGCCAGTGGATACATCCGGGTGTTGACCTGTATATCGTCGGATGCAGGGAAGTTTTTGACGGACTGGTCTCAAGGGGAATTGATCCTGCACGGATTCAGGTTACCGGCATCCCGGTCAGCCCTGCCTTTGAAAGACACCTCGATAGAAAAAAAACAACCTTGAAACTGGGCCTTTGTCCTGACCGGCGGACAATATTGATAATGGGCGGGGCCTACGGGGTTCTGGAACACATCAAAGAGGTGTGCAGAGTGTTTGCGGAGATGAAATCCCGGATACAGTTAATTGTGGTGTGCGGACACAATAAAAAACTGTATAAGGCCCTCTGCGGGATGGTTGGGGAAACCCGTAATCCCATCTATATTTTAGGATTTGAAAGCAATGTGGAAGAGCTGATGACGGCGGCGGACTTAATAATCACCAAAGCCGGGGGGCTAACTGTATCCGAGGCATTAACCAAAAGACTGCCGCTGGTGATTTACATGCCGATACCCGGCCAGGAGGAGGCAAATGCCGCGTTTTTACGCAAAAACGGGGCCGGAAGGGTTGCATACACAATTAAAGAACTTAAAAGAATAGTAAATTCTTTGCTGGAACAGCCAAAAGAGCTGGAAAAAATGCGGCAGGCGGCGGCTGTGGCCGTACCAGGGCGGTCCGCCGAGCGGGCCGCGGAACATATACTGTACCTGGTGAAAGGATTAGCGGATAATGCAAAAACAGGGTGATTGGATGGCTTCATTATTCATACTGGGCTTTATGGAGTTTGTGCGCGGGGCGCTGGTCCTTTCGGTAATTCCACTATACGGCCGGCATGTGACCGGATTGGGCCTGGGAGTGATCGGCGCGGCAATTTCACTGCACTATTTGCTGGACAACATTTTTCGTCTTCCAGCCGGGTGGTTAACCGACCGGTATGGGCCAAAACGGCTGTTATCAGCAGGGATAATAATTTCTTCGGCAGGAGTTGCAATTATATATTATCACTGGAGTCCTGTATCTTTCGTGCTGGGCGCCGGCCTGTTCGGACTGGGAATCTCCCCCGCGTGGCCGGCGGCGATGTCCGCCGTGACATCAAGGGTGCCGGCGCAGCAGGCGGGGGAGGCGCTAAGCAAAGTATTTATCGCCTGGCTGGCGGGAACGGGCCTGGGCCCCCTGATAATAAATTTTATCATTGACAGATCCTACAATATTGTGTTCCTGGTCCTTTCCGGGGCCATGGCCGCGGGACTGCTGTTTACGGTTTCAGCAAAGTTGCCGCCGGCCACCGGCACTGGAAAAGTAAATTCACTTGATTTTTTAAAAGGGCTGACCAGAAACCTGCTTTCACTCAAAATTATATACCCGGGAATGTTTGTGCAAACCATGTCCATTGGAATATTGATGCCGGTTTTGACCATATATGCCCTTAAAGTTTTTGGCCTGAGCGCTGAACAATTAAACTTTGTTCTTTTGGGCGGGGGAGGTTTTACCGTTCTCCTACTGATACCCGTCGGAAAAATAATAGACCGGCTTGGAATAAAAGGGCCGCTTGTGGGCGGTTTTCTGCTGGCGGCGATCAGCCTTTTTCTCCTGCCGCTGCAAAGTTTAATTACAGGCGCTTTAACTACCGGGGCCATACTTGGCATCGCCTATGCTTTTATTTTGCCTGCCTGGAACGGATTGATGGCCCGGGCGGTAGATCCGGAAAAACGGGGGTCAATGTGGGCTGTTTTTATGACCATTGAAGGGTTGGGCACCGCAACCGGGTCTTTATTGGGCGGCAAAATGGGAGATGTTTTCGGCTACCGGGCCCCGTTCTTTGCAAGCTCGGTTATACTTTTTTCCATGGCGGTTTTTTATGCCTCCGGAAGGTTGGGGCGTCTGATAACAGCAGTAAACAGATAAGTCAATGAAGAAAGGTATGGGAGGGCGGGTTTGATGAGTTGGGCTTACCATGCGTTGTCGCATTAATATACCTGGCAACCTTATACATTACAAAGCCTTGGTCACCAAATAGGCGCCCATTCATATCATCATTCCAACGCATGGTTTATATCTCCGTGGGGAACCTGGAGAGATTGGGAAAAGTGCGTTCGTACAATTGAATATATAACCGGTGAAGAAATTCAATGGATTCGTCCCCCCTGGGGTAATTTTAATCTGTTTACATGGTTGTGGATAAAAATACGGCGAAAAAAAGAGTCAATACCTCACTTCTGTTCACCCCAACGGGAATTTATTCTGTTGAAACATTTTCCGTCCGCCTCCTGCCGCCAACCCCGATTTTTTCTATTATTCCAAAATGCTGGACCAGGGTAACTAACCCGATGATTATGAAAATAACCCCTGTAGCCCTGTTAATAACAGCCGGACCGATATATTTTGCCAAAGTGAGCCCCACAGTCACCTCAACAACCACACACATGGTCAGCGCCAGGGCGCTGGCTGCAAATATAAGCCATCGTTTGGAAGGGTTGTTGCTGGTTATTAACAGAACTGCCATCTGTGTTTTGTCTCCCAGTTCACACAGAATTATTAATACATAGGTAGTTAGCCATGTTAAAAATTCAATACTCATTCAATTCGCTCCCGTATCTATATGTATATTTCCCATTATTCCACATACCAGCAAGGTGCCCAGTAATAAAAACGCCACTCCTGAAATAAGTTTTATGGTGGCAGGCTTGATAAAGCGGGCAATTACTTCCGACCCGATGATAACTTCAATAAATGAAGTGCAGATTAGCGCTGTGACGGAACCCAACGCCACCCACAGCACATACATTGGCTTTGCCCCCGCCAGCAGTAAGGTTGTAATCTGTGTTTTATCCCCCATCTCGGATATAAAAACAGTTAACAGGGCGGAAAAAAACAACCGCCAATTAAACCTGACAGGCATGCCTTTCAGATTTTCTCCCCCCTTCCCCGGGTTGGCTGCCGGAAAATACAGGTTGAAACCGGCAAAAACCCGTATTTGTCCGGCAAAATGTTCCCACTGCCTTTGTTAGCTTAATCTAACTGATTTTATAATATGGCCTTATTCTCATCTTGTTCATGACGGCCGGACGTTAAATTATGCCAATAAAAAAGCCGCCCTCCGGGCGGTTCTCCTAAAACCAATATGCTATTCATACTCAAGAAGCCGCTCTAAATCAGAGGGGCTTCTTTATATCTCCTGGGTATTTACCCATGGTTCTTTCGGGCGCA
>JBMOPF010000071.1:0-2404 GCA_049325075.1 Bacillota bacterium | reverse complement strand
GCTTAATAGATCCGAAAGGAAGTTTTTTAAACGGGTTTGGCATTTTTTTAATTCTGATGTTTTCATGAGCATATTATCTCATGGAAAATACCACCAGTCAATCATTACTTAACGTTGTAATACTAGGCGGCTGTTGAAAAAGTCCCGCCTGCCGTTTAATTTTTACCATATAATAAAAAGCCTTTCATACTTTGATGACGCGGAAAGGGAAGCCATGCCGGTATTGGTTGAAAAAACCGGGTGGCAGGATGTAAAGAGTTTCTTCCTGCGGGAACAAAAAAAACTGATTGAGCAAATATAACCGCATCTGTAATAGGCGCACCTGTAACAGGTGCTTTTATTTTTTGCTTAAAAAGGAAGAATAATAGAATGCTGTATTCTCATACTGAAATTCTAACGCTGTCGGAATAGCCAGGGGTGCATTTCCGGTTGGTCGGAGCAGCCCTGTGGATTCTGAATTCTGAATTCTGAATTCCCGACAGTATTAGAATGTCAGTATAAGTAATTATGATGGGAGAAGTGACATGTCGCCTGTTGAAGGTAAAAAAACGCCGCTGTATGAGGTTCATATGGCTGCCGGGGCGAAAATGGTTTACTTCGGCGGCTGGCTTATGCCCCTGCAGTACACCGGCATACTGGAGGAGCACAGAAATGTGAGGGGGGCGGCCGGGCTTTTCGACGTGTCCCACATGGGTGAGATAGCGGTGAGGGGCGGCGGGGCGGGGGCGCTGATACAGCGGCTGGTGACCAATGATATTTCAGTATTGGAAGACGGCGGGGTCATGTACAGCCCCATGTGTAATGAGGCCGGCGGCGTACTGGACGATCTGCTGGTGTACCGCTTTTCGGAAAACAGTTACATGTTGGTGGTCAACGCCGCCAATACTAAAAAGGATATGGAATGGATCAGGTATAACAACGGCGGGGCGGATATTATAGATTTGTCCGCGGAAACCGCCCTTGTTGCTGTTCAGGGGCCTCGCTCACCGGAAATACTGAGGTCTGTTGCCTCGTTTGACCCGGGTGTTCTGGGTTATTACCGGTTCAGGGAAGGGTATGTGGCGGGGGCGGACTGCATTGTGTCCAGGACCGGTTATACCGGAGAAGACGGTTTTGAAATTTATGTGCCGGCTGCGGAAGGTGTAAAGGTCTGGGAAGAGCTTGCCGGTGCGGGTGCGATTTATGGCCTGTCTCCTGCCGGGCTGGGGGCCCGGGACACGCTGAGGTTTGAGGCCTCCCTGCCCCTTTACGGCCATGAGCTGGATGAGTCAACCACCCCCCTTGAGGCCGGGCTGGGGCGTTTCGTCAGGCCGGGCAAGGGGGAGTTTTGTGGAAAAGGGGCGCTGCTGGAGCAGTGGAGGAAAGGTGTGCCCCGTTTGCTGGCCGGCCTGGCCATGGAGGAAAGGGGCATACCCAGGGCCGGGCACAGTGTTTTTCAGGGAGAAGCCGTGGCCGGAAAAGTTACCTCGGGCACTTATGCGCCCACCCTGGACGCAAATATGGCCATGGCCTACCTGCCGCCCGGGACTGTGGAAGGAAGCCGGGTATCGGTGGGAATAAGAGGGAAAAAACTTGGGGCCAGGGTAATGACCCTGCCTTTTTACAGGAGGGTGAAGTTGAATGATTCAGGAAGGACTTCTGTACAGCAAGGATCATGAGTGGCTGAGGGTTGACGGCGGCAGGGGCAGGCTGGGCATTACGGACTATGCCCAGGAAACCCTGGGAAGCGTTGTTTTTATTGAGCTGCCGGAGGAGGGCGCCGAAGTGGAGGCAGGGGAAACCATCGGTGTGCTGGAATCGGTAAAGGCGGCCTCGGACTATTATGCGCCGGTTGCCGGGAAGGTGCTGGCGGTGAACAGAACACTGGAAAATACCCCGGGGCTGGTTAACGAAGACCCTTTCGGAGACGGCTGGATACTTGAGATGGAAATAAGAGATCCTTCGGAACTGGATAAATTGCTCAGCGCCGGGGACTATGCCAGGCTTACTAATAATGCTGATACTGAGTGAATTTCAGGTCAAGAAGCCAGAAGGCAGGAGTCAGAAGTCAGAAGGTATTGGGTAGTCCTTAAAGGTAAAAAATTGAAAAGGACATGTTTTTATCTTCAGAGGATTTGATAAAAATGGATAGACTCCCGGCTTCTGACTTCCGACCGATAAGGATCTCGGTATAAGCAAGGGTAGTTGCCCATGCCGCAAGCGGCACCAGCAGAGGATGAAAAAGCATGATGCATAACTTTATCTTTAGGGCCGCTTTGGTGTCGCTTGCGGGCAGGGGGAGTGTTAACCCCGGCTGCATCATCTCCGGCTGCAACAGTCTCTAAACTCGGTCGCCAAAGGACTGCCGGCCGCCCTCAACGTCGCGTCCATGCGCCGGTTCAGGCTGCCGTCCGCGTCCTGCGTC
>JBMOPF010000070.1:0-2415 GCA_049325075.1 Bacillota bacterium | reverse complement strand
TTTTATGTTTTATGATTCGGATTTTAATGAAATTAAAACTCACCTGGAGAGGGCCTGCGATCAGTGCCTGCTTACCAGGCAGCACTGCCGAACCTGCAATGTCGAGCGGCTCCTTGGAATTATCGAGAGCATAGAACAAAATGGCTATAAGCCGGTGTATTTGATTTCAGCAGAAGAACTCGCGGTTTTAACCGCCCCCGGATCGCCGGGGTACCCTGACCTGGCAGCAAAGTGGCAGGGTATAATCAAAAATCATTTTATTCCATAAAGTGTTTTAACTTGTCCTTCTGGGCGGCTATCTGCATCATCTGATCCTTCTTGTTTTTGGGGGGCACATGGATGGTTTTCCGTCGGACGAAGCCGATGGCCTCCTTTTTACACCCGGCCAGGCAGGCTCCGCAGCCGATGCACAGGTCTTCCCTGACAAAGGACCTCCTGCTCTTTTTGTCTCCGGGAACGGCCTCCACAACCTCAATGGCCCCGATGTGGCACCTTTTGGCGCATATTCCGCAGCCCACGCACTTTTCCCGGTCCACCAGGGGAATAAAGTTGCTGGGATGAACCGACATTACGCCGTAGTGCTTTATGGACCCGAGAACCCCGCAGCAGCAGCCGCAGCAATGGCAGAGAAACGCGGGGTTGTTCTGGACGTTGTCCGCCATATGGACCAGGCCCAGCTTCTCGGTTTTTTCCAGCACTGCCAGGAGTTCATCCACCGTGGCCGGGCGGGCGAACCCCCTCCTGACCAGAAATTCCGATGCCTTTCCCATGCTGGTGCACACATCCTCCACCGGATTGTCGCAGGCCCTCCCCAAGTGCCTGGCCTGGTGGCGGCAGTAGCACATGGTCAGGGAGCCCCCCCCGGAATCCCTGATCATTTCGGAAGCCTTTTCGTAGGTCAGCACCTCGGTCCGGACCTCCGCGGGAATGCGGCTCTCGTAGGGCCAGACGCGAAACATCTTGGTGTCGGCCCCGAAGAACTCCTCTGCCACTCCCTTTTCATGGTGGTACTGGTTGAAAAGCCTGGCCAGTTCACCCATGGGCAGCTTGTCTGTAACCCTCATGAATGTGAATTCAAACCATCCCACCACCATCGGAGACAGGGAGTAATAGGTGGTCCCATTCCGGTGGGTGTCCACCACCAGCCCCTTTTCGGCCATGTTCTCCAGGTGGCCCTTCAACTCCCCGGGGCTAATCCCGGTGACAGCCGAGATCTTGTCGACGGTGGCCGGAAGCATGGGGAACTTTGAGCCTATGGCAGCTTCGGTTTCGCTGTACATGAGGTACAGGATCTCCATCAGGGTGTCTGTAATAACGGCTCCCACCGGGTTCTTATCCAGGCGCCGGGCCAGGGCCCGGTATATTTCCTCCTTGGCGAACTGTAAATGTCCCATTTTGCACCTCCGTTTTTATGTACATTGTTATATATAATAGTAGTACATAACATATTAATAATCAATATGTTTTTTATTTTAATACAAAAAAACAGCCCGTTAAAAGGGCTGTAATGTAAATAGCATCAAAAGGGAGAGAGGTTATAGAGGAGGAATCAGGAGGATTATATGGCATCCTCACCGGTTTCACCGGTTCTTATTCTGATGGCGTTCTCCACGTTGGTGATGAATATCTTTCCGTCGCCGATAGCCCCGGTAACAGCCGCATTTCTGATCAAGGCCGCCACCTCGTCCACGTCCCTGTCGCGAACCACTACTTCCAGCTTTACCTTGGGGAGGAGGTTTATGGTCAGTTCGGTTCCCCGGTACACCTCCTTGCGGCCCTTTTGCAGCCCGCAGCCCATAACCTGAGAGACCGTCATGCCCTGAACCCCGTGCTGGTTCAGGACTTCTTTCACCTCTTCCAGCTTGCCCGGCCGCAGTACACACTCAATTTTTTTCATCAACACCATCCCTTTCTTATTTCAGCTCCACGCCCGGGGAAATTGAATTCAGCTGAACCGTTCCGGAGGGGAAACCCCTCTGTAAAACCGACCCCGCCACGATATCGGGGTAGGCGTCCTCGCCGTGGATGGTCAGGTCCAGTCCCAGCTCCTCCTCTTCCTCGGTGGCCCTGAGTCTGGTTACCAAACCCACCGCCTTCAGGATGATCAGGGTGGCCACCGCGGCAAAGGCTATGGTGGCCGCCACGCCGGCGGCCTGGATCCCCAGCTGGGCCGGATTGCCGAACAGCAGTCCGTCCGCCCCGGCTTCGTTAACGGCCTTGGAGGCGAATATACCGGTGGCCAGGGCCCCCCAGGTACCGCCGAAGCCGTGCACCCCGAAGGCATCCAGGGAATCGTCGTAGCCCAGCTTCTTCTTGACCACGCTTACCGCCAGGTAACACAGAACACCGGCCACCAGGCCTATGACTATGGATGACAGGGGAGAGACGAAGCCCGCGGCCGGGGTGATGGCCACC
>JBMOPF010000069.1:0-35339 GCA_049325075.1 Bacillota bacterium | reverse complement strand
TCATCTCCGGCTGCAACAGTCTCTAAACTCGGTCGCCAAAGGACTGCCAACCGCCTTCGAAAGTCGCGTCCAGCTCCTCTCAGGCTTTTGGCGGCGTCCAGCCGCCAAATTGTCAGTCCTTGGGCTCAGTCGTTAAGAGACTGTAGCAGCCTCCGATAAATTCCGCCCGGGGTTGAACACTCCCCCCGGATGCATGTCGCTTAAGGGTCCCCCGAAAGGAATGCCCGCAATTCTGAATTCTGAATTCTGGATTCCTGACCCCTGATTAAATCAGTATAAGAATTTTCAGGGCAGACCTGGAGTTAATGCTTATTAGCATTATGCCACTGTTATTACCTTTGAGCTGCCGGTGAGATAGTCGTTTATTACCATCATGTTGCCTATATTGCCGGCCCTGAGGCTGTCTTTGAGCTTGTAGTATTCCAGGCAGGTGCCGCAGGACACCAGGGCAACCCCTTTCTGGGAAAGGGAATTGAGCTGTTCCAGTACCGGGGAGCCCTCACACGTGAGCATCACCCCGCTGTTGAGGAAAAGGACGGCCTCCGGGGGGGGATTCATTTCACTCAGTGTTACCATGAGGCTTTTTATTAATACCTGCCCCAGGTCGGGGGATCCCTGCCCCAGCATGTTGCTGGTGATAAAGTAAACTATTCCGTGCCCGGCCTTTTCCGCAGAGGGAACAGGTCCGGCGGGGCGCTCCCCGGCAGCCTGTGCCCGGCCCTTGGTTATGGTTATTTTATAGTCCCGGCCCTCTTTTTCCACAATTGCCCCGTGACCGGCGTTCTTGGCGAAGAGGGTGACGTTTTCCCTGGCGGTGTCGTTGTCCACCAGGGTGGTAACGGTTCCTTCGCTTATGGAGTCCAGGGCTTTTTTTGTGTTGATTACCGGGTGGGGGCAGGCCATTCCCCGGCAGTCCAGATCTATTTTTTCGGACATGCTTTTTCTTCTCCTTTTTAAACAAGCTTTATCAGTTTGGTCCCCTTTTCTTTTACCTCACCGACTATGGCTGCCGGGACGCCTTCCCGGACCATTTCCTCAAGCATTGCCTCAGCCTTTATTTTGTTGATGGATATAAGCAGCCCCCCCGAGGTCTGGGGGTCAAACAGTATGGCTGTGGTTTCCGGGCTTATCCGGCTTCCGCTGTAGCGCCCCGCCATGTGGTCCCGGTTGGCGTAGGCCCCGGCGGGGATCATGCCCATGGAGGCAAGGTCCCGCACTCCGGGGAGAACGGGGACTCTATCCGGCCAGACGGCCAGGGAAACCCCGCTGGCCCCGGCCATTTCCGCGGCATGCCCCAGAAGGCCGAAGCCGGTAATGTCGGTGCAGGCGTTTGCCCCGTGCGCAGCCATTATTTCCGCCGCTTTCCGGTTCAGCTCCTGCATGGTTTTTACGGCGGCCCGGATGGATTCCTCCGGGGCCAGCTCACCCTTTACGCCGGTGTTTATTATTCCTGTGCCCAGGGGCTTGGTGAGCACCAGCAGGTCGCCAGGCCTTGCCCCGGCGTTGGACATTATGTCCCGGGGGTGGGCCAGGCCGGTCACAGCCAGGCCGTATTTGGGCTCGTTGTCCTGGATGGTGTGGCCGCCGGCTATTATGGCGCCGGCCTCGGCCACCTTGTCGGCGCCTCCCCTCAGTATTTCCTCCAGCACCGCGGGGGGGAGGCAGTCGGGGAAGCAGACGATGTTAAGCGCCAGCAGGGGCTTTCCCCCCATGGCGTATATGTCGCTCAGGGAGTTGGCCGCCGCTATCAGGCCGAAGGTGTAGGGGTCATCCACCACCGGGGTGAAAAAGTCCACGGTCTGTATCAGGGCCAGGTCGTCCCGGAGCCTGTACACCGCGGCGTCATCCGAGGTGGATGTCCCCACCAGCAGGTTGGGGTCGTTTATTTGAGGAAGCTGCCGCAGTACCTGCGACAGGGCGGCAGGCGCCATCTTTGCCGCTCACCCCGAGGCCTTTGTCATCTGGGTCAGCCTTATTGCTTCAGCCACTGTTCTCCCCCCTTGGCAAAATAGCTTATTCTGATTGAATGATTTGTCGGGAATTCAGAATTCAGAATCCAGAATCCAGAAGGGTTGTGAGCATTCCTTGTAGCCATTCTTTCGTGATCGCTGCGGCCGTCTGTGGTTTAAAATATGTCCCTAATTCTTACCCCCAATGGTGCCAACATATTGGCATGAGATTCTGCCCTGAAAATTACTGATTCTGAGTGAAATCGTTGTCGGGAGCCAGGAGTCAGAAGTCAGGAGCCAGAAGCCAGAATTATGGGCATTCCTTTCTTTTTCATCATTTATGGCGCCACTTTAAAAAGTGGCATGGGGGTCTGGATTCCGCCACCTGTAAGGTGGCACCGGCCAAAGGCCGGTTATTCTAAAAACCAGTTTTATATTACCACCGGGGCGGCATTTGTGCTGCGTCCATAAATATTTTTTATATAAAGGGTTATCAAGATAAATAAATCCTTTGGGCGGGAGGCATCCATTTATTAGTAATCAGTTTCCTGATTTTTTCATATATATTCCCCGAGGGAGGTTTTTTTATGGCCTGGAATGACTTCAAGAAAAGGGTTAAGAGACAGGTGTCGGATATTCTGGAGATACCCAGCGATATTATTATGGACCTGCCCAAGGTGGTCATGGTGGGGGACATTCAGCTTTTTATCGAGAACCACCGGGGCATTGTTGAATATACGGAGGAGTGCGTGAGGGTAAGTGTGGGTGACTACGAGCTGGAGGTGACGGGGGAGCGGATGGTTTTAAAAAATCTGCTCCCGGAAGAGATCTTTCTCGAGGGAAAAATCAAATCGGTGCGTTTTGTCCGTTAGCCTTCCGGTTGGTCACAGCGGTGTTGATGGGGGGATGAGGGTTGTTTCTTTTCAGGCTTATTTCTTTCTTGTTCGGTTATGTAAACATTCTGGTCAGGGGGGAAAGTCCGGAGAAGTTCCTTAATATGGCGGCCGGCAGGGGTATTTTCCTGTGGGACATCAAGAGGGTGGGGAAGAATGAGATCTTTGTCAAGACCAGGCTGGGCTCGGTCAGGCCGCTGCGGCACATTGGCAGGAACACCGGGAGCCGCTTTGATTTCCGCGGCCGCCGGGGGCTTCCCTTTATCATCAGCAGGCTTAAAAAAAGAAAGTCTGTAATAATAGGCGTGGCGGTTTTTCTGCTGGGCCTGTTTGTGCTCAGCTCCTTTATCTGGTTTATCGATATAGAGGGCAACAAGACCATCTCCACGGAGGATATTTTAAAGGCCGCCGCCGATGCCGGGCTCAGGGTGGGGACGGTCAAGTACAGGATTGACGGGGAAAAGGTGGAGAGTGTAATCCGGGAAAGATTTCCCGCCGTGTCCTATGTCGGCGTCAGCATGAGAGGCACCAAGGTGACGGTTGAAATTGCCGAGAAGATAATCGTCCAGAAACAGGCGCAGCCCCCGGCCAGCATTGTGGCCAAAAAGGCCGGACTGGTCAAGGAGGTGCTGGTCCTGGTGGGGAACCCCCTGGTCAAGGAGGGTGATACCGTTTTGCCGGGGCAGGAGCTGATATCCGGGATTATTCCCCCACCGGAGCAAGAGAATACGGCCCCTTCCGCCGATGAGCAACTGCTGCCGACCCCCGTGGCGCCTCCCACCTATGTTCACGCCCGGGGGGTAGTGAGGGCGAGGGTCTGGTACGAGGGCTACGGGGAGGCCCCCCTGGTGGATGAGGGAGTCAGAAGGACCGGCAGGGTTGCTTCCAGGGTTTGCATTAAAATTCGAGGCAGGGAAATAATCATATCAGGTGAGCGTGAAATAGGTTTTGAGAGGTTCGAGTCCGAGAGGGAGGTTAAAAAACTGCCCGGTTGGAGGAATCTATCAATACCCGTCGAAGTAATATCTGAAAAATTTTATGAAATTGAAAACTACCGGGAAAAGAGGACCCGCCAGCAAGCCCTGGAAATAGCCCGCGGTATAGCCAGGGAGTCGGTCGGCGCGCAAATGGGTGACGAGGCCCGCATTACGGAAGAAAAAACCGCGGAGGTGTCCTCCAGGAATGCCGAGAATATAGTAAGAGTAAAGGTGTATGTGGAAACACTGGAGGATATAGGGGTGGAAAAACCTCTGCAGCCCTAGGAGGCCGGCCTCCGGCGGAATTTGGCAAACTGATGCCTGATGTCTGATGTCCTCCAAACGGGTTTTGCAACATTCTCCCGGGCCCCCGGCCCGGGCGCCGGCTTGCGAAATATTGACTGAAATTGTGATGAAATACTGACGGCTTTACTGGGAGGTATTTATTTATTGCAGGATAATACCGAGGCAAGGGTTGTTCTTGAAGATATCGGTGCGGCTGCCGAAATATTCGGGCGCAACGATGAGCATTTGGCCTTTATAGAGAAGATTTTGGGGGTTAAGGTGGTGGTCCGTGGCGAGGAACTGGTTATTCTGGGAAAACCCGAGCAGGTGTCCATTGCCGGGGAGGTGTTTGACCAGCTTCAGAATTTTTACCGGGCCGGCAACAGGCTTACCCTGCATGAAATAAACTATGCGCTGAAATCGGCCCAGGCGGGGGTTAAGGGTGCGCTTTCCAGCCTGGCCACGGATATATCCCTTGTGACCGCCAGGGGCAGGCAGATAAAGCCCAGGACCATCGGCCAGAAGGCCTATCTGGAAGCAATAAGGAAACATGATATAGTTTTCTCCATCGGGCCGGCAGGCACCGGCAAGACCTACCTGGCTGTGGCCATGGCCATACGGGCCCTCCGCGGCAAGGAGGTGCACAGGCTGGTTCTGACCAGGCCGGCGGTGGAGGCCGGTGAAAAGCTGGGCTTTCTGCCCGGAGATTTGCAGGAAAAGGTGGATCCTTACCTGAGGCCGCTCTATGATGCCCTTTATGACATGCTGGGGATGGAACAGACCCAGAAGTACCTGGAAAGGGGCATTATTGAGATAGCCCCCCTGGCCTATATGAGGGGCAGGACGCTGGATGACGCCTTTATTATCCTGGATGAGGCCCAGAATACCACCATGGAGCAGATGAAAATGTTTTTGACCAGGCTGGGCTTTGGGTCCAGTGCTGTTATAACGGGTGATGTCACCCAGATAGATTTGGCCCGGGGACAGGTGTCGGGCCTTGTTCACGCCCAAAAGATACTGACCGGTATAAAGGGAATTGCATTTCATTACCTGACGGGCGAAGATATAGTTCGCCACCCCCTTGTGCAGGATATCATTATGGCGTATGATGAATCCGGCGGGGAAACCTGAGACGGGGGATTATCCTATGGCATTTATGGAACCTGTGAGAAGCAGATTTCTCAACGGGCTGTCTTATTTATTTAAAAAGAGGATATTTCGCAGGGGCAGTGCTGCGGTGCTGTTCTTTTTGTTATCGACATTTTTAATCACCGCCAATTTTGTGCCCGGCAAGGTTAATTTACAGGTGGGGGACGTCTCCAGGGAGAATATATTTGCCCCCAGGACCGTGGTTTTTGAGGACAAGGCCGCTACGGAGGAAAACAGAAAGAAGGCGGCGGAAAGTGTCCCCATGCAGTATGACCGCCATGAAGAGGTGGAGGCGGCGGTGCTGAAAGACATGGGGACGGTAATTGAGGATATATCCACTATCCAGCAGGATCAGGCCCAGAGCGAAGGGGAAAAAATTAAACGGCTCAGTGCCGTTGTTCCCTTTGCACTGTCGGAGGCATCCCAGAGGGCCCTTGTCCGGGAAAACGGCCAGAGCCTGGAAACATTGAAGGCCGTAATAAACGATCAGGTGTCCGTCTGGATGAAATCAGGGGTGACCGACCAGAATCTTAATGACGCCGTGCAAAAAATAAACGGCAAGATTTCCGAAACCAGGCTGCCCGCCGCTTATATTGAGCTGGGGCAGGGGCTGGTGGGTCACTATTTGAGGGCCAACACCTTTTTTAATGCTGAAAAGACCCGGCAGGCCCAGCAGGCCGTCCGGGACTCCGAGCCGCCGGTGATGGTAACCGTCCGCAGCCAGGAAAAGGTTGTGGGGGCGGGTGAGGTGGTTACCCAGGAGCAGGTTGAAAAGCTGGAGGCCCTGGGCCTGTCCAGGGGCGGTGTTCCCTGGCAGGAGATTATAGGCAACGCCTTGCTGGTGGCCCTGCTGATGGTGGTGGTGCTCTTTTACCTGTACCAGCAGTGCCGGGAGATCTACATGAATGCCGGGGTGCTTTACCTGCTGGGCATAATTGTGGTGGTTACACTGGCGCTGGCCAAGGGCATACTGGCCATCGAACTGGCCAGGTCCCCGCATATGGGGGCGCTGCTGGGCTACATGGTCCCGGTGGGCACCGCCGGCATGCTGGTGGCGATACTTATTGACTCCAGGCTGGCGGTGCTGGTGGTCAGCCTGATCAGCTTTATACTGGCACTTATGGCCGAAGGGGTCAATTTCGGCCTGGTGGGGCTTGTCAGCGGGATTACCGGGGTATACAGCGTGAGCAAGCTGAGTCAGCGGGGCGATCTTGCCCGGGCCGGCTTTTACACCAGCGCCGCCACGGTGGTGGCCATAATAATCATGGGGCTGGTCAGCAATTTGCCCCTGTATATCGTTTTCAGCTCGGCCCTTATCTTCGGGGTGATTAACGGCATACTTTCCTCTGTTCTGACCAACGGGTCTTTGCCTTATCTGGAAAACGCCTTCGGCATAACCTCCTCCGTGAGGTTGCTGGAGCTGTCCCACCCCAGCAATCCCCTTCTCAAAAAACTGCTTACCGAGGCCCCGGGCACCTATCACCACAGTATAATTGTGGGCAACCTGGCCGAGTCCGCCGCGGATATGGTGGGGGGGGACAGCCTGCTGGTAAGGGTGGCCGCCTATTATCACGATATAGGAAAGATAAAGAGGCCGTATTTTTTCATAGAAAACCAATTATCCAGCGATAATCCCCATGATAAGATTGCTCCCACCCTGAGTACGCTCATCCTCACGTCCCACGTAAAGGACGGTCTGGAACTGGCCAGGGAGTTCAAGCTGCCCAAGGCCATAACGGATATTATAGAGCAGCACCACGGCTCCAGCCTGGTGACATATTTTTACCACAAGGCAAGGGAGATGGGTGGGAATAATATTGAAGAGGACGAATTCAGGTACGAGGGCCCGAAGCCCCAGAGCAAGGAGGCCGCCATTGTTATGCTGGCCGACTCGGTGGAGGCGGCGGTGCGGTCCATGCAGAACCGCACCCACGGCAGGGTGGAGAGCCTGGTGCGTAAAATACTCAGGGATAAGTTGATGGATGGCCAGCTGGATGAGTGCGAGCTGACCTTCAAGGACCTGGAAAAGATAGCGGAGTCTTTCCTCAAGGTGCTCAGCGGGATTTTCCATTCCAGGGTGGAATACCCTGATATGTCCAAGGAGATGGAGAGGAGAAAGATAAAGCATGGCGGTTCTAATAAGCAACATGCAGGAGGAGGTACCGTTTGACGGGGACCTGGAGGCGCTGGTGGAAAAGGTGGCGCTTGAGGTCCTGCGGTCCGAGGGCCGTGGCGACGGTGTCGAGGTCAGCGTGCTGCTTACCGGGGATGACTATATAAGGGAATTAAACCGCGATTATCGCGGTATGGACAGGGCAACGGACGTTTTGTCCTTTTCCCAGCATGAGGGTGAACAGATGCCGGACCCCGGCGGGGAGGACCTGCTGGGGGACGTGGTGATATCTCTCCAGACAGCCAGGCGGCAGGGGGAGGAGTTCGGGCACGGGCTGCACCGGGAGGTGTCCTACCTCACAGCCCACGGAATACTGCACCTGCTGGGCTATGATCATGAGGACGAGGAGGGGCGCGCGGTAATGAGGGAAAAGGAAGAGGCGGTTTTGAGCGCCCTGGGGATGGGAAAGGAATAGCCGCATATGGTTACTTTTTTCAAAAGCCTTTCTTTTGCCGTCAGCGGCATCAGGTGGGTGGTCGCCGGCCAGAGGAATATGAAATTTCATATCCTGGCGGCGCTGCTGGTTCTGGCGGCCGCAGTCCTGTTCAGGATAAGCCCGCTGGAGATGGCGCTGGTCCTTGTGGCCATCGCCATGGTCATGGTGGCGGAGGTCATCAACACGGCTATAGAGTCCACTGTGGATTTAATTACCACCGAACGCCATCCGCTGGCCGGAAGGGCCAAGGACGCCGCGGCCGGAGCCGTGCTGCTGGCGGTTATATTTTCGGCGGCCATAGGATTTATAGTGTTTATGCCGCGTATATGGCGCATACTGTTACAGTAAGCAGAAAAGGGGTTTTGGTGGTGGAAATCCGGCGGGAAGCTGTTGAGAAACTTATTGCCAGGGCCATGTCCGCCAGGGAGAAGGCATACGCCCCCTATTCCCGCTTCAGGGTGGGGGCGGCGGCTATGACCCGGGGAGGAAGAATATACACCGGGTGCAACGTGGAAAACTCCTCTTACGGGCTGACCTGCTGTGCGGAAAGGGTGGCTGTATTCAAGGCTGTGAGCGAGGGGGACAGGGATATCACCGATATTGCGCTGATATCGGACAGCAAGGATTACTGTTCTCCGTGCGGCGCTTGCCGGCAGGTGCTGGCCGAATTCGGCGACGGCATCAGGGTATACATGTGCAACAGCAGGGGAGAATATGAGGTCGGCACGGTGGGAGATCTTCTGCCGGGAAAATTCAGCCTTCCCCCGGGGGAGAGCCAGGCAAATGAATAATGAGGTGATTCCTGTTGCCCGTTGAAGGTAATATCAAATCCGGATTTGTGGCCCTTGTGGGCAGGCCCAATGTGGGCAAGTCCACTTTGATGAACCGGCTGGTGGGCCGCAAAGTGGCCATCATGTCGGACAAGCCGCAGACCACCAGGCACAAGATACACTCTATTCTCAACAGGGATGATTCCCAGGTGGTTTTCCTGGACACACCCGGCATTCACAAGCCCAGACACAGGCTGGGAGAGCACATGGTGGACCTGGCCCTGAAGGTGCTGGGAGAGGTTGACATAATACTGTTTATGGTCGAGGCCGTGGAGCCGGGCACGGGAGACAGGTACATAATAGAGCAGTTCAGGGGCATCAGCACGCCTGTTTTTCTGGTAATGAACAAGATAGACCTGCTGCCCAAGGGCGGTATACTCCCGCTGATTGAAAGTTACAGGCACCTTTACGGGTTCAGGGAGATTATCCCGGTATCGGCACTGACGGGGGAAAACACGGACAGGCTTACAGAGCTTATTGTGAGCTATCTTCTGGCCGGGCCAAGGTATTATCCCGAGGGAATGATTACAGACCGGCCCGAAAGCTTCATCATGTCGGAAATAATAAGGGAAAAGGTGCTGCAGCTTACATCCCAGGAGGTCCCCCACTCCGTTACCGTTGTGGTGGAGGACATTGTCAAAAAGTCCGGCGGCCTGGTGGTGGTCAATGCCGTTATATACACCGAAAGGGATTCCCAGAAGGGCATACTGATCGGGAAAAATGGCGGCATGCTTAAAGAGGTGGGGAAAAGGGCCAGGGAGGAAATGGAGTCCCTTTTTGGCTCCCGAATTTTCCTGGAGCTATGGGTAAAGGTAAAGTCCGACTGGCGCAACAATGAAAAGCAGCTTAGGAATTTCGGGTACCTTTCGGAATAGCCGGGGGCTGTTTCATAACCGGACCCCGGGAAGAGTGCTGCAACATTTGTTATAATATATCAAACATGTGCAATTGCAACCGCCGGAGGCTGATAATATTATGACTCGGGGAAAAATACAGGGATATTTCAGGCTGATTGTTTTACTGGCTATTCTTTTGGTTATGATATCTGTTCCTTACTTCGGCTTCAGATTTTATGAGAGAGTCCGCGGCGGGAAAAATGCCGCCGATATTGCGGTGCCGGCGGATGACATTATTAAGGCCGGCATCGGCATAAAGTATGAGGGCGAAGACATCAAGCCGGATTTGCCCCTGTATAACAGGAACAACAGGTATTACCTGCCGGTGGCCGATATGGCCTTTAAAATGGGCGGCAGCGCTTCAGTAATCGGCAGCAGGGCAACGGTAACCATAAACAACCGCACGGCGGAAATAGACGGCGCGGCCGGTTCATGCATCGTTAAGGGCACAGCGGTAGATATGAAAAAGATACTGGTGATGAATGACGCCGTTTATATTTCTGTTTATGACTTTTCCAGGCTGTTTGATATGAAGGTGGCCTGGGATTACGGCAATAATACTATTATGCTTTTTAATAACCGTGAAAAAATAACCCCCCGGGAGGGGGTGAAAACAGGAAAGCCGGCCCTGATCAGGCTGGAGGACATCACCGCCGGGCAGAGATACCAGACCGCCCAGTCGCTGGAAAAGCTCAGGGTGATTGCCGATTACCTGTATTCCAAAAACATTCCCTTTTACGTGGCCTGGGTTCCCAGGTATGTCAATCCCAAGGAGGGAATCGACAATGACCCTTCCCGGAACATTACCCTGTATAATAGCGACTTTGTCTACACACTGGACTATCTGACAGGCAGGAACGGAATCATAGGCCTGCATGGCTATACCCACCAGTACGGGGACGAGGCCAGCATAGACGGGGTCGAGTTCGGAGATAAGGCGTACAAGGGGGAGAAAGAAACCAGAGCAAGGCTGGAAGCCGCTATTGCCGCCGCCCGGAAACTTGAAATTCCGGTGGGGTTTTTTGAGAGCCCCCACTATGTCGCCACTCCAAAACAGCATGAAATAATGGGGGAATATTTCGACTGCTTATATGATTTCACCCCGGGCGGCACCAAGAAAATAGAGCGGGTTAAACAGGGCGACAGGGTGGTAAAGTATGTTCCCACCCCGCTCAACTACGTGAACGGGAAGTATGACACCGACAATATGATAGGGAAGATAAATAATCTCCCCCAGGGCGACCTGGCCAGTTTCTTTTTCCATCCCAGCATTGAGTTTGAATATATAAATTTGATAAGCGGGAGTAAAGGCTATCCCCAGTACACTTATTCGGACATGTCGGTGCTGCACAGGCTGTTCAAGACATTTGAAGATAAAGGGTATAAGTTTGAGAGAATTGATGGGATACAGTAGTACGGGGGTTGTTGATTGACTCGGTTTTCAATCGGGTATAGAATTAAAAGGTCCGCTAAAGCTTTTTCATTGCGGGTGCTCTACCTGCCGCAATACCGGTAAGACTTAATCTTTCCGGCCAAGTGCCGGGCACTTTGGGATCAGTCTGGCGGTTTTTATTTTAAGCGGTAGGTTTTTTAAAGGTATGTAAAATATTCGGGGAATGAGGGAGGTGATCGGGGATGGACGACCGTTACCGACGAACGGCGGGAAAATTTAAACAACCCTCCCCGCGCCTGCCGCGAATAATCAGGCATATAACAGGTGCGGGGTATTAAAACTGGAATAATACCCCGGGGGTGAGTCTATTGATCAAAACTTATTTATATGATTCTTCCACAGACAGTATTATACATGACGTTGATCTCGCCAAAAAGGATTTTTTGAGGAACAACGATAACCTGATGTGGGTGGATCTTTTTAGCTTTACTGATGCCGAGGCCAATGAAATTGCCAGGATTTTCGACTTCCACCCTCTTTCGGTGGAGGACTGCCTGAGCTACAGCCCAAGGGCCAAGGTGGACAATTATGACGGGTACTATTTTTTTACCCTCCATGCCCTCAGGTACGAGGAGGAAAGCGACGAGGAAATTTCACTGGAGCAGCTCAATGTGTACCTGGGAGAAAATTTCGTGGTAACCCTTCACCGGCGCACACTGCCGACTTTGGGGAGAATTGCCAGGGCCTGCCTTTCCAATGACAGGGAGGTCATGAAAAAGGGACCGGACTTTTTCCTGTATACTATTCTGGACGGCATTACCGATAAGTATTTCCCTGTTTTGAACCGTATCAATGAGAGGGTGGAGGAACTGGAGGACGACCTGTACAGCGGCCCCACCAGGGAGGTCACCGAGGAATTCCTCAGCCTGAAGAGGACAACCCTGGCCTTAAGGAGGGCAATACTGCCCCAGAAAAGGATTTTTACCACCGGCAACGGCAATTACACCTTTAATATAAGTGAGGAAAACAAACCCTACTACCTGGATTTGCTGGACCATACCGAGCGCATCATAGACTCCATCGACAGCTTCAGAGACCTGGTGGACGGCGCACTGGCCACCTATGACTCCATCATTAGCGCCAGGACCAACGAAACCATGCGTATTCTTACGGTTATATCCACCATTTTCATGCCCCTTACTTTCTTAACGGGCTTTTTCGGTATGAATGTGCCCCTTCCGGCCCAGCAAAGCAACATATCCACCCTGGCCATAACGCTGGGCCTGATAGGTGTTTCCGGCTGGATGTACCTTGTATTCAGGGTAAGAAAGTGGATTTAATTGGCTTGAGGGTATTACTTTCAGGTCTGGATTCTGGATTCCTGCCGCTGGAACAGCGGCACCGGCCAAAGGCCGGTTATTCCCCCCAGCGGGGGACCAGTTGGTTTTCTATGCCCAGGCAGTCCAGGACACGGCCGGCTGTGTGCCTGATGATATCGTCCAGGGTGGCCGGCCGGGTGTAAAGGGCCGGGACGGGGGGCATGATCACCACGCCCAGACGGGCCAGCTTTAACATATTTTCAAGGTGAATAGGGCTGAGGGGCGTTTCTCTGACCAGGAGTATCAGGGGGCGCCTTTCTTTAATGGTGACATCGGCCGCCCTGGTGATCAGATTGTCCGCGAACCCGGCGGCGATGGAGGCCAGGGTTTTCATGCTGCAGGGGGCTATTACCATTCCGCTGTGCAGAAAAGATCCGCTGGCCGGTCCGGCGGTCATTTCCCCGGGGCCGTAGTGCCGGAAGGCTCTGGAAAGCAGTTGATCGTATGTGCGGCCGGTCTCGCCGGCAATGGTCTCCCTTGCCCACTTGCTTACTATGAGGTGTGTTTCAACCGAGTGCCTGTGAAGCTGTTCCAGTATTTCCAGGCCGTATGCCGCTCCCGATGCCCCGGTTATTCCCAGTACCACGCGCATGACATTTATTCTCCCTGCATTTTACCTTATTCCCAAGACTCCCGCTTCTACCTGCCGGAGTTGCTTTTTTTACTTCAGGTGGGGTTGCATCTCCTTCTGAGGCCCCAATGTTCAGCCCGGCTGAACGGGTTCACTCAATATTTTACCCCCTGCCGCCAAAAAATGAAAGGACTGGTGCGGCGCAGACTGGGAAGTACCTGCAGGAGGTGCCTTGCCCTTTGAAGAATATAGGGTTGACGGGTATGGCCGGGCTGCAGACGGGGGAGTATTGATGAAAGAGTATATGGTGGACGCCATTGTTTTAAAATCGGTCAGGGCCAGGGAGGCCGACCGGATTCTCACCCTTTTCACCAGGCAGGAGGGAAAGAAAAGGGTTATCGCCCATGGTGTGGAAAAGCCGTCCAGCAGGAAGAGGGGGGCTGTTCAGCCCTTCAGCCGCTCCAGGCTTTTGCTGCGCAGGGGAAGGGACCTGGACTCGGTCAGCCAGGGAGAGGGGTTGGACATGTTTCCGGCCATCAGGCGGAACCTGGACAGCCTGTCCAAGGCAAGCTACATGGCGGAGCTGGTTGACGCCTTTATGCAGGACGAGGACCCCCACCCCGGTGTTTATGACCTGATCGGCGAAACCTATTCCCTGCTGGGGGGGAGTTTTGACTTTATATTGGCCAGGGCCTTTGAAATAAAGCTGGTTTCCCTTCTGGGCTACCGCCCGGCCCTTGATTTCTGCGTAATGTGCGGCGGGGGGGCCGCCGGCCCACGGGTCTTTTTTTCACCGGCCCAGGGGGGCGTTGTTTGCGCCGGGTGCGGGCCGGAGTCCGGCAATACAATGGAAATCACCAGGGGGACGCTGGAAAATATAAAAACTCTCCTGCGCTGGGAGATGGGACATGTTTCCCGGCTGGTGACCGGGCCGGCGGCGGGGAGGGAGATAAAGGCCGTTATGAAGGCTTTTATTGAATATCGCCTGGAAAGGGGGATCAGGTCGGCTGCCTTTGAGGAGATGGTGGACAGAGGTCCGTCAGGCGGCAAATGAATAATTTTTACCTGGTCAGGGTTAAATAAATACAGAGGTAAAATATTTTATTTGCTGCTGAAAAGGAGGGACCTTCTTGGATGAACTTGAGAAAGTTGATCTGATACGCTCCAGGTCCGGCGTGAGCTACAGGGAGGCCAGGGAAGCTCTGGAGGCCGCCGGCGGGGACGTTGTGCAGGCCCTGATCAACATCGAGGAAAAGGGCAGTGATATATCGGAAAAACTTCACGGCCGGGGCCAGGAGGTATGGAGCCAGGTAAAGGGGATGCTGGAAAAGGGGAGGCAGACCAGGATAAAGGTCAATAAGGGAGAAAAGACGGTGTTTGAGTTTCCGGCCTCGGTGGGGGCGGTGGGCCTTCTGGGCGCCCTGGCCAGCAGCCAGCTGGCCGTACTGGGTGCGCTGGGCACCATTGCGGCCATGGCCAATAACTATACTCTTGAAATAGACAGAAAAGGGCAAGAACCCGCGGCGGGGGAGATGGATACCCGTTCGGGCCCTACTTAGGGAGGGGTTCGGTGGGCGGTGCCGCACCTCTCCCTGGAACAGAAGAGAAATTTACCGGCCGGCCCCTGCCGGCGACAGAAAGACCCCGTGCCGGGGCTGAAACCAGGGGGCCGGCCAAGCGCTCCCCCTGGTTTGATGCGCTGGGCGCCGGCGTCGGCCTCTGGCGGCGGGGAAAGGGCAGAAAGAGAAACCGCGGGGCGGGAATGGCCGGCAGGATGTGACCATTCCCGCTTGCCGTCAAGGCATGCCATAAAGGCCTTGACTTGTAATCACAGTTAGTGTTAAATTAAGAAAAAAATATTCGGCAATGAGGGAAAAAGTAGCGCAGTGAGTTTTTAAAAGAGAGCCGGGATGGCTGTGAACCGGTAAAACGGGCTGTGTGAAGGGACTCCCGAGCTGTTGGCTTTTTTAAAGATGGGCCGCCCGGCGAGGCGGTCAATCAGGGTGGAACCGCGGGAAGGACCTCCCGTCCCTGGATTTTTCCGGGGCGGGAGGTTTTTACCTTGGGAGTGTTTAATTTGACAGAACTCAGAATGGAATTTACTTATACTGAGTGGATTTGGGGTCGGAAGCCAGAAGCCAGAATCCAGACTCTCATGCCGCATGTTTTGTGGGAATTGGGAATTAGGAATTGGGGGTGGTTCCCCGTGCCGCAAGCGTCACCATCAGAAAATGAAAATATAAGGAATGCCCAAACTATTCTGACTTCTGGCTCCTGACTTCTGGATTCCGACCCTGAATTCACTCAGTATCAGCATTTGAAATAATATCAGTAAACTGTTTGAGGAGGTCGGGAGTTGAACTTTCAGGATTTGATTATGTCGTTGAACAGCTTTTGGGCAGGGCAGAAATGCATTATCCAGCAGCCCTATGATGTGGAAAAGGGTGCGGGCACCATGAATCCGGCCACTTTCCTGAGGGCCCTGGGGCCGGAGCCCTGGAGGGTGGCCTATGTGGAGCCCTCACGCAGGCCCACCGACGGAAGGTATGGGGAAAACCCCAACCGGCTGCAGCACTATTTCCAGTACCAGGTTATATTGAAGCCCTCCCCCGACGATGTGCTGGAGGTCTACCTGGAAAGTCTGAAGGCCATCGGTATCGACCCGGACATGCACGACATCCGCTTTGTGGAGGACAACTGGGAGTCCCCCACCCTGGGCGCCTGGGGCCTTGGCTGGGAGGTTTGGCTGGACGGGATGGAGGTTACGCAGTTCACCTATTTTCAGCAGTGCGGCGGGTTGGACTGCCGGCCGGTATCAGCAGAGATAACTTACGGCCTGGAGAGGCTGGCCATGTTTATACAGGAAAAGGACAGTGTTTACGACATCCAGTGGGTCGACGGGATAAGCTACGGAGATGTGTACCACCAGGGAGAGGTGGACCACTCCCGCTACAACTTCGAGGAAGCCGATACTGAAATGCTTTTCAGCATGTTCGACATGTTTGAACGGGAGGCCCTGAGGGTTAATGAAAAGGGGCTGGTTCTTCCGGCCTACGACTATGTGCTGAAGTGCTCCCATACCTTCAACCTGCTGGATGCCAGGGGGGCCATCAGTGTTACCGAGCGGACAGGCTTTATCCACCGGGTCCGCAACCTGGCCAGGTCATGTGCCGAGCAGTATGTGAAGCAGCGTGAGAGCCTGGGATATCCCTTGCTGAAGGTAAAGGGGGCCTGAATGAAATGAAAGATTTTTTACTTGAAATAGGAACGGAGGAAATGCCGGCCCGTTTTGTGGGCCCGGCCCTGGACCAGCTTAAGGAACTGGCGGAAGCCCGGTTAAAGGAAAAGAGAATTGATTTTGAGCAGGTGCGGGCGGTGGGTACCCCAAGGCGCCTGGCGGTTTATGCAACCGGGCTGTCGGAGAGCCAGCAGTCCCTGGTCAAGGAGGTCAAGGGGCCGGCCCTGAAGGTGGCCTACAACTCCGCCGGCGAGCCGACTCCGGCCGCTCTCGGCTTTGCCAGGAGCCAGGGGGTGGACATATCCGACCTGGTGGTAAAGCCGGTGGGCCCGGTGGAATATGTTTTTGCCAGGAAGGTGGAGGAGGGAAGGCCGACGGAAGAGGTTTTGGCGGAAGTTGGCCGGGATCTCATTACCAGACTTCATTTCCCCAGGCCGATGCGCTGGGGGGACGGGGACTTCAGGTTTGCCAGGCCCATCAGGTGGCTGCTTTCCCTTTACGGGAAGGATGTGGTCGGGTTTTTACTGGCGGGGCGGGAGTCCGGGCGGATTACATACGGCCACCGCTTCCTCAGCAGCGGTCCCCTGGAGGTGGAAAGCCCGCAGGACTATTTCCGGGTGCTTAAAGACGCCTTCGTCATAGTAGACCCCTTGGAAAGAAAAGAGATGATCCGTTCCCAGGTGGAGCAGGTTATCGCCGCCGAAAAGGGCGTGGCGGAAATAGATGAAGAACTGCTGGAGGAGATTACCAATCTGGTGGAGTACCCCCATGCCTTTGCGGGAAGCTTTGACGAATCGTATTTGAGGATGCCCAAGGAGGTTCTCATCACCGCCATGCGGGAGCAACAGAGGTATTTCCCGGTGACCAGCCCAGGGGGAAAGCTGCTGCCCAGATTTATTGCTGTGCGCAACGGTGTGGCCAGGCATATTGAGACGGTGCGGGCCGGAAATGAGAAGGTGCTCAGGGCCAGGCTGGCCGACGCGGCGTTTTTCTGGGAGGAGGACCTCAAGACTCCCCTTGCTGAGCGCGTGCCGGCGCTGAAAAAGATAGTCTGGCAGGAAAGCCTGGGCACTGTTTATGACAAGGTGGAAAGGATCGCCGGACTGGCCTCCTTTATAAGTGAAAGGCTGGGGCTTTCCACTCCGGAGATTGACAGGGCGTCCAGGCTGTGCAAGGCCGACCTGGTTACCAGCATGGTCTATGAGTTTCCCGAGCTGCAGGGGGTGATGGGGAGGGAATATGCCCTCAGGTCTGGAGAGAGCCAGGCGGTGGCCGTGGCTATTTTTGAACACTACCTGCCACGCTTTGCCGGTGACATGCTTCCCTCCACCCCGCTGGGAAGGGTGCTTGGCCTGGCCGACAAATTCGACACCCTGGTGGGATGTTTCGCCGTGGGCATTCAGCCCACCGGATCCCAGGACCCATACGCCCTCAGGCGCCTGGCCCTGGGCATATGTAACATAATAATAGACGGCGGGCTGGTCCTGTCTGTAAGGGAAGTGGCGTCAAGGGCCTGGCAGGGCTACGAGGGGAGATACAGCCTCAAGGCAGGCAGGGAATCGGTGCTGGACGACCTGGAGGAGTTTTTCCGCCAGAGGGTAAGGGGCATGCTGCTGGACAGGGGCAGTTCTTACGATATTGTGGACGCTGTGCTGTCCGCGGGGTCCGATGATATACTCAGTGTTCCGCAGAGGGTCGGGGCGCTGGAAAGGTTCAGGGACGACCCAGCCTTTGACGCAGTGATAACAGCCTACAACAGGGCCAACAACCTGTCCAGGAAGCACGATGGAACGGAAGTCAGCCCGCAGCTGTTCGAAAGTCCCGACGAGGAAAAGCTCTACCAGGCCTATAAGGTGGCCTGCGGCGAGGTGGGCGAATTGCTGTCCGGAAGGGATTACGGCGGTGTGCTGCGCAGGGTGGCCGGCCTGAGGGACCCGGTGGACAGATTTTTTGAGGCGGTAATGGTCATGGTGGAGGACGAAAAAGTCCGTGACAACAGGCTTTCCCTGCTCAAAAATGTGGCTCTGCTGGTATCTCCCCTGGCTGATCTGAGTAAAATAGTGGTGGCCGGTTAGATATCCTATTTACGAAAAGAAAAAATATTAATACACAATTTCATCCTTGAAGGGATAATTAAAAGAACATATAATATTAATCAGTATGACACATATGCTCTTCAAGGGGCGGATTAAATTTGGAATTTACCAAACGACAGATTGCCATTCTGGAGATAGTCAAAAAACATGGTCCCATTACCGGAGAGCAGATAGCCGACAAGCTGTCCCTCACCAGGGCCACACTGAGGCCGGACATGGCCATTTTAACCATGTCCGGGCTGTTAAGTTCCAGACCCAGGGTGGGCTACTTTTACAGTGGAAAAACGCCGGACAGGATGGTGGCGGAAAAACTTCACAAGGTGAAGGTGGGCTACATCAAGTCGGTGCCGGTGGTGGTGAATGAGGACTGCTCGGTTTATGATGCGGCGGTGACCATGTTTATTGCCGATGTGGGGACCCTGTTCGTGGTCAGGGAAGGGGGGTTCCTGGAAGGGGCAATATCACGCAAGGACTTGCTGAAAACCACCCTTGGGGGGCATGATGTGAGCAAACTTCCGGTAGGGGTGATTATGACCAGAATGCCCAACATCGTTTATACCGAAGAGGATGAATCAGTCTGGTCGGCCGCGAAAAAGATCCTGACTCATGAAATTGACGCCATGCCAGTGGTAAGACCCGGTGAAGACAGTGAGGGCCGTCCGGGCCTGGAGGTTATTGGACGGCTCAGCAAGACCAATGTGACCCGGATATTTGTTGAGCTGGGTGAAGGCAAGGATCTGGAAGTCGGGCTCGGGGAACAGCCTTGATTCCCCGGGGAATCCGGGCTAAGGGCCGGCTGTGCCTGCCGGCCGAAAAGGTAGTAAGGGAGGGGGCCCCCATAGAATTAGAGGAAAAGAGCCGGCCGACAGTTTACATAATTTCGGATTCCATAGGTGAGACTGCTGAGTTGGTGGCAAAGGCGGCTGCCAGCCAGTTCAACGGCGGAAACGTGGATGTCAGGAGAGTTCCGTATGTCAACGATATTGGGGAAATACCCGATATTGTGCAGGAGGCCAGTGTTTACAACAGCATTATTGCCTATACCCTGGTGCTTCCCGAATTCAGGGAGGCCCTGGTTAATGAGGCGAAAAAGTACAACCTGATTACCGTGGATATCATGACGCCGATGCTGGACGCCCTGACACGGGTGATTGGAAAGGCTCCGAGGCTTGAGCCCGGCCTGGTCAGGAAGATGGACGAGGAATATTTTCGCAAGGTGGAGGCCGTGGAATTTGCCGTTAAATACGACGACGGCAAAGATCCCAGGGGCATAGAAAGGGCGGACCTGGTTATCATCGGGGTGAGCAGGACATCAAAAACGCCGTTATGTATGTATCTGGCCCACAAGATGATCAAGGTGGCCAATGTTCCCCTGGTTCCGGAGGTGGCGCCGCCCCGGGAGATATTCAGTCTTCCCCCCCACAAGTTGATCGGGTTGACGGTCAGCCCCCAGCACCTTAACGAGATCCGCAAGGAAAGGCTGAAAACACTGGGACTCACCGCCCACGCCGACTACGCCAGCATGGACAGAATATTGAAAGAATTGGAGTATGCGGAGGGGATAATGAAAAAGGTCGGCTGCTCCATTATTGATGTGACCAGCAAGGCTGTTGAAGAAACGGCCAGCAGGGTTTTAGAAATTTATTACAGAGGTGAGAGGAATGTCAAGTAAAAAATATGTTTACCTGTTTGAAGAGGGCAGGGCGGACATGAAGGATCTGTTGGGGGGAAAGGGCGCCAACCTTGCCGAAATGACCAACCTGGGTATTCCCGTCCCGCCGGGTTTTATCATCACCACTGACGCATGCAGGGAATTTTATGTGCAGAACAGGAATTTTCCGCCCGGCACCAAAGAGCAGGTCATGGAGGCCCTGCAGGTAATTGAAAAGAAAACAGGGAAAAAATTTGGCGATGCCGAAAACCCGCTGCTGGTAAGCATCAGGTCCGGGGCGCCCATTTCCATGCCCGGTATGATGGACACGGTGCTCAACCTCGGCCTTAATGACAAGACCGTGGAGGGTGTGGCCAAAAATACCGGCGACCGCAGGTTTGCCTACGACTGTTACCGCCGTCTGCTGAACATGTTTGGCGATGTGGTGCTGGGAATTGAGCATCACAAGTTTGAAAGGATACTGGACGGGCAGAAGGAGAAAAAGGGCGTCAAGTTTGACAACCAGTTGGAAGCCGAGGACTGGCTGGAGGTTATCGGGGAATACAAAAAGCTTATTGAGCGGGAACATAAATCACCGTTCCCCCAGGACCCCGTGGAACAGATGTTTATGGCCATCTATGCGGTCTTTAACTCCTGGAACAATGACAGGGCCATAGTTTACAGGAAAATAAACAAAATACCGGACGACCTGGGCACCGCGGTAAACGTTCAGACGATGGTTTTCGGAAATATGGGCAGCGACAGCGGCACCGGCGTGGCCTTCACCCGCGACCCGTCGACAGGCGCCAACCAGTTGTATGGCGAGTACCTCATCAATGCCCAGGGTGAGGACGTTGTGGCCGGGATCCGGACTCCCCAGCCCATTGCCACCCTGGAAAAGGAAATGCCGGAAATATACAGGCAGTTTACAGAAATTTGCGAGCTGCTGGAAAAACATTACAGGAATATGCAGGACATCGAGTTCACCATTGAGCGGGGCAAGCTCTACATGCTGCAAACCAGGAACGGCAAGCGCACTGCCAGCTCGGCCATCAAAATAGCGGTGGATATGGTAAAACAGGGGCTGATAACCAAGGAGGAGGCCATCCTCAGGGTTGAGGCGGCCCAACTGGACCAGCTTTTACACAGGCGCATCGATTCCTCCGCCAAGCTTGATGTTATCGCCAAAGGCCTGCCGGCCTCGCCCGGAGCGGCCTCAGGAGCGGTAATATTTGATTCCGACGAGGCCGAAAAGGCGGCCAAGGAGATAGGGAACATAATACTGGTCAGGACGGAGACCACACCCGACGACATTCACGGCATTGTTGCCTCCCAGGGCATCCTTACCTCCCGCGGCGGGATGACCAGCCATGCCGCGGTGGTGGCCAGGGGCATGGGAAAACCCTGTGTCTGCGGCTGTGAGGCCATCCGTATAGATTATCAGAACGAGCAGTTCACCGTGGGCGACATTGTCTTCAAAAAGGGAGACCTGATTTCCATAGACGGGGCTACCGGCCAGGTAATACGGGGCAAGGTGCCCATGATTGACCCGGTGCTTTCGGATGAATTTCAGGAACTCCTGAGCTGGGCCGACGAGATCCGCACCCTGGAGGTAAGGGCCAATGCCGATACCCCCGAGGACTCGGCCAAGGCCAGGGAATTCGGCGCCCAGGGCATAGGACTCACCAGGACTGAGCATATGTTTATGGCCCAGGACCGTCTCCCAATAGTGCAGGAAATGATTCTGGCAGAGACGCTGGAGGATCGCCAGGCAGCACTGGCCAAGCTTCTGCCCATGCAGAGGGGAGATTTTTACGGCATACTGAAGGCTATGGAGTCGCTTCCGGTGACCATCAGGCTACTGGACCCGCCCCTGCATGAATTTTTGCCCAACGCCGAGGAATTGGCCGTGGAGATAGCCAAACTGAGCATTACCAATGGCAGCCAAAAGGAACTGGAGGAAAAAGAGGAACTGCTAAGCAAGGTAAGGTCCCTGTCCGAGTTCAACCCCATGCTGGGCCACAGGGGATGCCGCCTGGGCATAACCTATCCCGAGGTTTACGCCATGCAGGCCAGGGCCATCTTCGAGGCCAGCGCCATGCTGGTCAAAGAGGGCTGCAAGGTCATACCCGAGGTGGAAATACCCCTGGTAATAGATGTCAACGAACTGGCCTACCTCAAGGAAATGGTCGTCAATGTGGCCAAAGAGGTAATGGCTGAGCAGGGTGTGGAATTTGAATATTCCGTGGGAACGATGATCGAAGTGCCCAGGGCGGCCCTGCTGGCCGATGAAATAGCCAATGAGGCCGAGTTCTTCTCCTTCGGGACCAACGACCTGACCCAGACCACCCTCGGATTTTCCAGGGACGACGCCGAAGGAAAGTTCATGAACGACTACCTGGGCAAAAAGATACTTGCCGACGACCCCTTTATAGTGCTTGACCGCAAGGGCGTAGGAAAACTGATGAAGATGGCGGTGGAACTGGGAAGAAAGACAAGGCCCGGCCTCCTCATCGGTATCTGCGGCGAGCACGGCGGCGAGCCCAATTCAATAGAATTCTGCCACCAGGCAGGCCTGAACTACGTCAGTTGCTCCCCCTTCAGGGTCCCCATCGCCAGACTGGCAGCGGCCCAGGCCAGGGTAAAAAACAAGTAACTGTACATGTAGTCAGTTGAATAAGAAACATGACAGGGCTGCCGGCAGAAATGCCGGCGGCTTTCTGTTGTAGTATAGGAAGCCGGAAGCCCTACAATTTTTATTTCGCGGAGCAACCCCGGGGTACCCAAAAGCCAACCGGAAAATTTTTACCTTTTTGGCTGAACGGGGTGGCAAAATTAAATCAACAATTAACATTGTGAGGTCAAACCCGCATAGGTGTCTGAAAAGGCTGTGATACGGGAAGTATAGCCTTTCGGGGGCTCTTGAAACCAGACAAAGTGGCTGAAGGAAAATATGGAAGGGGGAGCGAATAATTAATCAGATGAAAATAGTTTATTCATCCTTTCAGGGTATGACGGTGGTGGTGTGTTGAAAAAATTGAGGCTTTTCTGGGCGGTGAATCTGCCGGGTGAGCTTAAAGCAAAGCTGGCGGCCGTTGTGGACAGGCTTGGCGGCTGCGGGGCGGATGCCAAATGGGTGGAGAGGGATAACCTGCACGTTACCGTCAAATTCCTGGGGGATGTGGACACCGGAAGGGTGGAGGAGATCACCGGGACGGTTTCCCGGGGGCTGAAGTATTTTCCGGCCTTCAGGCTTGACCTGGGCGGCCCGGGCTTTTTCCCCGGCCCTGCAAGCCCCAGGGTGTTCTGGGTGGGGCTGAGTGGCGGCGCAGGCAGTCTTGCGGAGATGGCCGGGATTGTGGATGATGTCATGGGCGGACTGGGCTTTGCCCGGGAGGGGAGGAAGTTTTCCCCGCACCTTACCCTGGCCAGGATAAGGTCGCCCAGGAATATAAAGGAACTGGCCGGCGCGGTGGCATCCCTGAAGGACGTGTTCGGGGAGATGGGCGGATTCAACGTTTCTTCTCTGGATCTTATGCAAAGCGACCTGACCCGGAGCGGCCCGGTATATAGCAAACTGGCATCTGTTGAGCTTGTTTCCCGGGTGTGATAATTTTCCCGCGGCCCAGTATAATTATTCTTTTCGAGCATATTATACAATGTATTTATTTTGTGGAAGAGGTTTTGGAGATGCTTTTTATTGCCCTGAACGGCAGCCCCAATAAAAACGGAAATACTGCCGCCATGCTGGGGACTGTATGCACCGTTATCGAGTCCCTGGGGGGCAAGTGCATTACAGTCCGGGTTTCCGAGGTAATGGCCGAGCTTCGCATGCCTTTTTGCGCGGCGTGCTCAAATCCGTGCCTGGGGACCTGCTATAAAGGCTCAAGGCTGGAGGAGATTTTCAGCCTCATGGAAAGCGCCGACGGGCTGGTTGTCGGGAGTCCGGTTTACTTTTGCACAGTATCAGCCCATATGAAGGCTTTTTGGGATAAAACAAGACAGCTCCGCAAGAAAAGGGCACTGCTGAATACGGTGGGAGGCGCCCTTGCGGTGGGAGGGGCGCGGTATGGCGGCCAGGAGACCACCCTGCGGGCGATCCATGATATAATGCTATGCCACGGCATGACCGTTGTGGGTGACGGTTACTACGACGAGGATTGCGGCCACCAGGGAGTGTGCGCCCAGAACCCCTTTTCAGGAGACCCGGAAGGGCATAAGCGGGCGGCCATCCTGGCCAGACGGGTGTACGAGGTTGCCGGGGCAACCGGCGACATCAGAAGGGGCCGTAAATATCCGGAATGAAGATGGTTATTCTCCCCGGTACCGGTTGCCGGGGATAAATTTTTACCGGGTGGGGATAAAATGGATTTCAGGGTGGTATATGAAAGAATTGAAAGAAAGATACTATCCCCCTATGCGTGTTTCAGTGATTCTTCCCGGGGACGGGCCAATCCGGAGGAGCACTGCAGTGTCCGCACGGTGTTTCAGAGGGACAGGGACAGGATAATACACTCCAAGGGATTTCGCCGTCTCAAATATAAGACCCAGGTTTTTATCATACCGGAAGGGGACCATTTCAGGACCAGGCTGACCCATACGCTGGAGGTGGCCCAGATATCCAGGACTGTGGCCAGGGCCCTGAGGCTGAATGAAGACCTCACCGAGGCCATTGCGCTGGGACATGACCTTGGGCACACTCCCTTCGGGCACACCGGGGAGGTGGCCTTGAACGAGGTATTTCCGCCGGGGTTCAAGCACAATGAACAAAGCCTGCGCCAGGTGGAAAAACTTGAGGGGGGCACCGGCCTGAACCTGACCCACGAGGTAAGGGACGGCATATTGAATCATACCGGCGATACCGACCCTTACACCCTTGAGGGGCAAATAGTAAAAATATGCGACCGGATCGCCTATATCAACCATGACATTGACGATGCCCTGCGGGCCGGGATCCTCAGGCCTGAGGAATTGCCGGAAGAGTCACTGGCAATACTGGGGAGGTCGCACCGGGAAAGGATTAACAATATGGTGACCGACCTTATCATGAGCAGCCTGGATTCGCCCCGGATAAAGCTGAGTGATGACGTTCGGGAGGCCACCGACATGCTGAGGAGGTTCATGTTCAGGAACGTGTATATAGGGTCGGAGGCCAAAAAGGAAGAAACCAAGGCCATGCACGTGATAAAATACCTCTATGCTTACATGGTTGACAATCCCGGGACCCTGCCGGAGGAATACATGAACAGGGTGGATTCCGAAGGGCTGCAGAGGGTTGTTTGTGACTATATAGCCGGCATGACGGACCGCTATGCCATCATGCAATTTTCAAGGCTCTTTATCCCCAGGGCGTTTACCATGGAGGAGTGAGCGCTATAAATATAATTTGGGAGCAATAATAAATTTGGAAGGAAAAATTCATTAATTGTAGAAATTTCAATAATCATAGTATAAAGGCATTATAAAATAAAGCTTTTCAGGGTGGATCTCAATTGGCGTTAATACCTCGGGACACTATTGAAGATGTTCGCATACAAACTGATATAGTAAGCCTTGTAAGCCAGTATGTAAGGCTGGAAAAAAGGGGCAGGAATTATACCGGACTATGCCCCTTTCACCAGGATAAGGACCCCTCTTTTACAGTCAATCCTGAAAAGCAGATGTTTTATTGTTTTGGCTGTCAGGCCGGCGGCAACTCCATCAAGTTTGCCATGATGATTGAGAACCTTTCCTTCACGGAGGCGGTAAAGAGGCTTGCCGGGCAGGCGGGCATTGTCATTCCCGATTATGCAGGGGGCCGTGATGACGGAAGGGCCGCCAGGGAGGAGCGAGCCTGGTCCGCAAATGCCGCGGCGGCGGAGTTTTATCACAGGTGCCTCCTTGAAGGCAGCGGTGGTTCCCGGGCCAGGGAATACCTGGCCGGAAGGGGTCTGTCACCGGAAATAATAGAGGCCTTTAAAATAGGGTATGCCCCCGACTCCTGGGATGCGCTGATAAAACACATGAGGGAAAACGGTTATTCCACCGGGGAGCTTTTCGATTACGGCCTGGTGTCGGGTGACCGGAATAGAGCCTTTGACCGCTTCAGGAACCGGATTATTTTTCCGGTCAGAAATTCCCAGGGCAGGATAGTGGCGTTCGGAGGCAGGGTTCTGGGAAAGGCGGTCGACCAGCCGAAATATTTAAACACTCCGGAAACTCTTTACTTCAATAAGAGTAAAATATTATACGGCCTTGATCAGGCCCGGCAGGCCATCAGGCAGGCCGGCTACGCCGTAATGATGGAAGGGTACATGGATGTTGTCACCGCCCACCAGTTCGGTATCCGCAATGCGCTGGCGTCAATGGGCACCAGCTTGACAGCCGAACAGGGTAAACTCTTGATCAGGTATACCAGGGATGTTTATATTGCCTATGATTCAGATGCCGCAGGGGTCAAGGCCGCATCCAGGGGCCTCGATATACTGCAGCAAATAGGGTGCCGCCTTAAAGTGATCAGCATGCCGGAGGGCACAGACCCCGATGAATTTATAAGGAAATACGGTGCCCGGGGATGGCAGGAAATAATCAGCGGGCCGGAGACCAGGACTCTTCTGGAATACAAACTGGGCCTGGCCGGCAGTAGCAAAAAAGACGCCTCGGACATACTGGAAGAGGTATTGCCCAACCTGGCGGCAATCAGGAGTGACATCGAAATAGAGGAAGCGGTAAAGACGGTTGCCTCCCGTTTGAACCTGAGCTGGGAGGCTGTAAGGGGAGAAATCCGGAGATATAAGGCAAGCCAGCGAAAAATTGGCGGAAAACCGGATAAAATTGCTAAAAAAACACATAATATAATAAAAAGCCCAAAACCAAGGGACGCCATCTCCAAGGCCGAGCTGGGGATTCTGAAAATAATCGTGCACATGCCCGAAAAACTGGGCTCCTTCAGGGAGGCCCTGGGTGACGATTTTATTCAGGAAAATACCTGCAGGGAGTTATACCGGGCAGTGACACGGGAGATAGACGCGGGAACATTTGACCCGGCCCGCCTGCTGAATGAACTGGAGGAGCCTGCGGCCTCACTGCTGAGCAGGCTGACCCTGGAGAGTCCGGACTGGCGGGAAGAAGCTGATAAAGAAAGGGTAATTAACGATTATATTGGTGTGATTAAAAGGAATTACCGGGATAAAGAAAGAATGATTCTTTTGCAGGAGCTATCCGAGGCGGAAAAGAATAAAGATATACGACTAGTAAATGATATCTTGAAGAGCTTACAGGAGATGGAATCCGGTAATTACTCACGGCCTGGGGGAAAGGGGGAAGAAAAATGAGCGAGCAATTGAAGGCCGAGGGCGTCAGGGACCTCATCGAAAAGGGCAAGAAAAGCGGTGTCCTTACTTACACGGAAATAATGGACATATTGCAGGGAACGGATTTGACGCCCGAGCAGATTGACGAGATATATGAGAAGCTTAGCGGTCTGGGTATCGAGGTTGTTCCCGAGGTATCAGACGTGGATCCCCTGGAAGACGGGCCGGCCCTTGAACAGATGCAGGAAGAGGTTGATGTTGACCTGACAGTTCCGGAGGGCGTGGGCATAGACGATCCCGTGCGCATGTACCTGAAAGAAATAGGACGGGTTCCCCTGCTTTCTCCCGAGGAAGAGGTCAGACTGGCCAAACTGATGGAGCAGGGTGACGAAGAGGCCAAGCGCAAGCTGGCGGAGGCCAATCTGCGCCTGGTGGTGAGCATCGCCAAGCGTTATGTGGGCAGGGGCATGCTTTTCCTGGACCTGATTCAGGAAGGAAACCTGGGCCTCATCAAGGCCGTGGAGAAATTTGATTTCCGTAAGGGGTTTAAGTTCAGCACCTATGCCACCTGGTGGATTCGCCAGGCCATAACCAGGGCCATCGCCGATCAGGCCAGGACTATTCGTATTCCTGTGCATATGGTGGAAACAATAAACAAGCTAATCAGGGTTTCCCGGCAACTCCTTCAGGAGTACGGAAGGGACCCCACGCCCGAGGAAATAGCCAATGAAATGAGCATCAGCGAGGAGAAGGTGCGGGAAATTATGAAAATAGCCCAGGAGCCGGTTTCCCTGGAGACACCCATTGGTGAGGAGGAAGATTCGCACCTGGGAGATTTCATAGAGGACCATGATGCCCGCGCCCCTGCGGAGGAAGCGTCGTTCACCCTGCTGCGGGAACAGTTGGATGAGGTGTTGAAGACCCTCACCGACAGGGAGCAGAAGGTTTTGCGGCTGAGATTCGGTCTGGACGACGGCAGGGCCCGGACACTGGAGGAAGTGGGGCAAAAATTCGGTGTAACCAGGGAGCGGATACGCCAGATAGAGGCCAAGACGCTCCGCAAGCTGAGACATCCCAGCAGGAGCAAGAAGCTTAAAGACTACCTGGATTAGAAACACTGCCCCGGTACTAATTGGATTTCAATTAGATGTTGACCGGGGCTTTACCTTTGTGTATAATAAATATTGCGCCGTTCCTCGATAGCTCAACGGTAGAGCAACCGGCTGTTAACCGGTAGGTTGTAGGTTCGAATCCTACTCGAGGAGCCACGGGCCCATAGCTCAACGGTAGAGCATCCGGCTCATAACCGGCTGGTTCCAGGTTCGAATCCTGGTGGGCCCACCAGTTTAGAGGTGAGAGGCCGGAGGTTAGAGGTTGGAAATTGAATGTCACTTCCTTAAAGGTCTTTTCCGACTTCCAACCTCCTGCCTCTAACATCCAAAATGGCCCCTTGGTCAAGCGGTCTAAGACACCGCCCTTTCACGGCGGTAACACGGGTTCGAATCCCGTAGGGGTCACCAATTCAGACATTAGTCGTCAGACGTCAGTTGTCGGGAAGAAAGCATTACACCCAAGCTTATTCAGGGGCAACTGATGTCTGACAACCGGATATGGGAGCATAGCTCAGCTGGGAGAGCACATGCCTTACAAGCATGGGGTCGGCGGTTCGATCCCGTCTGCTCCCACCATTTTTCAGGGCTTCCTAAATAAGGAAGTCCTGAATTTTTCGTTTGCAACACTTTACGACTATGAACATTTATTCATCCTTGTTTTTACAGGGTATTTATTATTGATACAGCATGTCTTTCTCCATTACCGTTGTAATATATCTGCTGTGATGGCTGGTACTCTTTTGACCATGTTCAGGTTGACCAAACATCATGGCCCAGTACCAGCGAAGCTGACATAAAGTGAATTATCCTTTATCATAGACCTTAGTACCACTACAAGATATTTTATGACTTTGAGCAGAGCCATAGTGTTGTCTCTCACGTAATTTGGCGGGACAGTTTTCACTGTCAATGACGTGAGAATTTAGACGCCAATCTGCCACAAAGTTGAAAAATTTAACGCCAACCACCTTCATGGCCGGCATATGCCAATCATTGTGAGTTGATAAAGCACATGCCAGCCAATGTGGAAGGTGTTAATGTTGGGTAAAAAATGACAACCGGGTTTAACCGGCTGTCCCGCGTTGACGTTCCATATCAGCCAAAACCCGGCCAATATGACTTTCCTCAATTACGTCATGACCTTTGTATACGGCATCATGCAATGCCTGATTGCAAATATGATTAACCGGACGGGGAACACCCTGCGAAGCCGCATAAATCATTTGCATGGCACCCTCAGAAAATAGTGGCCTGTCCATCTTGGCGACATGCATCTGATGACGAATGTAGGCTATTGTTTCTTCTTTTGTCAGACCGCCCAAATGGTACTGCATTTGAACCCGCTGGGCAATGGCCTCATACTTTTTCAAACGCAAGATCCGCCTGAATTCCGGCTGTCCGACCAAGATCAAAGGGAGAAGGGACGCCGAATCCATTCGGTAATTCATCACAAACCGTAACTCTGAGATCATAGCCTGGCTCAATTCATGGGCTTCGTCGATAATCAGCACAAGCGTCTTATCGCCCTGTTTATGCCTGGCCTCCAAGGTTTCCTCCCAGAGGCGCTTGGCCTTGACCAACAAGAAAGGCGCAACTTCACCCAGCCGGGAAAGCATCTCAGTGTAAAAATCACGGGGAGTCAACCTGGATATGCTCAAATAGACAGGCTGGTAGAGCATGGGGTCAAGGGTATGCACCAGACGGCGTATTAACGTAGATTTACCGCTGCCCACCTCGCCGGTAAGCACACCCAGGTAGTGATTTTGGACTACCAGCTTGAGGCGGGCCAAAGCCTCCTGGTGTCCGGCGGAATCAAATAAGGCTGTCACCTCGGGATTGCGACCAAACGGTGTAAAGAAATTTTTAGCAGTCTGGCTATTCATTGTCGGCATCCTCCTTGCAAGCGAAAGATAAGGGTTGATCTTGCCAGGTTGCCTGCCGCTTTTGCTCTGCCAGGTCGAGGAAGCTTAGTCGGAAGGTTTCCCCGGCCTTTTTAGGTTGCGGTGCCGCATTCCTGGTAACCTTCCGGTGGCAAAGACGGGTGAGATCCACGGGACAGGCATCGGGAAAACGCTTTTCCTTCCACCATACCTGGATCACCTTTAAGTCAAAAGGATCGTAGCATAAGCGCACTTGTTTACCCACCAGTTCCAGGTCCACCTCGTAGGTGTTGCCGTGCAGCTGTACACAGCCGGTTTTATCAACTTTCCGCTCTTCTTCCCAGAGGAAGATTTCTTGAAGTTCAGTTATGGTGATACGTCGTGGTTGCCTTGAACTTGAGATAGCCCTTTGAAGCGGAGTCTGGCCGGTTGACCCGTGCCTGCGCCGGTGATAGTATCCATCCACCCATGCGGCCAGGGCTGCGTTCAATTGTTCCAGGGTTGTAATCTTTCCGTTTTGAATCTGCTGGTAGGCCTCCGGCTTGAAGCTGGTATCAATAAAACGGAACAGGCGTTCTATCTTGCCGCGTCCAGCAGGCCGGTAGGGACGGCTATGGGACAGCCGGATGCCCAATTTTCCGCAAATCCTGGCCAGATGATGAGAAGAGAAGACAGCTCCATTATCAACATAGAATTGCTCGGGAATACCGTGCCGTAAAATGGCTTTTTTCAGGCTGTCTTCCAGCCTCGGTAGCTTTTCGTCCCAGTAAAATTGACAGTGAACCAAAAGACGGCTAAAGTCGTCCTCAATGGCAAACAATATGGCTTTCTTTTTTCTCTTTGGGTTACTTGGATCTGGCAGATAAAGAGTGTGTTGAAAATCCGCCTGCCACAGCACATGGACATCCTCCGTTTCAAAGCGGCGGTAGCCCTTTGTCGCGGTTGATTCCTTCAAGACTTCACGGCGGCTGACTCCGGCTTTACGCAGTTGCCGGGAGAGGGTGCTGACGGCAATAGTGCCGTGCGGTATCTCACCACTTTCCTCCAGGATAAAAATCAATTGCTCCACGCTTCTTTCCGGCCGCTGCCGCCTTAGCTCAATGGCCTTTTGCAGGACAGCGGCCGGAATGCGGGAATTGCTTTTCGACCTGCGCGGTTTTGGTTTTAGCCTTTCCCATCCATATTTTCGGTACTGAGATAGATACCGTTCCAGGCTCCTCACACTAACCCGGTTTCTCATGCTGCCCGGAATGTCATAGACCTTGTTCGCCGCCTCTTCCAGGAATGCTTTAATCTCGCCGGGAGCCATGGGCGTCTGGCGGCTGACGATGGGGGAAATGAGGCTGTAGCGGAATGCCGCTACCTGTTCGAAAAGCTTGGGGTCCATCATTTTTCCTCTCCTTTTCTCCTTGAAACTTGGAAAATTTCCCATGGTTCCATGTTAAGGAAAGGGACGGTCCGTTTCCATGGACAGGTTGTGTGGGATTTATCTCAGATGCCGTCACTGCCAGTAAGCAGGGAACGATGGAGCCAGTGAAATAACCGAAAGCTTTGAAGGGGAGAAAGGTATGCCCTGGCTTGTTCAAACACATGAAACAACCATCCCCAACGGCTTTTAGGCTTTGCTTCTCCAACAGGCATCTGAAGGTGGGGTAAACGTTTAAAAAACCATTTCCATGCGTCGCCTTCAACCGTCTCCAGCCGCTGTTCCCAAGCCTTCTTCCATCGCCACAAGGTTTTTTGCGAATATGGTCCGGCAGGGGGCTTCAGTTCTTCAGTCAGATCGCCTAAGGAAGCGCCTTCTTCATTTTTTCTCACAACTTCCTCCTGAACGTCCCAAATAACCTGTTGGTGGGGACCGGTAAAGGACGGCAGAAGACTTTGGGTGTGGCCACAGGCCGTGCATTTAAACCGGTAGATGAAAATCAAAAAGCACTCCAACCAGGTGAAAACTTTTCTTTGGTACTTGCCGTGACGGTGAAAAAGCCTGTCCATCCGGCAGTGACTGCAATATTTTGGTCTTAGTTCTTCCGGACAGCCTTCTGAAAAAACCTGCAAATATGTATGGACATTTGTTTCCCATTCCATTAAGATGAATTTAGCGAAAGCTGAAGAGGAAAGAGGGAAACGGGCTGCCCAGCCGTGGTGTTTCTCTCTTTCTCTTTTTTCGCCTCTCCTTCCTTAAATGATTGTCATTAAAAAAGATTTCTTTTATGACAATCAGTATGAAGGATAACTGCCAAATCTGGCAAGAAAAAACCGCTCTCCCTCCGCCATGGAAGATGAGCGGCTACACCATAGATTGCCCCAAAAGCGAAGCCCCCAGATCAATTTATTTAATCAGAGGGCTTCGCTCATTCTTTATTGTAGTTCTTTCAGAGTATTTCAGAGGTATTGCAGAGTATCACTTCTACAATCAACTATGCGTGTAGCAGGTTGCCAAAATGTCAAGGTACTGCTGATTCTGCTGCTGTGCTGCCTGCTCCCAACTGATTCCCGTCGACGTTGTGAATGTGGCCATCGCCTGAATCAATTGATCCACCTGTCCTTGGAGTAAGCGATAGCCGGCTGAGTCGTCAAATTCATTCAACTGGCTGGCGCTGTTGCAGTACCAATTCTGCAACAGAACGCTGTCCATCTGTCCGGCAATAGAAACCTTAAGGTCGTTGCCATTTTTGGAGAAAACTAGTTTTTTCCTATTGTAACTAAAAACCGCTTTATCGTAGTCATTTGTTGCAGATGTACTGTTGTTAATAGTATCTTGACCAAAGACATTACTAAACAGATACGTGTCGTTCCCTGTACCGCCGGTCAGAATGTCATTTCCATTGCCGCCGTCCAGAACATCGTTCCCGCCATAGCCATACAGATTATCATTCCCCTCGCCGCCGTTTAAGATGTCCGGGTTGCTCAGACCGCTTATCCAGTCGTTGCCGCTTGTGCCATCCATACGGATCACCTGGGTACCAATGTATGCCTTATCCCATGTTACTCCGTCACTGAACTGGATCTTGTCCACTTTGTAGTAGTCGCTATTGAAATAGTTGCTCAGCGTCAGGGTGTCACTGCTGCCGGAAACACTCAGTATCAGGTCATTTCCAGTGCGGGTCAGGGGAAGGATCTCGGTTGAGGCGATGTCTGTGAACTTCACGATGTCTGTGCCGGTGTCAGAACTCCATGTTCCGTTTACATACCCATAAGCGTAGTCACTCACTTTGTCCTGACCAAACCCACGGCTGAATACATAGGTGTCGCTACCCATGCCGCCGTCCAGATTGTCATTGCCTGTGCCGCCGGTCAGGGTGTCATCACCATCTCTCCCATATAGTTTGTCATTGCCCGAGCCGCCGGTCAGGATGTCGCTTCCGTCGCCGCCATCCAGGGTATCATCGCCGTTGCCGCCGTCCAGAACATCGTTCCCGCCATAGCCATACAGATTATCATTCCCCTCGCCGCCGTTTAAGATGTCCGGGTTGCTCAGACCGCTTATCCAGTCGTTGCCGCTTGTGCCATCCATACGGATCACCTGGGTACCAATGTATGCCTTATCCCATGTTACTCCGTCACTGAACTGGATCTTGTCCACTTTGTAGTAGTCGCTATTGAAATAGTTGCTCAGCGTCAGGGTGTCACTGCTGCCGGAAATACTCAGTATCAGGTCATTTCCAGTGCGGGTCAGGGGAAGGATCTCGGTTGAGGCGATGTCTGTGAACTTCACGATGTCTGTGCCGGTGTCGTAGCCGCTCACGCCGTTCACGGTTCCGTAAGCGTAGTCATCTATTTTGTCCTGACCAAACCCACGGCTGAATACATAGGTGTCGCTACCCATGCCGCCGTCCAGACTGTCATTGCCTGTGCCGCCGTCAAGGGTGTCATCCCCGGCACTGCCATACAGTCTGTCGTTGCCCGAGCCGCCGGTCAGGATGTCATTCCCGTCGCCGCCATCCAGGGTATCATCGCCGTTGCCGCCGTCCAGAACATCGTTCCCGCCATAGCCATACAGATTATCATTCCCCTCGCCGCCGTTTAAGATGTCCGGGTTGCTCAGACCGCTTATCCAGTCGTTGCCGCTTGTGCCATCCATACGGATCACCTGGGTACCAATGTATGCCTTATCCCATGTTACTCCGTCACTGAACTGGATCTTGTCCACTTTGTAGTAGTCGCTATTGAAATAGCTGCTCAGTGTCAGGGTGTCACTGCTGCCGGAAACACTCAGTATCAGGTCATTTCCGGTGCGGGTCAGGGGAAGGATCTCGGTTGAGGCGATGTCTGTGAACTTCACGATGTCTGTGCCGGTGTCGTAGCCGCTCACGCCGTTCACGGTTCCGTAAGCGTAGTCATCTATTTTGTCCTGTCCAAATCCACGGCTGAATACATAGGTGTCGCTACCCATGCCGCCGTCCAGACTGTCATTGCCTGTGCCGCCGGTCAGGATGTCATTCCCGTCGCCGCCGTTAAGGTAGTCGTCGCCATTGCCGCCGTCCAGGACATCGTTCCCGCCATAGCCATACAGATTATCACTACCCTCGCCGCCGTTTAAGATGTCCGGGTTGCTCAGACCGCTTATCCAGTCGTTGCCGCTTGTGCCATCCATACGGATCACCTGGGTACCAATGTATGCCTTATCCCATGTTACTCCGTCACTGAACTGGATCTTGTCCACTTTGTAGTAGTCGCTATTGAAATAGTTGCTAATCGTCAGGGTGTCACTGCTGCCGGAAACACTCAGTATCAGGTCATTTCCGGTGCGGGTCAGGGGAAGGATCTCGGTTGAGGCGATGTCTGTGAACTTCACGATGTCTGTGCCGGTGTCAGAACTCCATGTTCCGTTTACATACCCATAAGCGTAGTCACTCACTTTGTCCTGACCAAACCCACGGCTGAATACATAGGTGTCGCTACCCATGCCGCCGTCCAGATTGTCATTGCCTGTGCCGCCGGTCAGGGTGTCATCACCATCTCTCCCATATAGTTTGTCATTGCCCGAGCCGCCGGTCAGGATGTCGCTTCCGTCGCCGCCATCCAGGGTATCATCGCCGTTGCCGCCGTCCAGAACATCGTTCCCGCCATAGCCATACAGATTATCATTCCCCTCGCCGCCGTTTAAGATGTCCGGGTTGCTCAGACCGCTTATCC
>JBMOPF010000068.1:0-2781 GCA_049325075.1 Bacillota bacterium | reverse complement strand
ATTTCCATAGTCACTGGGGATTTTACTTCTTATCCACAAATTAATTTTAATACACCAGGAAATTATGCTATGTGGATAACTTTTGCAATACTCGAAGAACTTCCGACTTTTGGGGTCGCTCCGGGGTCGTTCACGGGCCGGGGGAGTGATTTAACCCCGGCTGCATGTCGCATGAGGGTCACCTGAAAGGAATGCACGGAATTCTGGCTTCTGACTTCTGGATTCTGAATTCCCGCCGCTGGGACAGCGGCGCCGCCCGGAGGGCGGCTTTTTTAGTGTAGCAGCCTTTCCAGCTCGGCGGGGTTGTATCCCACCACCACCTCACTGCCCACTATGATGGTGGGGACCGCCAGGCGGCCGGTCTTCCGGACCATTTGGTCGCGTGCCGTGGTATCATTGGCTACATTGTACTCCGAAAACTTTACGCCCTTGCGTGAAAGAAAATCTTTCACAGTCCGGCAGTGGGGTCAGGTGGGTGTTGTATAGACTGTAACTTCTTTGTCTGTCAAATTTTGCACCTCCCTTTACAGCCCGCTTGAAATATAATTATTATATTTTCCACCCCTGCGCTTTTTATGCGGACAGCAAACCATGGTGAATTGTATAAAATCTTTCACATTTCTGGAGGAAAACAGCAGGCTGTGAAGAATAAATGATGAGGGTGCCGTACGGCGTGAAAGGAAAAATATGAGAGATCAGTTGATTAAAAAAGGCGTTCCCAAAATAATGGTTGTGGACGATGACCGGTCCATGAGGCTCACCCTGCGTCATGTTCTTGAACAGGAAGGATATGAGGTGATCGAGGCCGGAGACGGCCTGGAGGCATTGTCGGTCTATGGAGTGGAAAGGCCTGATATAGTCCTGATGGACTGTATGATGCCCGTGCTGGACGGCTTTACTGCCTGTGCCCAGCTCCATGAGCTTCCCGGTGGTTGTGCGCCGGTTATCATCCTTACAGGACTTAATGACTACAAGTCGGTGGAGATAGCCTTTGAAGCAGGGGCCACCGATTTTATTACAAAGCCCGTCAATTGGGCGGTATTACTTCAGCGGGTCCACGGCCTTCTGCGGCCCAGGCAGCAGGAAGCCTCCCGGAGGGGGGAAAAGGCCGGTCCTGTCACTTCTGATGAGCTGGACGGGATTATCACAGTGGACAACCGGGGGCTGATCAGGTCTTTCAACCCGTCTGCCGAAAGGATTTTCGGTTATTCGTACAATGAAGTCAGCGGCCGGGATGTGAGGATGCTTATGCCGGGCGCCTACCGCAATGAAGACGGCAGGGCCGCCGACGGACAGGAAATTCAAGAAGAAAAGGCCATCAGTATCAGCAGGGAAATATCCGGGTTGCGAAAAAACGGTTCCAGCTTTCCCGTTGATTTGACAATAAACGGCTTTTTCACAGGCTACCGGCTTTTGATAGTAAAGGATATCACTGACCGCAAAATGACTGAGGAGAGAGTGCGGACATCTGCCAGGGTGTTTGAGAGCATACCCGAAGGTATAATGGTCACCGATACCCGGGGTGTTATCCAGGCTGTAAACAATGCCTTCACCGTCATAACCGGATATGGAATGAAAGAGGCGGTGGGGAAAAATGCCTCTCTTTTAAAGTCAGGGCGGCAGGGCCCGGAGTTTTATAAAAAGATGTGGGATTCGTTACTGGAAACCGGCCAGTGGCGGGGTGAAATCTGGAACCGGCGAAAGAACGGTGAGGTATACCAGCAGCAGCTGTCCATAAGTTCCATAAAGGATGAACAGGGACAGGTGGTTCTTTTTACGGCGTTATTCAGCGACCTTACCGAAAGGAACAGGCAGATGCAGGAAAAGTGCCTGTTGAGGGAAAAAAACCTGCAGGCCTATATGTTTTCCCGCACGGGGGCTGTAACAGATCTGGTTAAGCAGCATGTTAACTCGATCAGGGCCATTGTGGACGGTTTGATTTTTCTGGGTAAAACAGGCTCTTTTCCGGAACAGGAAAAAGTGGTTGAAAATCTTTTAAAAATATCCGACCTGGCAGCCCGTACAGATGAATTTATTATGCATGTGGGTTCTTTTGTTGATGGGGTGGAATCCGGCGCCACCAATTCCTGCAGCCTGAATGATGTGGTGGCGGGGGCCCTTGATACGCTGGACTTCCGGATATCTTCCGGTGGAATAGCGGTTAAAACCGCGCTGGCGGAGGATATTCCCCTGGTACCGTGCAACCGGAACCGCCTGGCCGGGGCCGTTATAGGTCTGCTGTTAAATTCAATACAGGCGCTGGAACATGCAGCCGGCTCCTATAAGGAAATTATTTGCCGCTCGGGAGTGGAAGGGGGATCTGTTTATCTGGAAATATCCGATAATGCCACAGGCATTAGTGATGAAATTGCCGATAAAATATTTGATCCCTTTTTCAGCGCCGGGAAGGAAGATAATGCAATTGGCCTGGGGCTTACCGTTGTGAAAGGCATTATATCGGGATGTGGCGGTGAGGTGGTATTTCATAACAATGAAGCCGGCGGGGCCACCTTCAGGATAAGTATTCCTGTCCGCACTGACAGGTCCGTAGGGGCGCCGCTCCTTCATAAACAGAGCCAGGGGCGATAGCCCCCTTTTTTAGGTATGGGAAATTATGCTTTGTGGATAACTTTTGCAATACTCGAAGAACTTCCGACTTTTGGGGTCGCTCCGGGGTCGCTCACGGGTCGGGGGGAGTGGTTTAACCCCGGCTGCATGATCTTCGGCTACAACAGTCTCTAAACCCGGTCGCCAAAGGACTGCCGACCGCCTTCAACGCCG
>JBMOPF010000067.1:0-2828 GCA_049325075.1 Bacillota bacterium | reverse complement strand
GTAAAAATCAATTGAATAACCTCCTTTATAAATTTAGAACTTCTTTTTGCTGTCCAATAACAGCGTCACCGGGCCGTCATTGACAATCTCCACCAGCATGTGCGCCTGGAAGACGCCGGTGGCGACATTGACACCAAGATCGGCCAGCCCGGAGACAAAAAGCTCATAAAGATCCTTTCCCGTTTCAGCCGGGGCGGCGTCGGAAAAACCGGGCCGGCGGCCCTGCCTGCAGTCGCCGTAAAGGGTGAACTGGGACACCGCCAGGGCGCTGCCTTTCACGTCCAGCAAGGAGCGATTGAGCTTTCCGGCCTCGTCCTCAAAAATGCGCAGGTTGGCTATTTTTCCGCTCAGGTAGGCGGCGTCCTCCGGGCCGTCATCCCGCCCGACCCCCAGCAGCACCACAACCCCATGCCCTATTTCGGCCACGGTCTTGCCCTCCACCGACACCGACCCCCTGGCCGCCCTCTGAACCACAGCCCGCACAATATCACTCCCGGGATAAGTTTTAATTGTCTGGATTCTGCAGCTATAAACTAGCTGGTGCGCTTAACCTCGAATACATCCTTCACCCTGTTTATCTTGGCCATGATGAATTCCAGCTGCTCCTTGCTTTTCATCTCCAGCACCATCTCAATCAGGGCGGTATCCTTCCGCCCCCGGGCGTTAACCCAGTTGGCACTTATTTTCATCTCCACCAGCACGGCCAGAACATCGCTGAGCAGTCCCGCCCGGTCCACCGCCGATATCTCCAGTTTAACCTGGAAGGGAGCCTCAAAGTCACTGTCCCAGGCCACCTCCACCAGCCTGTGGTCCTCGCCGCGCTTGATAAAATTGAGGTTGCGGCAGTCGGCCCGGTGGATGGACACCCCCCTGCCCCTGGTGATGTAGCCGACGATGGGGTCCCCCGGGATGGGGTTGCAGCAGTGGGACAGCCTGATCAGCAGGTTGTCGACGCCCCGCACACTGATTCCCCGGGTTGGCTTGCCCCAGTCCGGCTTGGCCCGGGGTTCCCCCACCAGGGCCTGGTATTTTTCCGGCAGGGCGGGCCTTTTGTCGGCCATGCCCTCTTTAATCCGGTTTAATATCAGTGTGGCGGTGACGGCCCCCTCGCCTATGGCCGCGCATATATCCTCGGCGGTGAGCAGGGTGTAGCGGCGGCCCGCCTCCAGAAGCCGGTCCCCCTTCAGGGCGTCGGGCTCAATCCCGGCCTTTCTGGCCTCCTTCTCCAGCAGTTCGCGTCCCCTGGCGATATTCTCCTCCCGCTTCTCCTTTTTATACCACTGGCGGATGCGGTTCTTGGCCTGGGAGGTCTTCACCAGGTTCAGCCAGTCCCGGCTGGGCCCCGCCGGGTGCTTTGAGGTAATCACCTCCACAATGTCCCCGTTTTTAAGCTTGTAGTCCAGGGGCACAATCCGCCCGTTCACCTTGGCCCCCACGCAGCTGTGGCCCACCTGGGTATGCACCCGGTAGGCGAAGTCAATGGGCACCGACCCCGCCGGAAGCTCGTACACATCCCCCTTGGGAGTGAATACAAAGACCGCGTCGGCGAACAGGTCAACCTTCAGGGTTTCCATAAATTCCCGGGCGTCCCTGAGGTCGTGCTGCCACTCCAGAAGCTGGCGAAGCCAGGCCAGTTTCTTGTCAAAATCCTTGTCTTTCCGGCCGCCCTCCTTGTACCTCCAGTGGGCGGCGATGCCGTACTCCGCCGTACGGTGCATCTCAAGGGTGCGGATCTGTATTTCCAGGGGTTCGCCCTGAGGGCCTATAACCGCGGTGTGCAGCGACTGATACATGTTGGTCTTCGGCATGGCTATATAGTCCTTGAATTTCCCGGGAATGGGCTTCCAGAGGGTATGCACCGTACCCAGGGAGGCGTAGCAGTCCTTGACCGAATTGACGATGACCCTGACCGCCATCACGTCGAATATCTCACTGAGGTCCTTTTGCTGTTCCCTCATTTTTTCGTAAATGCTGTACAGGTGCTTGGGGCGTCCCTGGATATCGGCCTCGATGCCCACCGAGGTCAGCTTTTCCCTCAGTATATCAATGACGTTTTTGATATACTCTTCCCTTTTCAGCCGGGACCGGGCGATGCGGTCAGCCAGATCGTAATAATTGCCCGGGTGCAGGAAGCGGAAGGACAGGTCCTCCAGCTCCCATTTGAGGTGGTAGATGCCCAGCCTGTGTGCCAGCGGGGCGTAAATCTCCAGGGTTTCCTTGGAGATCTCTCTCTGCTTTTCCACCGGGTGGTATTTGAGGGTGCGCAGGTTGTGGAGGCGGTCGGCCAGCTTGATCAGTATCACCCTTATATCCCTGGCCATGGCCAAAAACATTTTGCGGAGGTTTTCGGCCTGCTGCTCTTCCTTGGACTTGAACTCCAGCCGGCCCAGCTTGGTAACCCCGTCCACCAGCAGGGAAACGCCGTCGCCAAATTCTTTCCTGATCTGTTCAAGGGAAACCCCGGTGTCCTCCACCACGTCATGGAGCAGTCCCGCCAGCAGGGTTTCCAGATCCATCTCCAGTTCGGAGAGGATCATGGCCACCGAGAGGGGATGGGTTATATACTCTTCACCCGATATACGCTTCTGCCCCTGGTGCGCCTCCGCGGCAAAGCCGTAGGCCCTGCGGAGCAGTGAAAGGTCGGCCTCAGGGTTGTAGTGAATAATCTTTTGTACCAGGTCGTCCAGAGTCATATATACCGTCCCCGACTATATTAACCGTTTATATAACAAGCCATTTGAAGATTTATCCCGCGCCGCCCGGAACAGCTCTCAGCCGGCAAAGCTTCTCCACCAATTCTCGGAGCTGGCCCTTATTTCCTGCCCGGC
>JBMOPF010000066.1:0-2842 GCA_049325075.1 Bacillota bacterium | reverse complement strand
GGGGGCAGCCACGGCTTTGTGGGTGCTGAACACCGCGCTTTTCCTGGTCTTAATCGGCCCCTGGGTGGCCAGGTGGCTTTATCATTATGATCAGGTGCTTGTGGACTTAAAACACCCGTTGATGTCCAACTTCTTCATCACCATGCCGGCCGGCTGCATAATCCTCGGGACAAATTTTTTTCTGATCGGTAAGCCGTACTTCACCCCCGGTTTTTTACTGGGCCTGGGGCTGATCCTATGGATTACGGGCAGCCTCCTGGCCTTTGCCTTTGCGGTTTACGGCATGTTCAACCTGATCTCCGCCGAAAGCATCGGCCCTGAACCAATCAATTTCGCCTGGCTGATGACTCCGGTGGTCAATATTGTGGTCCCCCTGCTGTGGCAACAACCTGGTTGGGGGGCTGGCCGGCAGCAACCCCTCCCTGGCCGCCCTGATAAATCTGATTGACATTGCTTTTTACGGCATTGGGATGGTACTGTTTATAATCATGGCGGTCTTTGTAACCAACCGGCTTATTCTGCATAAAATGCCACCAGCCATGGCCGCGCCGACATTCTGGGTTTTGCTGGGGCCGGTGGGTGTCGGAACCATTGCTCTGCTGGGGCTTGCCGGGGCCTCTGAAACATTGGGGCTGACTTCGGCCACCGATGTCTTCGGTATGCTCTCCTTGACTTTTTGGGGTTTTGGCTTGTGGGCCTTTGCCCTGACCGCCGTGGTTACCATAAAATACCTAAAATCCGGTGGGGTGCCATTTTCCCTGTCCTGGTGGGCCTTCATCTTTCCCCTGGCGGCCTATACCATGGCCAGCCTGGAGATCTACAACTATACCCGGGTGCCGCTTGTTTTCTGGTATGCTGCGGCGCTGGCGGCCTTGCTGACAGTGCTGTGGGCGGCCACCTTTATAAAAACTCTTACCGGCACTTTAAACGGCAGGCTTTTGTCCCCGCCGTCAGCCCCGGCTCCGGCCAGAAAGCCGGCCAAATAATTTCCGGAGAGGGGAAAATTAAATGGTCGAAAGCACCGATGAGATTTGGGGCAAATTCAGTGACCGTCTAAGGCGGTTTGTTTTCAGGCATGTCCGGGATTATCACGATGGAGAAGACATTATGCAGGACATCTTCCTCAAAATCCACAATAGCATTAGCAGCCTGAACGACGGGACCAAGGTGGAGGCCTGGGTTTACCGGATAGCCCGGAATACCGTTGTGGACTATTACCGCCGGCAGAAAACATTAACTGTGGACCCGGCCTTAATCACCCAAGAAAGCATGGATATGGCCATGTCGGAAGGTGGCACCGGAAGCCCCCTATCGTGTATCAGGCCCATGATCGAAAATTTGCCCGAAAAATATAGGCTGGCCATCATTATGACTGAAAAAGAGGGCCTGACCCGGAAGGAAATGGCGGAAAAACTGGGACTATCAATATCCGGGGCCAAATCCAGGGTTCAGCGGGCGAGGGAAATGTTGAAAAAAATGCTTCTGGAGTGCTGTCACTTTGAATTTGACCGCCTGGGGAACATACTTGACTACAGGCACAAACTGAATTGCTGCCCCTTTTGTGACAGCGAAAAAAATGGATGTTAAACTTGCGTCCTTTTTGGCCGGCCTGCGTCTATAATCATGAAGGGCTTGAAAAGCCGAATTATAGAAATGGAGGTTGGTCACGAGATGAGTACTATCGGATCAAGGGAAATAAACATTACCTATTGTGTCGAGTGAGGTTTTTTAACTATGGCCTCCAGTTTGGCGGCCGCAATAAGGAGCAGTCTCGGTGTTGACGTTAATCTTAAGGAAGGACACGGCGGTATTTTTGAGGTTTCCCTCGACGGTAATATCGTTTACACCAATAACAGGGAGTGCAGCCGTCGCCCCTCGAATGAAGAGATCGTACAAAGAATAAAGGAATACAGTCCCGCTTTTATTAAATCCAATCCTGGCTGCTGTTGTTCAACCCCTGCAATGGAAGCTGTTCCAGAAGTTTTTACCAGTTGCTGCCCCCCGGGCGCCAGCGGTGCGGGAAACAGTAATACAAGTTGTTGCTGTACTGATAACAGCATAGCAACAAGCGTCCAGCCAAAAAGGCAGTTCTTAATCGAATTCATGTTCATTGATTTGAGTGTTTGTACCCGCTGCCAGGGCACTGAAAGCAGTCTCGAAGAAGCCGTTTCAGAGGTGGCCCGGATTCTTGAGGCCACAGGGGTGGAGGTAGTTGTTCGAAAAATCCACATCCAGACCGAGGCCCAGGCCCGGGAATTGGGATTCATCAGCTCACCAACCATCCGTGTCAACGGACGGGACATTCAGATGGACGTCAGAGAAAGCCTGTGTGAGTCATGCGGCGACCTGTGTGGAGACGATGTTGACTGCCGGGTCTGGGTATACCAGGGAAAAGAATATGACACCCCGCCTAAAGCTATGATTATCGACGCAATCCTCAGGGAGGTATATGGTGGGTCTGATAAGAGTTCAGAACCTCCTGCCCGCCCGGTTGATATCCCTGATAACCTGAAGCGGTTTTTTGCAGCCATGCAAAAATAAACTCTGAGCCCTAAAAAGAACGCCACACCCCTTTCATCAGGGGCAGTGGCTTTTTTTCTGTATCACCTCACGGGCTTATCCAAAAGGGATACGTCATTTCTTCCCGTCCAACTCAGATTTTCTAATCAGATAGTGCTGTTCAGGGGACAGGGGAAGTCCGTCTTCAACAATTATTTTGCTAAACAGGTAACAATCCCAGCTCGTCCCGGAGCTTTGAGGCGCTGGTTTATCGGTCAGATAACACCTTATTCCTGTCGAGCCAAGGACGGCGAGCCCGCATTCAGAACAGTTTGCCATCAGA
>JBMOPF010000065.1:0-36621 GCA_049325075.1 Bacillota bacterium | reverse complement strand
GACAATTTGGCGGCTGGACGCCGCCAAAAGCCTGAGAGGAGCTGGACGCGACTTTCGAAGGCGGTTGGCAGTCCTTTGGCGACCGAGTTTAGAGACTGTTGCAGCCGGAGATGATGCAGCCGGGGTTGAACACTCACCCTGCCCGCAAGCGACCCCAGAGCGGCTCCAAAGATATAGTTATCCATCATGCTTTTTATTCTCTGACAGTAACGCGCGAACAGCATGGCGGTTTGAATTCGTTGTTAGTACGGAAGTCCGGTCTGTTTCCGCCGGCCGGTACAACAATGGCAACTTACTCATAAACAGCTGCGGCTTTTTACTGAAAATCTTTTCATAATGATATATATTTCGTTATACATAGGCGGTTTTCCTGTTTTTTGTTAATATTTAGACAAACTTCCAGAAGAAATTTTCCCAAAGGCGGTTTGCAAATTTATCCATAAGCCGCAGATATTGATCTTCTGTAATGCACCTGCGCCGGAATTAAGGCAAAGGGACTATATATGCGTCCGCACCCGCACATTCATCGGGAACTTCACCTATCCTCCAACCTGAATCAGTAGTTTCCAGGTAAAGGTAGTTTTTACCGCCGTATGTGTAATATGTGCCATAGGGCTGTTCAGGACCAAGGACGCCTACAGCAACATGGTGCTGGTCCGGCAGAAACAGCAAAGCTGTTCCGTAACCAAGCTCCCTTAATAAAACAGCGGTTAAAATAGCACTGTCTTCACAGTCTCCTCCCCGTTCAAGCAAAGTCTCAACGGGGTATTTGGTATATTCGTCAAAACCTGTGGAGGCGGAATCGCTTACATAGGGCAATCCCTGAACGAAAGCTGCCACAAATTCAACAATTGCATCACCATAATAACCATTGCTCTCCGCATACTCAACAAGTCCATCTACCAACACCGAAATTATTTCATTACTATCAGCGTCATTTACGTAATTTGCCACTTCATTATTTATAATGTAATACTGTGGTGTTAATGGCGGATGTGGTTTTTCTCTATATATATTCAACACATCAATAGGTACGTTAATTGGTCCCAACCTATAAGATTGGTTGTCAAAATACCAGGTATAGATAATAGGATATGTATCCTGACGCAAATCACCATTGTTGTTATTTATATAGTTATCATCTGGTGATTGGGTTTCTGGCGAATATCCATAAAATATTGTTACCTGTTGATTATTTTCATCCCAGTTAACAGACGCCCCCAGCACTTCGGATATGAAGCGGATCGGCAGCATAGTACGCCCATTGAATATTTCCGCAGGAACATCCATGATTATAGATGACCCATTTACCAAAATTATATTGCTACCTATGGCTAATTGTACAATTGTACCGTCTTTTAAAATAGTTATTTTTTGTGTCCGGTTGTCCCAAAGAATATCTGAATCCGGGATATGCAAGGCTTGAGCAACATATCTTACAGGAATATATGTGCGGCCATTTTTTATTAGTGGTGCAACATCCATTAGATATGTACTGCCATCAACAATATACTCACTTTTTCCCATGGTAAATTGTATTGTTTCCGCTCTGGAAGGCATGGGTATGAAAAATATTATTGATAGTGTTGCCAACAAGATTATAGATTGACACAATCGATTCATTTGATTGCTCCACCTGCCTTAATAAAATAAAAGAAATCAACCTGTCTGCAAAACAAATTTTGGGTAAGACGGCGTTATTGCAAGTTGCCATAAAACATATAATTTTAATTTTCTTGGCGTCGTCTGGAATAATTTTTCTATATGTAAACATTATAAAAAACGCTCCTGACAACTTAATGTCAGTTGTGCAAAATATTTTTTGTCCCAATTTTAATGATGGAGGCCGGGGAGCAGGGGTCGCGGGTGGAAAAAAAACCGGCCCCTACATATCGGGGCCGGTTTTGAAACAACTTTGACGATTTATTCCACCGTGACGCTTTTGGCCAGATTCCTGGGCTGGTCGACGTCGCAGCCCCTGGCCACGGCCATTCTGTAGGCCAGCAGCTGCAGTGGCACCACGGTGAGGACCGGGGCCAGGAGAGGGTGGGTGCTGGGGATGTGGAGGACGTGGTCCACCACTTTTTCTATCTCCTCTATGCCGGACATGGCTATGGCCAGGACTGTGGCGTCGCGGGCCTTTACTTCTTTGATGTTGCTGACCATCTTTTCAAAAAGGGCCTGCTGGGTGGCCAGGGCTATTACGGGCACTCCCTCCACGATGAGGGCCAGGGTGCCGTGTTTCAGTTCGCCGGCGGCGTAGGATTCGGCGTGGATGTAGGAGATTTCCTTTAGCTTCAGCGCACCCTCCATGGCCACGGTCTGGTCCAAGCCCCGGCCGATGAAAAAGGCGTTGTGGCTGTCCCGGTAACTGTTGACAAAGCTGTCTATGATGCTGCAGTTCTCCAGTATGGATTTGACCTTGTCGCCCAGTTTTTTCAGCTCGCTGATTACTGACCGCCTCTCGGCCGCAGGGATGGTGCCCCTTATCTGTGCGAGGTAAAGGCCGATGAGGTACATGCAGGTAAGCTGGGTGGTATAGGCCTTGGTGGAGGCCACGGCTATTTCCGGGCCGGCCCAGGTGTAGATTACGTCGTCCGCCTCCCGTGCTATGGAACTGTCCACCACGTTGGTGACGGCCAGCACCCGGGCGCCCTTCCGTTTGGACTCGCGCAGGGCGGCGAGGGTGTCGGCGGTTTCACCGGACTGGCTGACCACTATGACCAGTGATTTGTCGTCAACCAGGGGGTCACGGTAGCGGAACTCCGAAGCTATGTCTATTTCCACCGGCAGGCGGGCCAGCTTTTCAATGACGTGCTTTCCCACCAGCCCGGCGTGATAGGCGGTGCCGCAGGCCGATATGAATATTTTTTCCAGGCTCATAACCTGTTCCGGGGTCATCTTTATTTCATTGAGAATCACCTTTCCCCCGCCGGGGTCGATGCGTCCGCTGAGGGTATCCCTGAGCGCCCTGGGCTGTTCGTGGATCTCCTTCAGCATGAAGTGGTCGAATCCTCCCTTTTCCGCCTGGGACGCCTCCCACTTGACCTCAAACACATTTTTCTCCACCAGCCTTCCGTACTGGTCGGTGACTATGACCTCTTCGGCGGTTATGTCGGCTATTTCGCGGTCTTCCAGTATATATGTTTTTCTGGTGTGGCACAGCAGAGCGGGGATGTCCGAGGCAATGAAGTTTTCCCCGTTTCCCAGGCCCACCACCAGCGGGCTGTCCTGGCGGGCCGCCACCAGGCGGTTGGGCTCGTCGAGGGAAAGAATCACCATGGCGTAGGAGCCTTCCAGCTTCCTTGCCACCTGCAGTACTGTTTCCACCAGGTCTCCTTCGTAAAATTCCTCTATCAGGTGGGGCAATACTTCGGTGTCGGTTTCGGACAGGAATTTATGTCCTTTTGAAATAAGCCACTCTCTAAGGGCCAGGTAGTTTTCAATAATGCCGTTGTGCACCACGGCAAACCTGCCCTGGCAGTCGGTGTGGGGGTGTGCGTTGGCGTCCGAGGGCCTCCCATGGGTGGCCCAGCGTGTGTGCCCTATGCCGGATGTGGCGTAAAACTCCTGTCCGTCAAGCCGCCCCTTGAGGGCATCCAGCTTTCCCACCTGTTTGTGCACCTTTATTTTATTATCCTCAAGCAGCGCGATCCCCGATGAGTCGTAGCCCCTGTATTCGAGCTTTTTCAGCCCGTCAAGGAGAACCGGGGCGGCCAGGCCTGATCCTATATATCCAACTATTCCGCACATCTATTTTTACCTCCTGTAATATCACCCCGGGGCCTGTAAGCCCTGTTTCCCGGAAACACAAACAGCCGCAGGCAATAATTACCCGCGGCTAGAAACACGCATGGCTATCCCTTGTGCCACTGGAACACCCTTTGTCCCGCCGGTTGCCCAACGGTTTTGTAATGTCCCTCACGGTTGTGGCTGCCGGGGAGCACCCGCCGAAAACTTCGATTAACTCCCCCCTCGTCAACCCAACTGAGAGGTGAGAACACTTCTCATCCGGGTTCTGGCGCTTCATTCAGTTGTCGGGACGGCCCTTTCATCACCCCCTTATACGTTTTAAAAAACTTCAGTATTAACTATTCAACCATGGACAGTCAAATACCTTTTTTATGAGGCAAGTTTCCTTACCACTCCCACCAGTTCCTCCACCAGGCCCCGCAGCGCCTCCATGTCCCTGCCCTCGGCCATTACCCTCACCAGGGGCTCGGTGCCCGACGGCCTTATTAAAACCCTGCCCTGTCCCTTCAGGCTTTTCTCGGCATTCTTTATGGCATCGGCAAGGGCCGGGCTGGACATGACTTCATTCTTGTTGGTCACCCTGACGTTTTCCAGTATCTGGGGCAACCTCTCCATTTGGGCCGCCAACCGGGCCAGCGACTCCCCGCGGGCTTTCATTACGGAAAGAAGGTTCAGGGCGGTAAGCAGCCCGTCACCAGTGGTATTGTAATTTAAAAACAGTATGTGGCCGCTCTGCTCCCCGCCGAAGGCGGCGCCGCTTCTAAGGCACTCTTCCAGTACATAGCGGTCGCCCACCTTGGTTTCCACCACATTGATGCCGCTTTCCCTCAGGGCCAGGTGCAGCCCCATGTTGCTCATCACGGTAACCACCACGGTGTTGCCGGGCAGCATCCCGGTCTCCTTGAGGTGGCGGGCGCAAATGACCATGATTTGATCTCCGTCCACCAGGTTTCCCCGGTCATCCACAGCCAGAACCCTGTCGGCGTCTCCATCGTGGGCGAGCCCCAGATCCGCCCCTGTTCTGACCACCATTTCCCGGAGGGCGCCGATGCAGGTGGACCCGCAGCCATTGTTTATATTAAGCCCGTCCGGGTTGTTGAAAATGGGGATTACCCTGGCGCCCATCTCCTCCAGCACTCTGGGCGCAATAGCGGAGGCGGCCCCGTTGGCGCAGTCCACCACTATGGTAAGCCCGGACAATTCAGCCGGCACCGACCTCTTTAAAAAGCTTATATAGCGATCGGCAGCATCGGTGACATCCAGGCAGCGCCCCACACCGGCCCCCTCGGGGGAAGGCACGGAGGACGGGTCATTCACCAGCGCTTCTATTTCCTCCTCGGTCCCGTCGGGCAGCTTGTAGCCGCTGGGGCCGAAGTATTTTATCCCGTTGTCCTCCACCGGATTGTGAGATGCGGAGATTACAGCCCCTCCGGCCGCCCCCAGTTCCCTGGTCAGGTACGCCACTGCCGGTGTGGGCAGCACGCCCACCCTGAGCACGTCAACCCCGGCTGAACAGATGCCGGCTGCCAGCGCGCCCTCCAGCATGTCTCCGGAAACCCTGGTGTCCCTGCCTACCACAATGCGGGCTCCCGGCCTGCCTCCGGCCAGCACATGCGCCCCCGCACGCCCAATCTTCATTGCCAGATCCGGGGTAAGGTCCCGGTTAGCCACCCCGCGCACACCATCGGTACCAAACATTACACCCATTTATTATTAATCCTCCGGAATATTTCATAGCCCTGGACAAACCAAGATAATTATAACTTCCACCATGTTTCGTGTCAATTTCCATTAAAGTGTCTGTTCAATTTGAAAAATGCCGGACAACCGATGAAATTACCGTTTGCTCTAATATATAAGTATGAAGTCCGTTCCCGTATGGTTATAGGGGCGGACTTGAAAAAACAGCAAAAATGATTAATTTTTACCCCGGCGGCTGGGCGCTTTCATTTCCCTGCGGGGCCGGTGCTGCTGCAGCGGCTTTCCTGATTGTCACCACCACGTCCACCACCGGAGGCTTCACCTGGGCCAGTGGTGACGGCGAAATCAGGGTTGCCTTCACAGTTATGTCATGATCCGCCCCGGCAACATTTACAGGCTCTGTTCCCAGTCCTGTTATTCCCGCTAAAACTGCCTGGGGAGCTGTAACCCGGACTTCCCCGGGCCTGACACTCACTTCCCCCACCTCGTACCCATCCGCCGGCACACCTGTCACCGTTGCCTGCACAGGCACCATTTTGGAGGGCATCGGAATTATCGGCACGGTTACCGTCACCAACTGGGGTGACACACTCACCCCCGCCTGGGCGACGGTTACCGGAACGCTTTTTTCCACCTGTGCTGTTGCGGCCTCCACATCAACCGGAACACTGATCTGGCCAATGGCGCCAACCTTGCTTCTGGGGCCCCTCACCGTCACCGTTCCCGGCTGGACCACCGGGTCCTGGGCCGTATAGCCCTGGGCGGGGCTCCCCTTCAAGGCCGCCTTGACCTCCACCTGCTGTTCCACTATGCTGTCCGCAACAATATCAACCCTGGCGGGAGTCACCTGTATTACTTTCACACCGGGGGGCGCGGTAATCTTCACCGGCAGCGACTGCTCCCCCTCGCCAATCCGGGACAGGTCCACCTCCGCCTTAAAATCGTAAGGTGAGAGGGCGGTAACCTCTCCCCTGGTTCCCTGAACCCTGATGCTTACATTCTGCGGGATGCCGCTTACCACCATCCTGTCCGGCAGGCCTTTCTGCGTCACCGGAACGCTCAGTATCTGGCTCTGGGCAGGGTTTCGCTCGTTGGTGGCATATATCCACAGCAGCACGGCCAGCACCAGTGACAGTATCCTGAGGAACATATTGCGCCAATCCTTGGTAGCCATGGGTTCACCTCCGCATCCTGAGGGCCGCAACCAGGTTCCCCTGCTGCTTTGGCTGCAGCGCCCCCGTAAGTCTGTCGGCAAGAAGCTTCTCGTCCAGATCTCTGGCCAGAACGCCCTCCACCGCCAGGGAAATGGTCCCCGTCTCCTCTGAAACAATAACCGCCAGTGCGTCTGATTCCTCTGTTATGCCTATCCCGGCCCGGTGCCTGGTGCCGAGGGACCTGTTCAGATTTTGCCCCTGGGTAAGAGGCAGCACGCAGGCAGCGGCCATGATCCGGTCGCCCCTGATTATCACCGCCCCGTCATGGAGGGGTGTTTTGGGTATGAAAATATTGACCAGCAGCTCGCCGGAAACAAGCCCGCCCATCTTTATGCCGGTGTCAATGTGCTCCTCCAGCCCGGTGGACCTCTCCAGAACAATAAGCGCTCCTATCTTTTCCTTTGATAATATTCTCACCGCCCGCACCACTTCACCCACAAGCTGTTCAATCTCTGCCTTTCCCATATTGGCATACTGCCTGCCAAAGAGACTTCCCCCGCCCAGTTTTTCCAGCGCCCTGCGCAGCTCCGGCTGGAACACTATGGGCAGCGCCACCACCAGGGCGGTCATGGCCTGCTTTAATAGCCACTGCAGTGTGTAAAGCTGCAGGAGGCTGCTGGCCGCAGTGGCCACCACCAGGACGGCCAGGCCCTTCAGCAACTGAACCGCCCTGGTGCCCTTGATTAAAAGCATCAGCCTGTACAGCACAAAGGCAACAATCAGTATATCAATCACACTGGTGAGGCTGAACGATTCAAACAGACTGAATTTAATAGCGTTAAGCCATTCCTGCAACCGGGATCCCCCTCTCCCTGGGAGGCCGTTGAAAAAGTTGTTGCATCTGGAACTTTTTGAACGGCCTCCGGCGTTATTCGGTTAAACATTTTTAATGCCTTCTAAACAGGTTTTGCAACATTCTCCCAGGCGGGTTCATTTCAGGCCCCTTCCAAAAGATCTCCTGGGATATCAGCCGGCCTTTATTTATGATAAGTGTTTATCTAAAAAAAAGAAAGGTTTGTGAACCTTTTTCAAACCTTTTCTTCGCCTGACACATCCCGGTTTTTGAGGAGCCCGTAAGCTATACTGTCCACCAGCGCCTTCCAGCTGGCCTCGATGATGTTTTCGGACACCCCCACCGAGCCCCACGTCCTTTTGCCGTCTCCGGTCTCTATAAGCACCCTGACCTGGGCGCCGGTGCCGTCCTTCTCATCCAGCACCCTTACCTTGTAGTCAGTCAGATGCATACTGCGGATGCAGGGATAAAACTCATCCAGGGCCTTTCTGAGGGCATTGTCCAGCGCGTTAACCGGGCCGTTTCCCTCGGCGGCGGTGTGCACCACCTTGTCCCCCACGGATATTTTTATAACCGACTGGGAGTTGGTGGAGCCGTCGGTGCCCATCTCTATTATCACCCTGAGGCTTTCCAGCTTGAAGGGGTCTTTGTAGCCGGTCTTCAGCTTCCTGAGCAATAACTCGAAGGAACCCTCCGCCCCCTCGAACTGATAGCCCTGGTTTTCCATCTCCTTGATCCGCTCCAGCAGCTCCCTGTTTTCCTCTTTTTGCAATTCCAGGTCCAGGTTCAGTTCCTTGTACTTGTACATCAGATTGGACAGGCCGCTTAGCTCCGACACCAGCACCCTGCGCCGGTTGCCCACCAGTTCGGGATCCATGTGCTCGTATGTCCGGCTGGACTTCATGATGGCGCTGACATGTATGCCGCCTTTGTGGGCAAAGGCGCTGCCGCCCACAAAGGGCTGTCCGGAAACCGGGTGCAGGTTCGCCACCTCGCTGACATAGCGGGACAGCTCGGTGAGCCTTTTCATGTTTTCCCCGGGAATGGTTTCAATCCCGCACTTAAGGCTGAGAACGGGGATTATTGAACAGAGATTGGCGTTGCCGCAGCGCTCTCCGTAGCCGTTGATGGTTCCCTGGACCTGACCTGCGCCCGCCATTACCGCCATAACCGAGCTGGCCACCGCCATGTCTGAGTCGTTGTGGCAGTGAATGCCCAGCCTGATGTTTTTAAACCTCCCGGCCACCTCCGCCACAGCGTCGTAAATATCCGTAAGCAGCGACCCGCCGTTGGTGTCACACAGCACCAGTGTGCAGGCCCCGCCCTCCACGGCGGCCGCCAGGGTAGCAAGGGCGTATTCCCTGTTGGCTTTGAGGCCGTCAAAAAAATGTTCTGCATCGTACAGCACCGACAGCCCCTTCCCCCTCAGAAAAGCCACCGATTCCCTGATCATGGCCAGGTTTTCCTCCAATGTTGTGTTAAGGGCGTTGGTAACATGAAAGTCCCAGGTTTTTCCCACCAGCGTGGCCGCTCTCACCCCGGAGTCAAGTATACTTTTCAGGTTGGAGTCGTTGGCGGCCTCTATGTTTGGCCGCCTGGTGCTGCCAAAGGCCGTCACGGTTGAATTTTTGAGGGGCTGTTCGGCCACTCTGCGGAAAAAATCCATATCCTTCGGGTTGGAACCGGGCCAGCCGCCCTCTACATAGTGAAACCCCATGCTGTCAAGTTTTCGGGCGATCTTAACCTTATCCTCCACGGAAAAGGAGATGCCCTCCCCCTGGGCCCCGTCGCGCAACGTGGTATCATATATTTCAACAGCCTGCATATCTATCGCTCCGTTTATTTAGCTTTAGGGTATTCCTCCCCTGACCAGTAAGAATATCTGCAATTCTATCCTTTTATTTGTGCTGCAATTAAATCACCCATCTCGTCCGTATTTACCAGCTTCATTCCGTCTTCCATCAGGTCGGCGGTGCGGTAGCCCATTTCAAGCACTTTTTCGACCGCCTTCTCAATAGCCATGGCTTCCTGACCGAGGTTGAGGGAGAAATTGAGCAGCATGGCCCCGGAAAGTATGGTGGCGATGGGATTGGCCCTTTTCATTCCGGCGTATTTGGGGGCCGAGCCGTGGCTTGGTTCATACAGCCCTATTTTCCCTCCTATGCTGGCCGATGCCAGCATGCCCAGGGAACCGGTCAGCATTGAGGCCTGATCGCTGATAATATCTCCGAAGGTGTTTTCAGTGACAATAACGTCAAACTGTTTGGGGTTCTTGACCAGCTGCATGGCGCAGTTGTCTATGTACATGTGGTCCAGCTCCACTTCGGGGTATTCCGCAGCCAGGCGGGTAACCACCTCGCGCCAATGTCTGGAACTTTCCAGAACGTTGGCCTTATCCACCGAGGTAAGCTTTTTGCGTCTCTTCATGGCCATCTCGAAACCCAGCCTGGCAATGCGCTCTATTTCCGGGGTGGTGTATAACATCGTGTCGTAAACCCTGACCGAACCGTCCGGGAGTGTTTCCCTCTTTTTCTCGCCAAAATAGAGGCCGCCGGTCAGCTCCCTGACCACCATAAGGTCCAGTCCGGAGACAACCTCCGGCTTCAGGGTGGAGGCGTTGACCAGGCTGGGGAAAACCCTGGCCGGCCTGAGGTTGGCATACAGTCCCAGTTCCTTGCGCAGGGGCAGCAGGGCGCCGGCCTCCGGCCTTAAATGCACCGGCAGATCGTCCCACTTGGGCCCCCCCACCGCTCCCAGCAGAACGGCGTCACTGTCGTGGCAGAGGTCCAGGGTCTCCTTGGGCAGGGGGTGTCCCACCGCGTCATAGGCGGCCCCCCCCACATACCCCTCGGTAAGCTGGAACCGGTGCCCGAATTTCTCCCCCACGGCCTTGATGGCCTTTACAGCCTGTTCAGTAATCTCCGGGCCTATCCCGTCCCCCGGAAGCACCGCTATTTTAAAATCAGCCATTTGATTTCATCCTTTCAGCAACATAATTGATCAGTCCGCCGGCGGATATTATCTTCTGCATAAAGGGCGGCACCTGAGTGGCCTTGTACTGCTCATTTTTGGTAATGTTCTTTATTATGCCCGCCTCAACATCCACCAACACCTCGTCCCCGGCGGAAATCCTTTCTGCGGCCTCGGTGGACTCGAAAATGGGAAGGCCGATGTTAAAAGCGTTTCTGTAAAATATCCTGGCGTAGGTTTTGGCTATCACGCAGGACACACCGGCCGCCTTGATGGCTATGGGGGCGTGCTCCCTTGAGCTGCCGCAGCCGAAATTCTTGCCGGCCACTATTATATCCCCCGCCCTCACCTTGCCGGGAAACTCCGGGTCGGCGTCCTCCATACAGTGGGCCGCCAGTTCCGCCGGGTCCGAGGTATTCAGGTAGCGGGCCGGCAGTATGGCGTCGGTGTCCACGTCATTGCCGAACTTCCATGTTTTTCCCCTTAATTCCATACTATTTCACCTCCCAGGGGGCGGCGATGCGTCCCATAATGGCGGATGCCGCCGCCACAGCCGGGTTGCTCAGGTATACCTCGCTGCCGGGGTGGCCCATCCGCCCAACAAAATTCCTGTTGGTGGTGGCTATGGACCGCTCGCCCCCGGCCAGGATGCCCATGTACCCGCCCAGGCACGGCCCACAGGTGGGGGTGCTGATAACAGCCCCGGCGTCCAGGAATATTTCAAACAGTCCCTCGCGCATGGCCTGCCTGTATATATCCTGGGTGCCCGGTATAATTATAAGGCGCACATTGCCGCTGGCCCGGCGGCCCTTCAATACCCTGGCGGCAACCCTCAGGTCCTCGATGCGCCCGTTGGTGCAGGAACCTATAACCGCCTGATCTATGGCCGTGCCGGAAACCTCGCTGACCGGCCGGACATTTTCCGGCAGGTGCGGCAGGGCAACGGCGGGCTCCATCTTGCTCACATCAAATTCATACACCCCGGCGTACACGGCGTCGGGGTCACTGGCGTAAAAGGTGTACGGCCTTTTGGCCCTCCCCTCGACATAGCGCCTGGTTATCTCGTCCGGGGCCACAATGCCGTTCTTGGCGCCGGCCTCCACGGCCATGTTGGCCATGGTCAGGCGTCCTTCCACCGACATGCTTTCAATGGCCGGACCGGTAAATTCCATGGCCATGTATAGTGCCCCGTCCACCCCTATTTTGCCTATGGTGTAAAGTATCAGGTCCTTTCCGCCCAGCCATTCCGGCATTTCACCGCTGTAAACGAACTTGAGGGACTCAGGCACCTTGAGCCATGTTTCCCCAAGGGCCATGGCCGCCGCCAGGTCGGTGCTGCCCACCCCGGTGGAAAAGGCCCCCAGACCTCCGTATGTACAGGTGTGGGAGTCCGCCCCGATGACCAGATCCCCGGGGCCCACCAGGCCCTGCTCCGGCAGGAGGCAGTGCTCAATGCCCATCCGCCCCACCTCAAAATAGTTGGTAAGCTGGTGCTTGCGGGCAAATTCCCTCAGTTGTTTGGCCTGTTCGGCCGATTTTATGTCCTTGTTGGGGACAAAGTGGTCCGGCACCAGCACCACCCGGTCCCGGTCATATACCCTGTCCACGCCTATTTTTTCAAACTCATTGATGGCCACCGGGGCTGTGATGTCGTTGCCCAGCGCTATATCCACCTTTACATTGACCAGCTCGCCCGGCGCCACCTTATCAGCGCCGGCGTGGGCGGCCAATATCTTTTCCGTTATTGTCATTCCCATAAATACACACCTCATTTTGTCTAGAGGAATTAGGAATTGAAAATTGGAGAAAAATCCTTAAACCCAGTTATCACTTTCAATCACCAATTCCCGATTCCCAATTCCCATTTCCTGTTTTATTTTCCTGAACCGTTTCCCAATTCCCAGATCAATTTATTGACCGCATTGACGTAGGCCTTGGTGCTGGCCTCCAGTATATCGGTGCTGATGCCCCGCCCCACGAAGGACCTGGACCCGTCGGGGGTAATCTTGAGAGTCACCTCGCCTATGGCGTCGGTCCCCGAGGTCACCGCCTGTATTTCCCAGGAGGAAAGCCTGCACTCTATTCCGGTCACCCTGTCCACGGCCTTGCATATGGCGTCCACCGGGCCGTTGCCGCAGGCCGCCTCCTGTATTCTTTCCTCCCCCTTGAGCAGTCCCACCGTGGCCGTGGGCACAACCGTGGAGCCACTGGAAATATGGATGTAATCAAGGGTGTAAACCGGGTCCACCGCCCGGATCTCTTCCTCAACTATGGCCTCCAGGTCATGGTCGGTGATGTCCTTTTTCCTGTCGGCAAGGTTCTTGAAGCTCTCGAAGGCCTTGTTCAGCTCGGCCGGGTTAAGGCTGTAGCCCAACTCCTCCAGCCTTTTCCTGAAGGCGTGCCGCCCCGAATGCTTGCCCAGCACCAGGTTGCCGTGGCTCAGGCCCACCATTTCCGGATTCATAATCTCATAGGTGGTCCTCTCCTTGAGCACTCCGTCCTGGTGGATGCCGGACTCGTGGGCAAAAGCATTCTTGCCCACCACCGCCTTGTTGGGCTGTATCACCATGCCCGTAAGGCTGGACACCAGCCGGCTGGTCCTGTATATTTCCTCGGTCCTGACCCGTGTATATTTATTAAACTGGTCCCTTCGGGTGTGCAGGGTCATAATAACCTCTTCCAGGGAAGCGTTGCCCGCCCTTTCCCCGATTCCGTTTATGGCCCCCTCCACCTGGTTGGCCCCGGCCGCCACCGCCGCAAGGGAATTGGCCACCGCCAGCCCCAGGTCGTCATGGCAGTGTACGCTCAGTATGACCTTTTCCATGCCCTTTACCCTGGACCTGATCTCCCTTATAAAGCGGGCAAACTCTTCCGGAACAGCATAGCCCACGGTGTCGGGTATGTTAATCACCGTAGCTCCGGCCCTGATGGCGGTTTCCACCACCTGGCACAGAAAGTCCAGGTCCGACCTGGACGCGTCCTCTGCGGAAAACTCCACATCCGAGGTGTAGCCTTTAGCCCTTTTCACAGCGAATTCCGCCACTTCCAGCACCTTTTCCCGGCTCATTTTAAGCTTGTGCCTCAGGTGTATGTCGGAGGTGGCGATAAAGGTGTGTATTCTGGGCTGGTCGGCGCTCTTTATGGCCTCCCAGGCCGTGTCGATGTCCATCTTTTCAGCCCTGGCCAAACCGGCCACCGAAACGCCCCTGACCTCCCTGGCTATTGACTGGACAGCCTTAAAATCACCCGGAGAGGCAATGGGGAAGCCGGCCTCAATGACGTCCACGCCCATCCTGGCCAGCTGCCGTGCAATTTGCAGCTTTTCCTCGGCATTCAGGCTGACGCCCGGCGACTGTTCACCATCCCTGAGGGTGGTGTCGAATATATATACCCTGTCACCACTACTCATATATACAAGCCTCCTTGTTAAAAGTCCCGACTCGCAGCTTTTCCTCCGCCGCGCTAACAGTCGATGGCCTCGTCTATACCCTGCCCGGCGAGAACCATGGGGGAAACGTTCTGGGCCGGGTCGACATGGCAGTTGACTATAACCGCACCGGGGTGGGACAGTATTGAAGGCAGCATTTCTTTCAGCTCCTGCTCGCTTTTTATGGTATAACCGGCAATGCCGTATGCCTTTGCCATCTGCTCAAAGTCCGGCACAAAGGTAAACTCAGTGGCCATATAGCGCCGCTCGCAGTAGAATTCCTGGAGCTGCCTGACCATGCCCAGGCTCTGGTTGTTCAATATGAACATCTTTATGGGAAGTTTCTGGTCCACCACTGTGGCCAGTTCCTGTATATTCATCTGTATGCTTCCATCCCCGGTAACCAGTATCACCGGGCGATCCGGCAGCCCGATGGCGGCGCCTACGGCGGCCGGCAGGCCGAAACCCATGGTCCCCAATCCTCCCGAGGAGATCAGCCCGCCGGGGTGTTTGAACCGGTAAAACTGGGCCACCCACATCTGGTGCTGGCCCACGTCCGTGGCCACCACAGCTTCCCCTCCGGTGTGTTCATAAAGCATCTCAATAACGGCCTGGGGCTTTAGCCCTCCCTCCCTGCTGTAGGTAAGGGGGTACTCTTCCTTCCATTTGCGTATCCGCTCCAGCCAGTCCGACCGGTTCTTCTTTTTAACCAGGGGAAGCATGGCCTGCAGCACCTGCTTCACATCCCCCACTATGGGAACATGGACCCTGACGTTCTTTCCTATTTCCGCCGGGTCAATGTCCACATGAATTACACCGGCCTCAGGCGCAAAGCTCTCTATTCTGCCGGTCACCCGGTCGTCAAAGCGCGCCCCCAGGGCTATCAGAAGATCGCAGTTGGTCACCGCCAGGTTGGCGTACCTGGTCCCGTGCAGGCCCAGCATCCCCAGGAACAGCGGGTGATCGCCCGGAAAGCCGGACAGCCCCATAAAGGTGTTGGTAACCGGGGCGGATATGGTCTCAGCCAGTTCCAGCAATTCCCCGGAGGCCCCGGAGCTTATTATTCCGCCGCCGGCGTAGATAACCGGCCTCTTTGCCTTCATCATCAGCCGGGCTGCCTCTTTTATCTTTGTCGGGTGCCCCTTGTAGGTGGGCTTGTAGCCTCGAAGATTCACGCTTTCGGGATAATCGAATTTAATGCTGGCGGAGGCCACATCCTTGGGCAGGTCAATCAGCACCGGTCCCGGCCGTCCGGTGGAGGCGATATGAAAGGCGCTCTTTATTATCGCCGGCAACTTCTCCGGATCCTTGACCAGGTAGTTGTGCTTGGTAACGGGCATGGTAATGCCGGTGATATCAACCTCCTGAAAGGCGTCAGTGCCTATCTGGCTGGTGGGAACCTGCCCTGTTATCAACACCAGCGGGACTGAATCCATATAGGCGTTGGCTATGCCGGTAACCAGGTTGGTGGCGCCCGGGCCCGAGGTGGCCATCACCACCCCCACCTTGCCGGTGGTCCTGGAGTAGGCGTCGGCTGCATGAACGGCCCCCTGCTCGTGGCGAACAAGCACGTGCTTTATGCTGCCCGCCTTGCACATCGCATCGTATACCGGGAGGATCGCGCCGCCGGGGTAACCGAAAACCACTTCAACACCTTCCATTTCCAGGCAGCGTACCAGCGCCTGTGCAACAGTATTATCCATGGCTACTTACCTCCCCTTTTATTGCTAATACTGATTGAATCCGGGGTCGGAATCCAGAATTCAGAATCCAGAATTCAGAATTGCGGGCATTCCTTATAAGTTAAATGAAACTTATAAGCCGGGCTAATAAAATTCTGTGTTCTCTGTGGTTTTAAAAATGACTTATAATGAGGTTATTCTTTTTCATCCTTTAATGGTGCCGCATTTATGCGGCATGAGAGTCTGGATTCTGAATTCTGGATTCTGGATTCCGACCCCTAATTCACTCAGTATAAGGTAATTCTGAGTTCTGAGTCCTGAGTCCTGAGTTCTATTTGATCAGTCCTCTTCCTTCTGGCTGTTGACAGCCGAATACTTGCCGCCCCTGAGCATGGCGATCTTGCCTGTCCTGACCAGCTCTTTGATGCCATACGGGCGAAGGGACTCTTCAAAGGCGTTTATTTTGCCGTCGTTTCCGGTGCACTCCACAGTTATGGTCTTACGGCCAAGGTCAACTATCCTGGCCCGGAAAATATCGGCCACCTGCATTATTTCCCCCCTGTGGGCAGAGTCGCAGTGGACCTTGATCAGTACCAACTCCCTGTCCACGTATTGGTCCGAGGTTATGTCACTGATCTTGATCACGTCTATCAGCTTGTGAAGCTGTTTCGTCACCTGTTCCAAAACCTTGCCGTCTCCCTCAACGACAATGGTCATCCTGGACACATCGGGGTTTTCCGTCCGTCCCACCGCCAGGCTGTCGATATTAAAGCCGCGGCGGCTGAACAGCCCCGCCACCCGGGCCAGCACCCCGGGGTTGTTCTCTACCAGAACCGCAAGGGTGTGCCGCATATTTTTATACCTCCCACTTTTATCCGATTATATTACTCAGGGGCGCTCCCGGGGCAACCATGGGGAAGACATTTTCTTCCCTCTCCACTATAAAATCCATCATAACAGGCTTGCTGTTCCGGACAGCCTCCTCCAGCACCGGCTTTATTTGTGACTTTTCGGTAATCCTGGCTCCGTCGGCCCCGTATGCCTCGGCAATTTTTACAAAGTCCGGATTGACCAGCTCGGTATAGGAGTAGCGGTGATTGTAGAACAGTTCCTGCCACTGCCTGACCATACCCAGGAAACCGTTGTCCAGAATGGCTATATTCACCGGCAGCTCATAGTTCACCGCCGTGGCCAACTCCTGAATATTCATCTGGATGCTGCCGTCACCGGCAATATCGAATACAGTCTCCCCCGGGCAGGCCACCTGAACTCCGATGGCGGCGGGCAAGCCGTAGCCCATTGTGCCCAGCCCCCCTGAAGAAATGAAAGAACGGGGCCTGGTATAAGTATAGTAGTGGGCCGACCACATCTGGTGCTGCCCCACCTCGGTGGCTATTCTGGCCTGGCCGCCGGTAACATTATAAATTTCCCTTATCACCTGCTGGGGCTTGATCCCCCCGTTTTCCTCAAAGCTGACGGGGTATTCCCTTTTCCACAATTCTATCTTTTCCCGCCACGCACCCGGAAGCTTGGCCTCAAGCCTGGGCAGGAGCTGATTCAACACAGTTTTCACATCCCCCACCACCGGAATGTTCACCCTGACGTTTTTGCTTATTTCCGCCGGGTCGACATCTATATGAATAATGGTGGCGTCCGGGGCAAACTCGTCTATTTTTCCGGTCACCCGGTCACTGAAACGCGCCCCCACGGCTATCAGAAGGTCGCACTCGCACACTGCGTAGTTGGCATACTTGCTTCCGTGCATCCCCACCAGGCCCAGGTACAGGGGATGGTCGCCGGGAAAGCCACCCAGTCCCATCAGTGAGATGACCACCGGCGCTGCCATCAGCTCGGCCAGCCTTTGCAGTTCCCCGCTGGCTCCGGAGCTGATCACCCCGCCGCCGGCATATATCACCGGACGGGATGATGCCATGATAGCGGCGGCAGCCCTGTTTAACTGCTCCTCGGTTCCCTCCATCACCGGGCGGTAGCCGGGCAGGTTGATGGGACCCGGGTCTTCGTAGTCCATTTCCCCCGCCGACACATCCTTGGGGATATCCACCAGCACCGGGCCGGGACGGCCGGTGGAGGCTATATAAAAGGCTTCCTTTAATGTTATGGCAAGCTCATCTATATCCTTGACAATATAGTTGTGCTTTGTTACCGGCATGGTTATGCCGGTGATGTCCGCCTCCTGGAATGAATCCCTGCCCAGCAGGCTGACCGGCACCTGGCCGGTAATGGCCACCATGGGCACCGAGTCCATGTAGGCATTGGCAATACCGGTCACCAGGTTGGTGGCCCCGGGGCCGGAGGTGGCCAGACAAACCCCCACCTTTCCCGACGCCCTGGCGTAGCCGTCTGCGGCATGAGCCGCGCCCTGCTCGTGGCGGGTCAGTATGTGCCTGATGTCGGCGTCAAAAAGGGCGTCATAAATGGGCAGCACCTGCCCGCCGGGGTAGCCGAAAATTGTGTCCACCCCCTGGTCAAGAAGCCCCTGCACCAGTATCTGCGCTCCGGTCATTTTCATGTTAATTCACCCCTTTACCGTTAATCCCGCCTCAATATCGCCCCGGTGCCGGCAGAGGTAACCATTTTGGCGTAGCGCGCCAGGTATCCCTTCTTCACCCGGGGTTCCGGCTGTTTCCATTCCTTAAGGCGCGCCTCTATCTCGGCGTCGCCCAGCCTTACGTTAATCGAATTGCCGGGGATGTCTATATCTATAATATCCCCCTCCCTGATCACTGCTATAGGTCCGCCCAGGGCAGCCTCCGGCGACACGTGCCCGATGGACGCCCCCCTGGTGGCGCCGGAAAACCTGCCGTCGGTGATAAGGGCCACATCCTTGTCCAGGCCCAGGCCCATTACGGTGGCGGTGGGTGTGAGCATCTCCCTCATGCCCGGCCCGCCCCTGGGACCCTCGTAACGGATTACAATCACATCGCCTTTGTTTATTTTCTTGCCGTTGATGGCAACCACGGCCTCCTCCTCGGAATCGAAGACCCTGGCCGGGCCTGAGTGTTTCAGCATTTCCGGAGCCACACCGGCCTTTTTCACCACCGCCCCGTCCGGCGCCAGGTTGCCGCGCAGTATGGCGATTCCCCCCGAGGGGCTGTATGGGTCATCGGTGCTGCGTATCACATCCGGCCTTACTATTACGCAGCCCTGGATAATTTCTCCCACCTTCCTGCCTGAAACGGTGGGCAGGTCCAGGTGCAGCAGGTTTTTGCGGGACAGCTCGGCCATTACCGCCGGGATGCCGCCGGCCTCGTCCAGGTCCTGTATAAAATGCGGGCCCATGGGGCTTAGTTTGCACAGGTTGGGCACCTTTTCACTTATCCCGTTAATCATGTCCAGGTCTATAGCCACACCGGCCTCCGAGGCGATGGCGGGCAGGTGCAGCACGGTATTGGTGGAGCAGCCCAGGGCCATATCCACCGCCAGGCCGTTCTGGAAGGCCTTTTCAGTCATTATCTGCGAGGGGCGCACCCCTGATTTGACCAGTTCCACCGCCCTGATGCCGGTCAGCTTGGCCAGCCTGCGCCTGGCGGCGGAGACGGCGGGCACGGTGCCGTTGCCCGGCAGGGCCATGCCCAGGGCCTCGGTAAGGCAGTTCATGGAATTGGCGGTAAACATGCCGGCGCAGGAACCGCACCCCGGGCAGGTGGACTCTTCCAGCAGGGACAATTCCCCTTCGGTCATTTTTCCGGCCCGGACCTTGCCCACCGCCTCGAAAATATTGCTCAGAGACACGTTCCGCCCCTGGTAACGGCCGGCCATCATGGGGCCGCCGCTGATGACAATAGCCGGTATGTCCAACCTGGCCGCTGCCATCAGCATCCCCGGCACCACCTTGTCGCATGAGGTAACCAGCACCAGTCCGTCAAACTGGTGCGCCTCGGCCATGGTCTCCACCGAGTCGGCTATCAGTTCCCTGCTGGCCAGTGAATATTTCATGCCGCTGTGGTTCATGGCAATGCCGTCACAGACGGCGATGGCCGGAAACTCCACCGGGGTGCCCCCGGCCAGCCTTACGCCGGCCTTGACCGCCTCGGTAATATCCCTCAGGTGCATGTGCCCCGGCACTATCTCGTTAAAGGAATTCACCACACCAATCATCGGCCTTTCCAACTCCTGGTCAATATAACCCAGGGCCCGGAGAAGGGACCGGTGGGGCGCCTTGTCAATGCCTTTTTTGATGGAATCACTGCGCAATTTCATCACTCCCAATCAAATTTAGAACTCAGAACTCGGAACTCAGAATATTTCGGGCATTCCTTATTTTCTCTTTCTCTATTGATCCACCACCCCTGAGTCCCGAAGCATTTCCGGCTGGTCGGAGTCAGAATAGACAAGGTTGGTGCCGTGTCAATCCTTTCCAACTTTCCAACTCTTCCAACTGACGGAACAGCTAAAATTAATTTAACCCCCCGCCCGGCAGTCTGTTAAACTGCCAGGGACGAGAGGTTTCTCACGTGGTACCACCCTGGTTTGCCTTTCACCTCACGGCAACAGGCCTCTAATATGTCCCTATCAGGACACAGCTTTGGTAACGGGTGGACTGACCCGGCACGGCCTAATCGGGAAATAACCTTTCAGCCTGCGGCTCCGGGGTGATGTTTCACCGATGCGCCGGCGCCGGTTTCCAGCTTACCCGGCTCTCTGAAGCCTTACACGCGGCTACTTGTTCCCCTTCACAGCCTTTTTCATTCATTACAGTATACAGAATCCACCATGTAGTGTCAAGAAAATGTTAGTTGGACACAGATTTTGACATGGCGCCGGCCACCGACTCCGGCGACGGTCCTCCCAGCACCTTTCTGGCCTCCACACAGCGGGCCACTGAAATGAATTCATAGACATCCTCGTCCACCAGGGGGCTGAAGGCCCTGTATTCCTCCAGGGAAACCTGGTCCAGGGACTTGCCCTCCCCGATGCAGTGGTACACAATCCTGCCCACCACCTCGTGGGCCTCCCGGAAGGGGACGCCTTTCCGCACCAGATAGTCGGCCAGGTCGGTGGCGTTGGTAAAGCCCCCCCGGGCCGCCTGCAGCATATTTTCCTCCCGGAATTTAAGGGTGGCCAGCATGGGCCGGAAGATGGACAGGCACTTTTTCACCGTGTCCAGGGCGTCGAAAAGGGCCTCCTTGTCCTCCTGCATATCCTTGTTATAGGCCAGGGGAATGCCCTTGAGCATGGTAAGAAGGGCGGTGAGATCCCCAAACACCCTGCCGGACTTGCCCCGGATAAGTTCAGCCACGTCCGGGTTTTTCTTCTGGGGCATCATGCTGCTGCCGGTGCTGAAGCCGTCGTCCAGTTCCACAAAGGAAAACTCGGCGCTGGACCACAGTATTATCTCCTCGCAAAAGCGGCTCAGGTGAACCATGATCAGCGATGCCGCCGCCGTGAATTCCACCGCGAAGTCCCGGTCGCTCACCGCGTCCAGACTGTTCAGGGCAACCTTTTCGAAGCCCAGCCTTCCGGCCACGTACCCGGGGTCCAGCGGGAAGGTGGTGCCGGCCAGGGCGCCGGCCCCCAGGGGCAGCACATTGACCCTGCGGCGGCAGTCCAGCAGTCTTTCCCTGTCCCGCCCGAACATCTGCACGTAGGCCATCAGGTGATGGGCCAGGGTTATGGGCTGAGCCCGCTGCAAATGGGTGTACCCGGGCATAATGGTGTGCAGGTGCTTCCCCGCCGCCTCCAGCAGAGTTTCCCTGAGCTGGTCGATCAGGCTTACCGTGGCGTCGATCTCGTCCCGCAGGAACATCCGTATATCCAGCGCCACCTGGTCATTTCTGCTCCTGGCGGTGTGCAGCTTTTTGGCCACCGTCCCTATTTTGCCGGTGAGTATCTGCTCCACATTCATGTGAATGTCCTCCGCCTCCGGTGAAAACTCCACCCGGCCGTTCTCAATGTCGTCCATTACCTCTTTGAGCCCGGCGACAATGGCCCCGGCCTCCTCCGGGGTTATTATCCCGGTCCGCCCCAGCATCTCGGCGTGGGCCATGCTTCCCTCTATGTCATACTTATAAAGCCTGCAGTCAAATGATATGGACGAGTGGAAATCGTCCACCAATTCACTGGTTTTCTTCTGAAACCTTCCGCCCCAGAGCTTTTTCATGCTTACACCCCGCCTAAAATTAACTTAAAGAAAATAATAACACGAAAGTAAGGTTTGTAAAAGAACCACTCAATATTTTGGCATATAGCGGGAACCAACCACAGCTGATAATGGAAAAAAATTGTAGGATACCCTTTTCCCATGTTGTATTATGTTATATTATATTTAATAGTAATTATAATCCAACCGGCTGTTTTCACTGCAATTTCTTATCCGGGGGGGAGTACATGACCCTGAAAATTTTGGGACATAAAATCGGCCAGAGTCAGAAAATCTCCGTCTTCAGACCGGGGAGCGAATACCGTGAATTTGTGTCCTCGATTGAATACGCTGACCCACTGGGAATAACCATCACCACCCCCATAACAAGGCATAATGTTATGGACCTTATCCCGGGCGACCTGCTGGTGATAAGAGTCCCCCTCGAATCATTCATAATGGAATTCGACGCCCGGGTGCTGTCATACCGTGAGGACAATGTAAGCCTGGTGGTCCTTGAGCCCCCGGCCAGCTACAGGCGAATCCAGCGCAGAAAATGCTACAGAATGAAGTCCCTTTTAAATGTAAGGATTGCCTACAACCCGGACAATCCCGATGTTGACCCCCTCTTTTCCGAGGCCCTGGCCCTGAACATCAGCGCCGGCGGTATGGAAGTAATCACCCAGGTTGACTTCGACCTGCATGACATCCTGCTGGTCAAGTTTGAACTTCCTCTTTATAATAAAAAAATACACAGATTTCTTGTAAAATCAGAGGTCTGCAGGGTAACCCCGGTCAGCCCCCGGAAGAGGAAAGTGGCCTTCAAATTTCTTAACCTGCCCACGGTTGACGCCGACAAGATCGTCCAGTATATATTTAAGGCCATTTCAGAAAAAGAATCCTGGATGCGTTGAACAGCACCTGTCTTGGGCTGTTGCTGCCGAAAATATGATTATTTGGAATGCCCACAAACTGATACGAACAGGGAGGTAAAGATGTGAAGACATCGGAATTTGAATGGCACACCAGTGACGGTCTGAAAATTTTCGCCCGGGAATGGCGTCCTGAACAGGTCAAGGCTGTAGTTTGTCTGGTACACGGTTTCGGTGAGCACTGCGGCCGTTACAATCATCTGGCCTCGCACCTTGAAACGGAGGGATACGCCATGCTTTCCCACGACCTGCGCGGACATGGCAGGTCCGAGGGCCAACGGGGGCATACAACCTCCTACGAGGCACTGATGGAAGACATCGACCATATCACCGGCGAGGCGTCAAAACGATTTCCCGGCCTTCCCGTCTTCCTGTATGGACACAGCATGGGCGGCAATCTGGTATTAAACTATGCACTACGGCGCAAACCCGGGCTTAACGGCGTTATAGCCACCGGCCCCTGGCTCAAGCTTACCCAACACGTCCCGGCGGTACTGGTATTTATAGGCAAACTGATCAAAAAACTCAGCCCGGCCTCGTCAAGGTCAAGCGGCCTGGATGCGAGAGGACTCTCCCACGACCCGGAGGTAGTGCGGGCCTACCAGTCCGACCCGCTGGTAAACGGCATGATTTCATATGGGATGCTGTTCAGCATTGTGGATTCCGGACTGTGGGCCCTTGACCACGCAAAAGAGTTTAAACTGCCCCTGCTAATTATGCATGGCGGCGCCGACCCTATAACCCTTCCCCAGGCAAGCATGCAGTTTGCCGAAAACGTCAGGGGCGACTGCACTATTAAAATCTGGGACGGCCTGTATCATGAAATACATAATGAGCCGGAAAAGAATGAAATTTTCCGTTTTACCACCGACTGGTTGAACAGTCACATATAAGGCGGCTTTACCAAAACCCTGCAACGGGGAAATTGCCACCGGCGGGCGGTAAGTGCTGTGCAAGGCACAATCCGTCTGTTGGTCGAAAATACGGTTATTTTTCAGGTTATTATGAATATTTACAAACATAGCATTTATCCCAAAAGAACGGAGGTTGAATATGCCATCACCCAAAAAACATGATCTGGTTTTATTGCATGGATTTACCAACAGGCACAAGTGGAGTGACCAGTTCCTCAATGTTTGCCTTAAACACTGGGGGTCCGGCCACGTCTTTGTCCTTTATCTCAATAAACATAATGACATGTATTTCAAGGATCCCGGGGAAGGCATGGTCACCTTCATAGGCAAAAACGACTTGTCCGCCGGCTGCGACTACATAAGCGAACAGGCCGGGTATATGGACGAGAAAATAAATATTTTGCAGCGGGATTACGGAATGAGCCGGCAGTTTTATATCATCGGCCACAGCATGGGGGGGCTGATTGCCCGTTACTATATCTATCACCACCCCGATACAGTGGCCGGACTGGTCACCCTGGGCACACCACACCATGGTTCGCCCATGGCCAGAGACTTCAACTGGTTCGGTTGGGTCATAAAAGCCAAAAAAGGGATGGATAACCTGGTTCCCAAATGGGTGGACAGTGAATTCAACCCCAGGTATCCTGTCACCGGCCTGCGCCTGTATGAAGGAGGCAAGGTATACACCGTCCGCGGATCCTCCAGGGGGCGCCCCTGGGACTGGGGATGGGGCGGGGAACTGCTCCTGGGATATTACTGTATGCGATTGCTTTACGGCGGTGAAAACGACGGACTTGTAACAAACGATTCGTCTTTGATCGACGGGGCCGAACACATCGCGGATCTGCCGGGCTACAGCCATATTGACCTGGTCAGAAAGCCCGAAGTGGCCGAAATCTGCTGCCGGGCGTTTGCCAATGCGTAGTGAAATTCCGGTCAGAGGTGAGAGGTGAGAAGTGGGAAGTGGGATTCAAGAAAATTGTTTTATGTGGAGGTTAAATGGATGATATCGTATTGCGGCCTGAACTGTTCAAAGTGCGAGGCGTTCATCGCCACACAGAACAATGATGATTCATTGAGGGCAAAAGTGGCGGTAAAATGGTCCAAAGCCTATAACGCGCCAATCCTTCCCGAACACATTAACTGCACCGGCTGCCTTTCAGACGGTATCAAATTTTATCACTGCGAAAATACATGCGAAATAAGGAAATGCGCCCGAAAAAACAGGTACGGCACCTGCGCGGAATGCAATGACTACGCATGCAGCAAATTGGAAGAGGTTTTCAAATTCGCCCCGGAGGCAAAAAACTGTCTTGATTCCAAAAGGTGACACCTCAATGGTATTGCAGGGGCGGAGCATAGCCCCACCCCTGCAGATATAACACATTGCCCGCCGCTAAAAAAACTTATTCTACCCTAGAAAGGCTTATTCTGACATTCTATGAGTTCTGAGTCCTTAGTCCTGAGTTCTCATAAAAGAAATGCCCAATCCTTCTGGATTCTGGCTTCTGGATTCTGAATTCCTGACCCGGGATTCACTCAGTATGAGTATTTTTTATTTAAGTCCCGACTGCTTTTCCATCAGCGCCCTTACCTTCAGGGGCAGGCCGAAGAGGTTGATGAAACCTTCCGCGTCCTTCTGGCTGTATATCTCGTCCCGGCTGAAGGTGGCCAGTTCCTTGTTGTAAAGGGAATAGGGGGAAGTAACCCCCGCCGGTGTACAGTTGCCCTTGTACAGCTTCATCCTGACCTTTCCGGTTACTGTTTTCTGGGTGACGTCCACGAAGGCGTCCAGGGCTTCCCTCAGAGGCGAGAACCAGACCCCGTCATAGACCAGCTCGGCATAGCGGGCGGCAACCAGTTCCTTGTAGTGCATGGTTATCCTGTCCAGGGTCAATCGCTCCAACTCCCTGTGGGCCAGCCAGAGTATTGTTCCGCCCGGGGTTTCGTACACCCCCCTGGACTTCATGCCCACCAGCCTGTTTTCCACCATGTCCACCACGCCTATACCATTGGCCCCGCCCACGGCGTTAAGCCTTTCCACCAGGGACACCGGGTCCAGGGACTGGCCGTCCACTTTTAAAGGAATACCCCTTTCAAACTCTATCTCCACGTAAGTGGGCCTGTCCGGGGCCTTTTCGGGGGACACCGTCAGCAGCAGCACATCTTCAGGCGACTCCAGGGCCGGGTCTTCCAGGTCCCCACCCTCATGGCTCAGGTGCCATATATTGCGGTCCATGCTGTAGGGGCGTTCCTTTGTCACCGGCACGGGGATATTCCTGGCGGTGGCGTAGTCTATGGCGTCCTCCCTTGATTTAATGTCCCACTCCCTCCAGGGGGCCACTATTTTCAGGCCGGGGTTTAAAGCCTTGACGCCCAGCTCAAAGCGAACCTGGTCATTGCCCTTGCCGGTGGCGCCGTGGGCTACCGCCTCCGCGCCTTCCTTTTCGGCAATCTCCACCATTTTTTTGGCTATCAGCGGTCTGGCCATGGAGGTGCCCAGCAGGTACTTGCCCTCATAGAGAGCCCCCGCCCTGAGGGTGGGGAAAATGTAGTCCTCGACGAACTCCCTCTTCACATCCTCTATGTACAGTTTCAGCGCCCCGCTCTTTATTGCCTTTTCCTGAAGGGGATCCAACTCCTCCCCCTGCCCCAGGTCCGCCGCCATGGCGACAACCTCATAGCCGTAATTCTCCTTCAGCCAGGGAATGATGATGGAGGTGTCCAGCCCTCCGGAATAAGCCAGAACAATCTTTTTCAACCTGTTCATCTCCTTCTAAATCAAATGCTTGTTAAGGGCCGCCCCAAAAGCTCCATATGCAAGGCTCGTCATGGCTTTTTCGCGCAGGCGTACTTGGGGTGCGTTGGAGCGAAAAAGCCGCGGGCGAAACGAAGCAGATGGATTTTTTCGGCGGCCCTTTCCTTCCTACATTGTAAGTGCCATTATTGCCTTCTGCACGTGCAGCCTGTTTTCCGCCTCATCCCAGACCACTGAGTGGGGGCCGTCGATAACGCCGGCGGATACCTCCTCGCCCCGGTGGGCCGGCAGGCAGTGAAGGAATATAAAATCTTCCTTTGCGTATTTTACCAGTTCCTCATTGACCTGATACGGCGCGAAAACCCCGGCCCTTTCGGCCTGCTCCGCCTCCTGGCCCATGCTGGCCCACACATCGGTGACCACCACATCGGCTCCCTTCACCGCTTCCGCAGGGTCCGACACCACACTTATCGCCGCGCCGGTTTCCGAGGCGTCCCCCCTGGCGGCGGTCACTATTTCCTCCTTCGGCTTATAGCCGTCCGGGGAGGCCACCATTATATTCACCCCGGTCTTGGCGCAACCGAAAAGAAGGGAGTGGGCTATATTGTTCCCGTCGCCCACATAGGCCAGTTTCAGTCCGGCCAGTCCGCCCTTCACCTGCCGGATGGTCATCAGGTCGGCCAGTATCTGGCAGGGGTGAAGCAGGTCGGTCAGACCGTTGATCACGGGAATATCTGCGTAATGGGCCAGTTCCTCCACGTCCGACTGGGCGTAGGTCCTGATCATTATTCCATCCACATACCTGGACAGCACCCTGGCGGTGTCGGCGATGCTTTCCCCCCTGCCCAGCTGTATATCCGACGAGCTCAGGAAAAGGGCGCTTCCCCCCAATTGGTACATCCCCACCTCGAAGGAAACCCTGGTGCGGGTGGACGACTTTTGAAAGATCATGCCCAGGGTTTTTCCGCTCAGGTAATGGTGCGCCTCCCCCCGTTTTTGGAGGTCGCGGAGGCTCACCGCCGTGTCCAGAATAAGTTGTATCTCCCGCGGAGTATATTGATGCAGGGAGAGCAGGTCTCTCCCCCGCAAAACGTCAGGCAGTTGTTTCAATGACAATCACCCTTTCCGTTCTATTTGTTTTTCATAGAGATTCCTCTATTATTGCCGCCGCCCGGTCTGCGTCCTCCCCGGTGATTATAAGCGGGGGCAGGAAGCGGAGAACATTGTTGTTAACACAGTTGATCAGCAGCCCCTTCTCCTGGCAGCGGACCACCACCTGCGGGCCGCCGGATTCCAGTTCCATACCCAGTATCAGCCCCCGGCCCCGCACCTCCTTAATCACGGGATGCCTTGCGGCCATTTCAAGCAGCTTGCTTTTAAAATACTCGCCCATCGCGGCGGCATTGTCCACCACCCCGTGGTTTACAAGCTGGTCAAGGGCCGCCAGGCCCGCCGCGCAGGCCAGGGGATTCCCCCCGAAGGTGGAGGCATGGTCCCCCGGCGCGAAGGCGCCGGCAACCGCTTCCTTGGCCAGCATGGCGCCTATGGGGAACCCTCCGGCAAGGGACTTGGCCAGAGTAAAGATATCAGGCTCCACACCGTAATGCTGGTGGGCAAACAGTTTTCCGGTCCGGCCCAGGCCGCACTGGACCTCATCGAATATCAAAAGCAGCCCCTTTTCGCTGCATAACTCCCTGACTCCCTTCAGGTAACCGGCGCCGGCCTCGTAAACACCACCCTCGCCCTGAACCGGCTCCAGCATCACCGCGCAGGTGTTGGGCCCCACAGCCCCCTTCAGGGCCTCCAGATCATTGAAGGGCACATACTTAAACCCCTGGGGCAGCGGCTCGAACCCCTGCTGATACTTGGCCTGGCCGGTGGCCGTTATAGTGGCCAGGGTGCGTCCGTGAAAGGATTTAAGGGCGGTTATTATCTCATACCGCTCCTTGTTCCCATTGACCTTGGCGTACTTGCGGGCCAGCTTGATGGCCGCCTCATTGGCCTCGGCGCCGCTGTTGCAGAAAAACACCCTGTCGGCGCAGGAATTGTCCGCCAGCATTTTGGCCAGCTTTACCTGGGGCTCGATATAGTAAATGTTTGAAACGTGCATCAGCGTTTCCGCCTGCTCAGCAATGGCCCGGGTCACCGCCGGGTGGCAGTGGCCAAGCGAGTTAACCGCCAGGCCGCTGACAAAGTCAAGGTACTCCCGCCCGTCCGAGTCCCAGACCCTAGCCCCCTTTCCCTTTACCAGGGCCAGCTTCAGCCGGCCGTAGGTGTTCATTACATATTTATCACCGGTTTCAATTATCTCTGTGGTATTCATATCAGCTTCACCCGCTTTCTAATACTAAGCCGTCACCATGGTCCCAATCCCTTTGTCGGTAAACACCTCCAGCAGTATTGAGTGTTTGACCCTGCCGTCCAGAATGTGTGTGGTCATTACCCCGGCCTCCAGCGCCCTGACGCAGCACTCCACCTTGGGAATCATGCCCCCGTCGATTACGCCCCGCTCTATCAGCCCGGGAACCTCGCTGCTAGTGACGGTGGAAAGTATGCTGGAGGGATCGTTTCTGTCCCTCATAATGCCTTCCACGTCGGTGAGTATGATCAGCTTGTCGGCCTTCAGAGAGGCCGCCAGGGCGCTGGCGGCGGTATCGGCGTTTACATTGTAGCTCTCCCCCCGGTCGCCCACCGCCACCGGGGCCACCACCGGGATGTAGCCCTCCCGTATGACGGTGGAAATGATGTCAGGGCTGACCTCCGTTATTTCACCCACAAAACCTATGTCCACCGCTTCCATGGTTCCATCCGGGGCCTTGACCCGGCCCTCCTTTTTTCTGGCCCGCAGCAAATCCGCGTCCTTGCCGGAAAGGCCCACCGCCTTTCCCCCGTAACTGTTGATCCTGGCCACTATGTCCTTGTTAATTTTCCCCACCAGAACCATTTCCGCTATTTCCATGGTCTGCTGATCGGTGACCCTGAGGCCCCCCACAAACCTGGACTCTATGCCCACCCTTTTCAGCATGCCGGTGATGTCCGGACCGCCCCCGTGCACCACCACGGGGTGCATGCCCACGTACTTCATCAAAACCAGGTCGGTAAGCACCGCCTTCTTCAAGTCCTCGCTAACCATGGCGTGCCCGCCATACTTGATAACCACCGTCTTGCCGTAAAATTTCTTTATATAGGGCAACGCCTCCACCAATATGGAGGCCTTCTCCAGCGCACTGGCCAACGCCATCTCACCACCTTTTCCAAGTCTCCGTTATTAATAGACATATCAGGAGCGCCCTGAACATTCCGGCTCCTGACTTCCGACTTCTGGCTCCTGACCCCGAATCCACTCAGTACCAGCGTATTTACTCCAAACCCATTCCCTCGTCCGCACCGATCATTATGTTCATATTTTGCACAGCCGCCCCGGAGGCGCCCTTGCCCAGATTATCCAGCCTGGTGACTATAAGTATCTGGTCGCTGTGCCCGAAAACAAATATTTCAGCCTTGTTGGAATTGTTGCAGCCAGTGGCGTCGAAAAACCCACCGTCAAGATTACTCTCCGCCTCAAAGGGCATTACCGAAACGAAGCGCTCACCCGCGTAATATTCCTCCATCAGCCCATGGACCTCTCCGGCGGTGATTTTTTTATTCAGCAGCCTTTTCAGCAGGGGAACGGCAACCGCCATCCCCTGGTAGAATTCACCCACAATGGGGGTAAACAGGGGAGGGTATTCCAGCCCGTTCACCTTTTGCATCTCAGGCAGGTGCTTGTGATTAAGTCCCAGGGCATAGAAGCGCGGGCTCTTCAGCTTTTCTTTATTGGGGCCGGCCCCCTCGTACCGGCTGATCAGCTTTTTTCCGCCCCCACTGTATCCGGTAACTGACTGGCAGGTTACAGGATAATCCGGGGACACCACACCCTCCCGGATAAGGGGATGAAGTCCCAGGGTAAACCCTGTGGCATGGCAGCCCGGGACCGCCACCCGGCGGGACTCCCTTATCAACGACCTCTGGCCCCGGTTCAGCTCCGGCAGGCCGTAGGTCCAGGCGGGGTCTGTCCTGTGGGCCGTGCTGGCGTCGATAATCCTGGTTCTGTCATTGGACACCAGTGAAACAGACTCCCTTGCTGCCGCATCCGGAAGACACAGAAAAACAACATCGGCTTCATTTATATATATACGGCGCTCCCCGGGATCCTTTCTTTTTTCCGGGTCAATATCAAGCACCTCTATGTCGGTCCTCCCGGACAGGCGCTCATTTATCTTGAGCCCGGTGGTGCCTTCCCGGCCGTCCACAAACACCTTGTATTTCATCAGCTATTACCCCTTTTTCAACGGTCTCTTAAGTTCTGTAATCCCCGTTTATCCTCACATAATCATAAGTCAGGTCGCAGCCCCAGGCCACGGCTTCGTGTTCTCCCTCTCGCATGTCTATCAGCACGTTTACCGTGTCCCCCGCCAGGACCCCGGCGGCGGCATCCTCGTCGAAGGGGAGGCCGTGCCCGTCCCGGGCCACCTGAACCTCTCCGATAAATATATCCACTGCGTCAGGGTTGAACCTTGCACCGGAGTACCCCGCCGCGCACATTATCCTGCCCCAGTTGGCGTCCCTCCCGAACACCGCCGCCTTGAACAGTGTGGAGGCGGCCACGCTCCTGGCCGCAAGCCTGGCATCCCTCTCTGTAAGGGCATTAATCACCCTTACCTCAATCAGCTTGGTGGCCCCTTCCCCGTCCCTGGCCATGGATTTGGCCAGTTTGATACAGACCTGTGTAAGCGCGTCGCGGAACATATCGCTGCCGATGCTCCCGGCCTTTATTTCACTGTTGCCGGCCTTTCCGTTGGCAAGCACCAGCATGGAGTCATTGGTGCTGCTGTCACCGTCCACGGTAACCATATTAAAGCTCCGGTCGGCGGCATATACCACGCATTCCTTTAAAAAATCATGGTCCACCGCCGCGTCGGTGGTTATAAAACAAAGCATGGTGGCCATGTTGGGGTGGATCATCCCCGACCCCTTGGCCATTCCCCCCACCGTCACCGTCCTGCCCTCCAGCTCGAACCTGACGGCGCACTCCTTTACCTCCGTGTCGGTGGTCATAATGGCCTCGGCGGCGTCCCGGCCACCGTTTTCACTCAGGGCGGCCACCGCCTCCTTTATTCCCGGCAGCACACGGTCCATGGGCATGGGCTGGCCGATAACGCCGGTGGAGGCCACCAGCACGCTTTCTTCGGGCACCCCCAGCAGACGGGCGGTTTCCGCCGCCATGGCCAGCGCATCGTCCATTCCCCGTGGGCCGTTGCAGGTGTTGGCATTCCCGCTGTTGACCACAACAGCCCTGGTCTTCCCGCTTTTGACCCTCTCCATGTCCAAAAGCACCGAGGACGACTTCACTGTATTGGTGGTAAAAACACCTGCCGCAACGGCGTCACACACCGAATAAACCACCGCTACATCCTTTTTTCCTATGTACTTGACCCCGGCGGCCACACCGGAGGCCTTGAAGCCCGAGGCGGAGGCGACCCCCCCGCCGGGAACCTCCTCATATTTATACTCAGCCATTTTTTCCCTCCACCGGAAACCTTAAAAACCACCCCGCCGGGTGGAGTTCAGGCCCACCATTTAATATTTATAATTATACGAATAGCTGTATAAATATACAATATGCAATAAAAAAATATTCCGTTCCTCCCCTGCGGCACATGTACATTCCTTTTATTATCCTGCTATATTCCTTAAAATATTGCAATTTTCCTGCCTGCGAACGATTCACCGGCAATTATCTCAAAACAACCGGCACAGGCCCCTCCATTAACACACTTTCCAGTGAAACAACGCACCGGCGGGCAATTACCTCCACCCCGGCCCCGGCGGCCATGGCCAGATTCCGGCTGAACTCCGGGTCCCTTTCCCGGTTGGGGCTGAATACCTCAGCGTCAGGCCGCTGTATAACAAACATCACCACCGGGCGGTAACCCTCTCCACAGGCCGCCGCCAATTCCTCCAGGTGTCTTGCCCCCCTCAGGGAGGGCGCGTCGGGAAACAAGGCCACCCCGCCCTCCACCAGTGTCACCGACTTGACCTCCAGAAAACAGCCGGGCCTGTCCTTACTCCCAAGAAAAAAATCAAACCTTCCCCGGCCATAAGCAACCTCCTTTTTAACCGTGCTGTAACCGGACAGTTCCTCAATCGCCCCGGCCATAAGCAGCCGGTGCACCAGCCTGTTGGGGAGAAGAGAGTCCACCGATACCAGCAACCCGTCCTTTTCCGCCAGCAGTATCCTGTACCCCAGCCTGACCCCCGGGCGGGTCTGGGGGGCCACATAAACCCGGGCGCCGGGATAAAGTAGTTCCCCCATGCGCCCGGAACTGGGAACATGGGCCCTCTCACGGCGGCCGTCCAGCTCAATCTCAGCCACAAACCGGTTCAGCCGCAACACAAACAACGCCTCCCGAAGGTCCGGAGGCATGAGAATTTTTATGTGTTCCTTCAACCTTTTTCTCCTAAAAACAAATTATCCGCCGGTGGCCCCCTACATTACACTTTCCCCGGCCATCCGCAGCATATCCCTGATCATCCGGGCATTGGTAACCGCCTGCCCCCGGTAATGGTTGTTCATACTTACAAACACCTTCGGGGCTTTCGCCGACAGTCTTTTTATACCAGGAACCCATTCGGAAAGCTCTTCTTCAGAATAAAGATAATTATATCTCTCATAGCTCTCCCTGTGGTTCCACCACTTTTCCCGGTTCCGGCCGTGAAAGCGGACATAGGCGGTCTTCCCGGTGAACCTTATCTCCGGAGGAACCAGCCCCTTCAGCCGGGGCCCGTCTACACAGACATAGCCCAGACCCTGCTCCTCCAGGAAGCGGAATATATCCTCCCGCAGCCACTCCCCGTGCCTGAATTCCACCACCGTGTCGAAGCCCGCCAGCCGCTCGCCCATTTCTTTGATATAGGTGACATTGGCGGCGCAGAGCCTGAAGCTCTGGGGAAACTGGGCCAGTATACAGCCCAGCTTCCCCGCTTCCACAAGGGGCTGCAGCGCCCCGGTGAAGGCGGCAAAGTCATCCCCGTTGCTTACCCTCTCATGGGTCATCGACTTGTAGGCCTTGACCACGAATATAAAGCCGGGAGGGGTCTTGGCCTGCATATTGTACATCATGTGCCTGTTGGGAATCCGGTAATATGTGGTGTTTATCTCAGTAAAGGAAAAATGCTTCGAGTACAGGGAAAGCATTTCCTTCCTGTCCGCCTTCTCCGGGTAAAAGGGACCTTTCCAGTCATCATAGCTGTAGCCGGCCGTACCAACATAAATCATACCTTATTCACCGCCGAAACTTCATACCACCACACCCACATCACCGCCGCAGCGGGCGCACCTCTTTCCGTCAAGGCCGGTAACCCGGGTGCGGTAGCCGCTTCTTTCTATGACCACGGCCGAGCAGTCCGGGCAGTGGGTGCTGCCCCCGTCCAATTCCGGCGCGTTGCCGATGTAAACAAAGTCCAGGTACTCCCTGGCAATATCCCTGGCCATCAGCAATGTTTCCTTGGGCGTGGGCTTCAGATTGAACTTGTAGTTGGGGAAGTATCTGGAAAAATGCAGTGGAATGTCCCTGCCCAGCCCGTACAGCCACACGGCCAGGGCCTTTATCTCACCGGGGTCGTCATTCAGCCCCGGCACCAGCAGGGTGGTAATCTCCAGATGGCATCTGCCGGCGGATGACTCCACCGTCCTTATTACCGGGTCCAGCCTTCCCGCGCAGGAATCCCTGTAATACTTGTCGGTAAACCCCTTAACATCTATATTCATGGCGTCAATATAAGGCAGCAGCCTTTCCAGCGGCTCACTGTTGACATAGCCGTTTGTCACCAACACATTTTTAAGTCCCCTCTCCCTGGCCAGGACCGCAGTATCATAGACATACTCATACCACATAAAGGGCTCTGAATAGGTATAGGCCAGCCCTATGCATGGAACACCGTCCCTTCTTTCGGCCAGGGCGGACTCCACAGCCTGTTCCGGGGTTATGTAAACCGATCCGGGATCTCCATGGGCTATTTCCCAGTTCTGGCAAAAGCCGCAGCGCAGGTTGCAGCCCATTGTCCCCAGGGACAGGATTACAGTCCCCGGATGAAAGTGATAAAGGGGCTTCTTTTCTATGGGGTCCATGGCGTAGGCGGTACACCTGCCGTAATTGACGGCGTAAAGCACCCCGTCCCTGTTTTCCCTCACCCTGCAAAAACCGCGGTGCCCCGGCCTGATGCCGCACATTTTGGGGCAAACCTTGCACAGAGTCCTCCCGTCCTCCAATTTTTCGTAAAAGAAGACTTCCTTTCCCCTTCCTTCAGTCTCTCCCGTCACACCATCACCTTCTTGCTTATACTGAGTGAATTCCAGGTCAGAACTCAGAACTCAGGACTCAGAATAGAGTTTGCTCATACTGAGTGGAACCCTGGTCTAAATCAAGAATTCAGAATCCAGACCCCCATGCCGCATAAATGCGGCACCATTGAAGGATGAAAAAGTGTTTTAGCTAATAACCTCATTCTTGAGAACCACAAAGAAAACAGATTTTATTAGACCGGCTTATAAATCTACTTATAAGGAATGCCCGACCATTCTGAATTCTGGCTTCTGAATTCTGGATTCCTGACCCCTGATTCAATCAGCATAAGAATTTTCAGGGTGGTTCCCCATGCCGCAAGCAGCACCATCAGAGAAAAAAAACAAGGAATGCCAGGAGTTCTGAGTTCTGACCAGTAACCTCATCCCCACAGCTACTTATACCTTTTTACCTCAAACCTCTCGATCTCTATTTTCTCACCGGGGGAAATACCGGCCTTTTGCCTGGCGATGGCAATCTGCTCTTCCACAGTATCTACTCCCTCCAGGTTGGGAAGGAGCAACCCCTGCCTCCGTCCGGACTTCACTATCACCCCGTAGCGCACCGGGTCCAGATCCTCTATCCCCTTCACCGGCTCGGGGGACTCCAGAACGTCCACCGAGATGTCCAGGTCGTCCAGCTCATCGCTGCTCACCGGATCGAAGCGGGGGTCCCTGTGCCCGGCGCTGATGGCGTTGTGCAGGGTCTCCTCTATAATGCTGCCGTACCGGGGTGAGATGGTACCGATGCAGCCCCTGAGCCGGCCGTCCTTCTTCAGGGACACGAAAACCCCCGCCGGCCTCCTGAACTCCGGGGGCGCTTCACCGGGAGGCACCTCCAGCCTTTTACCCTCACTGTACGCCTCCAGCGCCGCCCTGGCAATGGAGGGCAAAAAGCCCTCGCCGTCCTTTTTCCGCCTCACCCTGGCCCGGCGCCTTTCATCAATGGACCGGCCGAATTCCCGGGAGGCGTCCGGCGCTTCCGGAATGAGAGAGGCCACCAGGTAGCCCACCCCGAAGGGGCCCTCGTAAGAAATAACCTCCGGCTTCACCGCAAGGCCGTCCAGGGTGCCCAGCATTATTGTCACCGGCCTCAGGCCGCATTCCCCCGCCTTTTCCACCAGGTCGGGATCCAGATCCATGATACCTTCCACGTCCGCCTGCCCCAGCAGCCGCACCATTTCCAGATCAAATTCCCTGCCTCTGGGGCTGTAGCCCGCCGGAGCATCACTGGTAAGGCAGTGGGACATATCCCCGCTGGCAATCACCGCCGCCCTGCGCCCTTTTCTGTCCACGGCCTCCCTTACAGCAATTCCGAAATTGTACAGCTGATGGTAGGGCAGCATTCCCATGTACAGCACCACCAGGGGAATATCCACCCCTGCGGCCGCCAGAAAATACAGCGGCACCACCAGGCCGTGGTCCAGTTCCAGGTTCACACCATACCTTTCCGCCTCGTCCCGCCCCATCATCAGAGTTGTTATGCCGGCCTCGCCGGCGGACTGGTGGATTGCCCCCGCCAGGTCCAGGTCAGCGTCAAATTCAAAAGAAACGTCAGCTGCCCCAAACCTGGCCAGATCCCCCCTTAAATCCCTGCCGGCGTTGATGGCTATGCCATCCCTGAATACCGGCCCGTGGGGGGTAATCATCACCAGCACATCCGCCCCGCTGTCTTTGAGCCTTTTCCCCAGCTCCAGCATCGCCTGTCTGGACTTGATCACGATGTCCGACTGCTTCCCCCCAACCTCCGGAACCATTATCGGCGGATGGGGAGACACACCGCAAAAAACTACAGGCATATGGCATCCCCTTTCCAATATCTTATTCTGAAATTATATTCTGTCAGGAATCCAGGAGTCAGGAGTCAGAATCCAGACCCCCATGCCACTTTTAAAAGTGGCACCATAAAGGATGAAAAAGCAAGATGGTTTGGGGACGCTTGCGGGCAGGGGGAGTGTTAAACCCCGGCTGCATCATCTCCGGCTGCAACA
>JBMOPF010000064.1:0-2973 GCA_049325075.1 Bacillota bacterium | reverse complement strand
GTCCCTGATCGTGGACCGGGAAGTTGCCGGCCCGGTGACTGAGATAATGAAGGAGTTCGGCTGCCATTTCACCGGCCCGGAGGAATCGGAAAGGCTGGAAAGGCTGTTTGTCAAAGACGGCAGCGCCTGCTCCCTCAACCCGGACGTGGTGGGACAGTCCGCCCCGGATATTGCGGCCATGGCCGGGTTTGAGGTGCCCTCCGGCACCAAGATACTGGTGGTTCCCCTGTCCGGGGTGGGTCCCGGATACCCTTTGTCCTTTGAGAAATTAAGCCCGGTGCTTTCATTTTACACCGCCGCCTCCACCGGGGAGGGAATAAGCCTGTGCGAGAGGGTGGTGGAGTTTGGGGGCCTGGGTCACTCGGCGGTAATTCATTCCGAGAACCGGAGGGTCATCGAGGAGTTTTCGAGGCGCATCAGGACCGGCCGGATAATGGTCAATTCCCCCGCCACCCACGGGGCCATAGGAGACCTGTACAATGTCAATGTGCCCTCCTTTACCCTGGGCTGCGGATCAATGGGCAGCAACAGCACCACCTCCAACGTCAGCGTTGACAATCTGATCAACATCAAGAGGGTGGCCGGGAGGCGGGAGAAATTACAGTGGTTCCGGGTTCCCGAGAGGATCTATTTTGAGCGGGGCTCAATCGGTTACCTCAGTAAAATCCCCGGCATAGAGAGGGCTTTCATTGTCACAGATCCGGTCATATTAAAGCTGGGCCTGGCGGATAAGGTGACTTACCATCTAAGAAAGCGTGAAAGGCCGGTGTCGGTGGAAATTTTCAGCCAGGTGGAGCCCGATCCCTCCCTGGATACCGTCATAAAGGGCAGCCGGGCCATGAAGGAATTCAGGCCCGACGCCATCATCGCCCTGGGGGGCGGGTCCCCCATCGACGCAGCCAAGGCCATGTGGCTTTTTCACGAGCACCCGGAGGTGGAGTTTGAATTCCTGAGGCTCAGGTTCCTGGACATCAGAAAGAGGACTTACAAGTTTCCCAAGCTGGGGCGCAGGACTGTTTTTGTGGCCATTCCCACCACCAGCGGGACGGGGTCCGAGGTAACCGCCTTTGCCGTAATCAGCGACAAGGGAAAGCACATCAAATACCCCCTGGCGGATTACGAGCTTACCCCCGATGTGGCCATCATCGACCCCGACATGGCCGCCAGCATGCCCCCGAGGGTTGCGGCGGACACCGGCATGGACGTTCTGGCCCACGCGCTGGAATCGTACGTCTCGGTTATGGCCTCGGATTTTACCGACGCCCTGGCCATCAAAGCCGTGGACCTGGTGTTCAGGTACCTTCCCCGGTCCTACCGCGACCCGGAGGACAGGGAGGCCCGGGAGAGGATGCACTACGCCTCCTGTATTGCCGGGATGGCCTTCACCAACGCATTTCTGGGCATCAACCACAGCCTGGCGCACAAGCTGGGAGCCGAGTTCGGCATCTCCCACGGGCGGGCCAACGCCGTTTTACTTCCCTATGTCATTGCGTACAACGCCAGCCCCCCGGCAAAGTTTGCCTCTTTTCCCCAGTATGAGTATTTCAGGGCCCCGGAAAAATACCGGGAGGTGGCGGCGTACCTGGGGCTTCCGTCATCCACCCCGGAGGAGGGAGTGATATCGCTCCTCCGGGAGGTGAGAAGGCTGAACGGGGAACTGGAAATACCTCCGGACCTGAAAGGGCTTGGTGTAAACGGGGATAAACTTGCCGGCATGGTGGCCTACATGGCCGAGGAGGCTTTTGACGACCAGGTCACCGGCACCAATCCCAGGAGCCCCCTTATTCCCGAACTGGCCGGCCTTTACCGCCTGGCTTACGGCCCCCCCATGAGCATCGGGGCGGGGGAGGGCCTGGTGGACCCGAAATACCTGGCCGTGCTGCGGTGAACACTTTATAAACAAAATAAATCCCCTGTGCAAGGGGATTTTTTTATAACGGTCCCTGTTTACTGTTCCATTTGCCTGGCCAGGAACCCGGCAGCGGTTTCCGCCAGCTTGGCTTCCAGATTGCTCATTTGGGCCTTTTCCCTGGAGGCTATTACTACTGTTCCGATGGAAGTTCCTTCGGAGATGATTGGGGCTATGACAGCGGTTTCGAAGGTCGATTTCTGGTCCTCGGTGATGGTCACGGCTGTTGTGAAAACTTCAGCCTTTTTACTCTCCATCACCTCTTCCACAGCACTTCCAATGGTCTGATTCAGCAGATCCTTGATGTTCTTTCCGGCTACCGCCACCACACTGTCCTTGTCCGTTATAATGGCCGCGTGTCCCAGCGCTTCGTTTAACGACTCGGCGTATTCCTGGGCAAACTGCCCAAGCTCGTTTATCGGGGAGTACTTTTTAAGCATTATCTGTCCGGCTCTGTCCACATATATTTCCAGCGGGTCCCCATTGCGTATTTTCAAGGTCCTGCGAAGCTCTTTCGGAATTACCACCCTGCCCAGGTCATCTATTCTCCGCACAATTCCCGTTGCCTTGGCCAACGAACTCACCTCCTCGTGGTTTGTTGAACTTATAGTTCCTTTTTTTATAAAAAATATGCCATAGAAGGTATAAGCAGAATAAGTAAAATATGTCAGGGACAAGCCGGCCGGGCCGCCGGCGGGGTAAAATAAAAAGTGCTGGCCATGCCCGGCTGGCTCTGGGCCCGGATGGCTCCACCGTTGATTTCGGTAATTTCTTTGGAGAAGCGAACCTTTGCGGAGACAAAGGGAGTATTTTTTGTGTAAGTGAGTGCTTTTGGGGAAATTTTAACATAACAAAAAAATTGATTTTCATCAAAAAATTGACAGGAATACGAAGGTATTGCGTCGAAAATAAAAGGTTACCAACAAACTAACCCGGCTAAAACAAAAATATCTGCGTAGTAAGACGTTATGATCAAGGCTTGGCAAATCTGTTCTAGGTATTTAATAGAATTAATGCTAAATTTTTGGCAAAGGGGTCGATAAGCAATAATAAGGGTTGTTCCA
>JBMOPF010000063.1:0-38060 GCA_049325075.1 Bacillota bacterium | reverse complement strand
AACCATCCCGAAAATCAGGACAATGATTCAGCAATTTCTGTCAGTTTGGACAGGAGTATGTAATTGCTGTGGGCAAAAGCTTCGAAATACAAGGCATTTAACATTTACTTAACGTAGTAATACTAGTTAAAGTCACCAACCCCCTGGGAGAACAGACGGATTACGACTACGACCGTTTGGGGGATCTTGCCGGCATAAAACAGTACCAGGGCGCAAAGACATTTACCACCACCAAACTGTATGACGAGAGGGGGAATTTGGTATCCAAAAAGCTTCCCGCCGGCAACACAACCACGTACAAATACAACGCCGCCGGGCTTCCCGTGGAGGTCACCGACCCCTCCGGAACGGCTGCCACAATGCAGTATTATGCTGACAGCAGGCTTAAACAGACAACCAAAGGCTCCGAAACAATAAAATACTATTACAGCCCCCTGGGGATGGCTGAAAAAATAGAGGCATCGGCGGGATCCGATACATTAAACTATGAGTTCTATTCCAACGGACTGACCAAAAAGAGAACCGTCGCATCGTACAACACCCAGTTCCAGTATGATATACTGGGTAACAGAACCAGGGTCACCGACCCCTTCGGGCTGAACACAGACTACGTGTATGACAGCCTGAACAGAATGAAAACCGTTACAGCGGACGGCAAAACCTTCACCTATGAATACTACCCCGACGGGATGATCAAGGCGGTAAACTATCCCTCTGGAACGAACATCCGTACGGAGTATACCTATGATAACGCAAACCGACTAAAAACACTGAAAAACATAATAAATAGACAGGCAGCCATGGTGTACAGCTATGGTTATGACAAAAACGGGAACATCATATCAATAACCGAAAACGGATCAACCACCAATTACCAGTACGACGAATTGAACCGGCTGGCAGGAATAACAAGGCCGGACGGAACAAAAACCGGGTATAAATATGACACCCGCGGCAACCGCATAGTTATTACCGGAAAAGAAAGTACCCCTGAAAACTTCATCCCAGGCGACTTTACCTACGACCCATGGGAACGGCTTTCCACGTACACCACCGGGGGAAACACATATAGCTACAAATATGACCCCGAGGGGCTCAGGACACAAAAAACAGCCTCCTCCGGATCTACAAGATATCACTACGACAACGGCGGCATGGTTATAGCCGAATCCAGCGCCGGCGGCCAGGTTACCGCCCAGATAATCCGCGGCAGTCAGGCCCTGGCCAGGAAGGTGGGCGGCGCATATTACTACTACCTGTACAACGGCCATGGAGATGTGGTCGGAATTGTTGATGGCGGAGGAAATATAGTCAACAGTTATTCTTATGATGAATGGGGGAATATACTCTCCAAGACTGAGCAGATAGCCAACCCAATCAGGTATGCAGGGGAGTATTATGATGATGAAAGTGGGCTCATTTACCTAAGAGCGAGGTACTATGACCCGACGGTGGGGAGGTTTATTTCAAGGGATAGTTATGAGGGGGATGTAACTAACCCATTAAGTTTTAATCTTTATGCGTATTGTTATAGTAATCCTTTAATTTATGTTGATCCTAGCGGGTATTTTGTTGATGATGATTTTGATGCTAATGGTAATTTTAGGTATGGTCAGGATGTATACAATGCCATAGACTATGCTGGTAAACAATGGAGTAAAGCAAATCAAAGAGGAGATGAGAAAAGTAAGGAATACTGGCATAAGGTGGCGGAATTTTATAGAGGGAGAGGCGAGCATCCAGATACGCTTAAAGATCCTTCAATTCTGAAAGATCCTTTTACATATGTTGGAAGCTTTGGTGGGATTGTCAAAACGGCAGCTTCGAGAGTAATATCAAAAGCAGTGGCAAAAATAGTTACAAAAATGGTTGCTAAGGAAGCAGTTACTAAGGGGGCGGGTAATGCTGCTCGAATTGGGGAAAATTTTGGAAAGCTTGGCACCTTAGTTGAAAACCCCGGTATAAAAGTAAACTGGAATACGTTTGCTGAACATGGTTTTGAAAGAATGGCTCAAAGAGGGGTAACCACGGACATGGTTGAAACATGGGTTGCTAATGGAAAGGCGCTATCTCAGGGAGGTAACAAGTTCTTGTTTGTGTCAAAGGAAGGTGCGGCTGTAGTTACAAAAGATGGGAAATTAGTTACTACTTATTCAGCTAATGATTTTGATGCAAATATGGTTAATTTTGTTAAAAAGTTATATGGTGATTAGGAGAGAAATAATCGATGAAAAAAGCTTTAATAACGAAGATAATTAATGAATGGGATCCTGTTGACTTACTTTCGCATGCTCCTAGCGACGAATACGAAGTTGAAATAAAGTATGTTGCAAATTTACTTAAGGAAACAAGCAATGCCTCTGAACTTGCTAAAGGTATTCTAGAAATTTTTTGCCGCAGATTTGGAGAAGATGTTTTTACAAAAGACTATGAAGAATGTTTAAAAATAGCTAACAAGCTCTTAGAGCGATAAGGCTATGGTAGTAATCCGGCGTTAAGTAACTGCAAAAATATGCAAAAACTTACTGCAAAACTGCCGGGAGAGGTGGCGTAAGCGAAGATTCATTTAGCCACAACATCTTGGCCCCACAGATACTGACCGCATAATCCAAATAACGCAGCAAGCCAAGAACCAAGGCCAACGGAAACCAAACCGTTGGCCTTTTTCCATGCCCTGAAAGGAGGAAACAACAGTGCAAAAAATTTGCCCGCAGGGGCACGGGAGCGGGGCTGTCCATGCCCTCGTAATCCCCTCTCCAAAAAGACTGCCCAGAGGGACAACAGCGGAGACTCCGGAAGCACCGGGAGTACCGGAGGACTACGTTGACGGCTTCCGCCGCCACCTGGCCGAAGACGGCAAAAGCCCCAAGACCATCGAAAGCTACACCGGTGACGTGGCCGGATTTCTGGCCCACCTCGGGGGACTGGGCGAATGCCTCCTTTACCCTTGATCGCAGCGGTCCGGCAGGGGTGCCGGTAAGAATAAGCGACGGCATACTTGACACCGTATTGGAATACGACGGCTACGGGCGTATTGTATCCCGCACCCACACAGTGGGAGGGAAGCAAGTTTACCGGATGCTGCTGGCATATGACAGCACAGGCTTAATAAACCGGAAAGAAGAAACCGTGGCCGGGTCAGCATACAGCCCGGGTGGTCTAAGGGGTCAGGCCTGAATACTTGACAAAATGATATGACATAAAAGTTGCGGCAGAAGATATACTGCTGCTTTCTTATGATTGTACCAAGCAGGGGGGGGAACAGATAGATGCCCAGAAAACCCAGGATACACTACCCCGGTGCGTTGTATCATGTTATTTGCCGGGGCAATAACAAAGAGTGGGTGGGTATTTAGGCAGGAATCAGAGAAAGAAGAATACTTGTCTCTAATAGAAAAATATAAACAAAGGTATGGATTCAATCTTTATGCCTGGGTGATTATGTCGAACCATGCGCATTTGCTTATAGAGGTCGGGGAGAAACCGCTATGGAAAATTATGCAGGGAATCCAGCAGAGCTACACGACGTGGTACAATCGAACTAACAGGCACAGCGGGCATGTATTTGAACAAAGGTATAAAGCTTTACTCTGTAACAAGGATATCTACCTGCTTTCTCTTATACGCTATATTCATCAGAATCCGGAACGGGCAAAAATGGATACCGGGATTTACTATCCGTACAGCAGTCATAGAGATTATAAACTACTGAACCAAAAAGGGTTAACAGATGCCACATTTCCCCTTGTCCTGTTTTCTGAAAACAAACGACAGGCAGTTATCAGATACCTTGACTTTATGGGAGAAGAAGAGGAAGAGATAAAAAATTTGAAACCCGGAGAATTTGAGGAAGGAACCAGGGAAGGTGAACCTGAAAAATCGGAGGACCAAGTCATACAGTTAGCCGTGACTCCATAATGGGCGACATCTCCGAATCATCAACAGTTGAGATATTTACCCAATATGTGGCAAATTATGGTATGATAAGTAAGGAAATACTATACTGATACGGGCCTCACCTGCCGGGGATGGTAACATTCCGTGAGAGGGGGTGAGGCGGGATGTTGACAGCATCAGACACAATACAAATTGTGGCAACTGTCATCCTACTTGTCACCCTTGTAGTGTTGATCGCCGACCGCAGGCGTTAAATGCGTAACCCCTTAAACTGTTCCCGCAGTTTAAGGGGCCGTAGTTAAAACCTCGGCAGCGTGAGGCACCAACGCCGTATTCAGTATCAGTATTTCCATTTCTAAAACAATAATACAATTGCTGTGAAAAAATGTCAAGTTAAACGCCCGGCAGATACCCCTTCAAAGGGTGTCTTTTTTTAGGTCAAATTTTTTTAGTATAATTTTCATGATAATATTTTGGCAAATGTTTAAATGCGGAATCTCCAACAAACAAACCAAAACCGGTGAACATTTCACATTTGTGTCAGGGGGAGGACGGAAGATTCGGGGTCACTACCTGCTAAATCTTGACGCAGACCCGTTCCAAACCCTGGTATGACGCAGTGCAAAAAAATATGTATGTGGTATAATTATAGTAAGCGTTTACCTGCAGGCAAGGGGCCGGAATACGCACATATCGGCCGCAACCCTATGATCCGTGAAGCCGCAAGCTCACAGCATACAAGGAGGATTTATAAATGAAAAAACCTGTTGTCGCCATTGTACGATATGAAAAGCCGCTGGAGTCGGTGCGCAGGGCGGTGGAACTTTCAAATGGCCTGGAACACATGCCTAAAAATGCCAGAGTTTTTATCAAGCCCAATATTGTTTTCTGGACCAAAGCTACGCAATTCCCCAAATGGGGAGTGATCACCACCTCCCGCGTTATCGAGGACATGGTTATAATACTGAAAGAAAACGGCATCGATGACATTACAATAGGCGAAGGAATAGTAACAGGGGTTAAAGACAGGGAAACCCCGGCCAACGCCTTCAAGTCGCTTGGTTATGAAACGTTGAAGCAGCGCTACGGGGTAAAAACCGTCAGTGTAATGGACCGGCCTTTTGAAAAAGTGGAACTTGGCAACGGGATTACCCTTAACTTCAATACTGACATACTGCACAGCGACTTCGTGGTGGATCTTCCGGTTATGAAGTCCCACAACCAGACCGTGGTCAGCCTCGGAATAAAAAACCTCAAGGGTACCATCGACATCCCCTCCCGTAAAAAATGCCACAACCCGGATCCGGAAAAGGATTTGAATTTTTATGTTTCCAAACTGGCGGACAAGATGCCTCCCATCTTTACCCTGATTGACGGCATCTATACCCTGGAACGTGGTCCCGGTTTTGACGGCAGGATGAGAAGAAGCAACCTGCTGGTGGCTTCAAGCGATATTCTTTCTGCCGACCTGGTAGGGGCCAGGGTGCTGGGATTTGATCCGGCAAATGTTCCCTATCTTGTTCACGCGGCCAAAAACCGCAACCGGCCTGTGGACCTGTCTGATGTGGAGGTTTTGGGGGAAAAAATTGAAGAGGTGGCTTCACCGCACGAATACGATTTTCCGTACAGCGACAATGAAGAGGGGTGTATGCCGGTACCCCTGGCCAAGCAAGGTATCAAAGGGCTTTATTACCGGAAGTACGATCTTACCATGTGCACCTACTGCTCCAGTTTGAATGGAATAGTCCTGACGGCTATCCGCAACGCCTGGAAAGGCGAGCCCTGGGACAGTGTGGAGGTTCTTACCGGCAAGAGAATGAAACCTACCCCCGGCATGAAAAAGACCATACTGCTCGGCCAGTGCATGTACAAAGCCAACAAGGACAACCCGGATATCCAGGAAATGATCGCTGTCAAAGGCTGTCCCCCGGATCCCAAAGATATACTTGAAGCCCTGCACCAGGCGGGAATCAAGGCAGATTCATTTTTGTTCGAACAGATGGAAATGCTGCCCGGTTTCCTCATGTCCCGGTACCAGGGAAAACCTGAATTTGACGAATCATTTTTTATAATTGAATAACTCAAAACATATTGCTACCGTCAGCAAATTCAAGAGACATTGTGAAGTGAACCTCCTGGTTTCTGAAAGCTGAACAAATCTGATTTATACAGAATAATTAAGATTTATTGGCTTTCTCTCCCGCCGACTGCGCAGGAGGCAGTGTCACAGGATTCAACTGCTAAGTCATGGACTTTCGTCCATGTTCCGGGTGAATTACCTTAAGGCAACTCGCCTGGCCCGAAGGTCAGTTCTGCCCGGAAGGGGGTGTTACCCACCACCTGATAGTTACTTGCGACCACGGCCTTTCGCAGCGTGTACCGGGCCACCCGCAAAATTTTATGGTAAAGGTTTACACCATACCTAACAGTTGTTTTCTGTGGCCACACGTTTAATAGCTTTGCGGCTTGGTGAGATGTTAACAATTTTTCCATTTACACCACCTCTTGCCAATATTATAAGTAGAGCATATGTTTGGTGTCAATGGTTTGTTGCTTTTTATTTGCTTTTATTTAATTAATCTATAGCTGCTTCAAACCTCCGGTGCCGGAAGAGGCCGCAGGCCGGGGCGCCGGGGTGGGCGCCCCTTTGGACGGCCTCCTCCAGCCCTTTTTTCCCGGCCAGCTTTAACAGCTCCATGGCGTGAATTTCCCGGGGCACCCTTTTGCGGAGGGTGCCGTATTCCTTTATTCCCACCAGGCAGCAGGTTCTGGTTTCCTCCCGGCCGGTGACCGGCACCAGGAAAATGCAGAGGCTGCAGGTGTTGATGGCCTTTTCCCTCAGTTCCGGCAGTAAAAGGCGGTGTCCCTCCCACAGTTTGTTGCCTCTATTCATAAAGCACACCTGCTTCGGTGAGGGAGGGCGCCCGCTTGATAACCTTTTCCCCGAAGCGGTTCCGGATATTGTCGCAGGCCCGGGCCACCCGGCGCAGTTTTTCCCGCCTGCCGAATATGTCGTACTGGACTGCCGCTTCCTTTGCCAGGCCGGACAGGGACAGCCCCACCATCCTGACCGGGCATCCGGGCCAGTGCCGGTCCAGAATAATGGTGCCGGCCCGGTAGAGGTCATCGGGCAGGTCGGTGTACGATTCCAGGGTTATGGAGCGCCCCAGCCAGTTGAAATTACTGTCCTTCAGCACCAGGGAGACGGTCCTTCCGGCGTAGCCGCCCTGGCGGGCGCGCCTGGCCACCAGTTCGCTCAACTCCAGTATGATTACCATTATTTCCTCCCGGCGGTAAAAGTCGCGGGGGAGGGTTATCTGGTGGCCCACGCTTTTGGAGGTGTGCAGGGAATTGGGGTCCACCGGGCTGTGATCCACTCCGTTGGCCGACCACCACATCACTTCGCCCATGATGCCGAAGCGCCTTTTGAGTATTGCCGCCGGAAAGGAGGCCAAATCGCCTATGGTGTGGATGTTGAACTGCCTGAGGTGTTTTTCATAGCGCGGGCCGATGCCGAACAGTTTCCTCACCGGCAGCGGCCACAGCCGGTCTTTTACGTCCTCCGGGCCCAGCACCGTCAGTCCGTCGGGCTTTTGCATCCCCGCCGCCATCTTGGCCAGCAATTTGTTGGGGCCGATGCCGACGCTGCAGGGTATTTTCGTTTCCCGGCGGATGCGTTCTTTCAGGGCGCGGGCGGTGGATACCGGGTCGCCGGGCAGGTTAAGGCAGCCGGTGATGTCCATGAAGGCCTCGTCTATGGAGAAGGGCTCAACCACCGGGGTAAATTCACCCATTATTTTAAGTATGGTGGTGGAAAACTGGACATAAAGGTGGTGCCTGGGGGCGATGACAACGGCGTCCGGGCAGGCCCGGCGGGCCTCCCAGACCGCCATTCCGGTTTTGACCCCGAAGGCCTTGGCCTCGTATGACGCGGCCAGGACTATGCCGTGCCTTTTTTCCCGGTCTCCCCCCACGATAACCGGGCGGTTCCTCAGCCGGGGGTCCAGGGCCTGGTGAACGCTGGCGAAAAAGGAATTCATGTCGGCAAGAAGGATGGTTTTTTCCATAAAGCGCACTCCCAAACATGTGTTTGTATTAATATTATAAATGCAAACACATGTTCCGTGCAAGGATGTCCGGGGTGGTAATTACTGTCACCGGTGTCACTTTATAATGTGGTATATAACGGCGGCCATGGCGGCAGCCAGGGTTGCCCCGGCCAGGATGAACGCCCTGGTAAGAAAAAGAATGGTTCTTTCGGCCCCGGAAAGGCGGCCCTCAAGTTCATCAAGGCGCTGTTCGGCGGGAGCAACCATGTTTTTTTTAATGGAGGAGGCCAGTGAGTATATGGCGTCTTCCATGTTTTTTTTCTGCGTCCCCCCGTTCATGATTTATCATCCATTCCGGCCCGGCTGATCGCCTCTTTGATGGCGTTCAGCAGCAGCAGGGGGGTTGTCAGGACAGCCTCTTCCAGGCGGTCGATCCTGGCCCTGAGGGTTTCAAATTCCCGGCGGTCCTTTTCATGCATCTCATCCAGCAGCCTGCCTATTTTCCTGTTTTCGCTGAGCACAGGCTCCACGAACTTATTCCTGGCCCCGCTTATAATGTCGTCCATAAGTTTTTGCATAAGCTGTTCCTGGTCATTTTCCAGTGTTTTTGCCATTGGTATCCCTCCAGTCACTTTGCAGGGCCAGGCCCGGCTTTGCCCGGTCCAGCCCGTCAATGGATTTTTTCAGCATGGACAGAATATTTAAGGTCTGATGGCGGGAATTCCGGCTGGTAACGCATTCCATTGACCTGACCAATTCCTCCTCCACCTGTAACTTTATTTCGTTTCCAGTGCGGGAGCTGACTTCCCTTATTATCATGCGCAGCCTTTCATCCAGCTGTCTGGCGTTTTCCATAGCTTTACCCCCTGTGCAGCAATTTTTTTTGCAGCAGGCCCAGTTCCTTCAGGTAGTGGTCTGCCGCCTCCCGGGCCCGGCCCGGTGTGAAGGTACGCCCGTTTTTTTCCCCTGAGGACACCTTCTCCAGCCAGCCGGACAGCTGGCGGACGGCCAGGCCTGTTCTGCCGGACTCCATATCGGTGATTCTTTTCCGGATACGGCGCATGAGCCTGTTGAACCCGTCGTCGCCGTGACGGAGGGCATTGAGGGCTGAAATGGCGTATACCTGGGGGTAGGGTGAGACCTCCCCGTTCCCGGAGCCGTTGACAAGCCTCTGCCTGACGTAGAGGGAAACCCGCTCGCACTCGGCTCCGGATATGGTGTCGGCGAAGTTTAACACGTAAAAGACCTGGCTGTTTGGACCCAGGCTTTTTAAAACGCTCATTATGTCCCCTGAAATCCCTTCGGTCTGAACATGCCTGGCATGCAGAAAGACAAGGGTCAGGCTGCCCGGGGATAAAGCCGTCATGGCGCTGTCAAGGTGCCTTTTATGCAGCGAGTCCAGCCCCGGGGTGTCGATAAAATCAGCCAGGGCAAGGTTGGCAGACGGATGGCTGATGGAAACCCTTTCCGCCAGGAATGACCCCGGCGGTGATATGGCCCTGTAAAATTCAAGCCTCTGGCTGTCTTCATCCAGCCGGAAAACCTGCCGGCCCCGGTTTTTAAGGGTCAGGCGGATACTGGTTACCGCCGGCCCGGGCAATAATTTGGGAGCTATGCTCCGGGAAAAAAGAGGTATGCGCAGTATTTTTCGCGGATTTGCCCCGGAGGCGGCCTCCCTGCTGTAGGAGCGGCATATTTCGTCCACTGTCTCTGTAAGCTGTGCCAACGATACAGACTGGCGGGAGCCGTCCCTGCAGATCTCCGCCCCGCCAATCCTCCCCCTGATAGAAGGGTCTTCCAGTATTCTGGTGATGGCCAGCAACTCTTCCCGGTTAAGGGTGTATTTGCCGTTCCGGAGGGCAAGGGGGGAAAACTCCACCTGGCTTAATTGCTTTATTTCAGCCATTTTCTCATCGCCGTAGCCGACCCTGACCGGGCAGGAGGTGGTGGCCCTGTCTTCAGCCGGCAGCAGGGTCTCACCCAGCAAGGCGTTCAAAAAGGTGGTCTTGCCGGTGGAAAAGGGGCCGGCCGCTATGACTTTCACCTTTCTGGAAAGCTCCATCTCCAGCCTTTTAAGAAGGCTTTCCCCCCGGCAGTATGGTGCCAGGTCCCTTTCCGCCCGGATTTTTTTAATAAGGGAAAACAGGGTTTCCTGGCCGGATCCCCCCTGGCCTGCCTTTGTCCCCCGGGTGGATATTGTTCCCTGTGGCAGTGTAAGCCGGGCGGTGTTGGCCTGCAGCATGTTTACCAGGCTGCCGTGAATAAGGGGAAGCTCCCTTATGGCTTCCCGGCCCGAGATAATAAGCTCCGCCGTGTTGACCACATCCCACAGCCTGGTCAGAAAGAGCCCGTCATCGGTTTGCATGGAGGCCCTGGCCAGCATGCCCGGTATGGTGCGGTCCTTTTTTTCCAGGCCGGCCCTGAATTCACGTAAGCCTGCTTCCATGGCCCTGACCTGAAGGTAGAGAGAGACAAGGCCGGTGCTGGATTTGTCCCTGGCATTGATGGCAAAAACCTCCGAGCGGCCCGGAAATATTGTTTTAAGGGCCTGGGCCGTGTCGGTGAGGGAGGTTCCGTCGATCAGTCCCAGGTTGGCGTTAATCCAGAAGGAAATCCAGCCCTTTATTTTGCATCCGGCCAGCCTGGTCAGAAATTGACCGGTGGCGCTGTCCATTCCTCTCTGGTGGAAGAGAAAGACAATTCCGTCGGCCCTTGCCAGGCGGTCCAGCAGCAGGCCGTCTGTTTCCCCGCTTAAACCTGTGCCGGGGGTGTCCACCAGTGAGCACCACCGGAGTAAGCCCGACGGCAGCTGAATGTCCGCCCTGTCGGGCGTTGAGGCTCTCCTTCTGTTTTTCAGTGTGTCCCTCAGCCCCTCCTGCGGGACCGGGATATTTTTCCCGTTTACATGCCTGGAGGCGGAAAAGGTCCGGGAGTAATTGAAATAAACCGGAAACATGGTTGAGGGCGACGGGTCGTCCGGGCAGATGCGCTGACCGATTAAGCCGTTTACCAGGGTGGATTTTCCCGAATTAACCGGGCCGGCAATATAATATTCCGGACTTTTACCATTCTGGTGCAATTGCAGTTCCGTTACCCGGCTGATGTAATCGCTGACGGTATTCAAGGGCAACACCTTGCCTTGTAATGTTCTCTCAGTTGGAATATATTATCATGACGCCCTTTTAATGCCAGTTATTTGGGGCTGAAAAACAAAGATTCCGCACCAGGGCGGAATCTTAAAAGGGTTTTGCCAGGTTTTTTCTATTCTTTTGGGAGTATATCCAGAGCATGTTTTGCCCGCCGGTCGACTTCCACCATGTCCGTCAAATAACGGCGGAGGTATTCCATTACCTCCGGGGACATGTCTGCGGGCCTTTTGAGGTGTTTTAAGAGAAGTACCAGTGACTTTAAATTGTTTCCCAGGTTATGGTCCGGGGCCGACGACATTTCCAGCGACCGCAGCTTGGAGAAACAGGCCTCAATAAGCTGGGGAACATTTTTTGTTTTGAGTTTTTCGAGAAATGCGTGTAATTGGTAAAGCTCGGGAGACACGGCATACCACCTGTATAAATTATTATTAACTCAAAATTTTCGACATCATTTACCATTTTTCCTGCCGGTTATTTAAAACTTTTTTCAGGTATTCTATTACCTCCTGAAGGGGTATGGCCTGGGCCTTCCTCTTCCGACGTCCGGCGCCTGATGTCCGACGGCTAAATTGCACCCCACAGGGCCAGCAGAACTTCAATCACTATTAGTATTACTATGGCCAGTTCCAGTAAGTTTGACTGCTGGGTGGCCACTTCATTGTTTAAAAGGGTGTAGTTCTGCTGTATAATTGCTATTTTTCTCTCTATGCTGTCAGCCCAGGACCTGATCCTGAAGATGTTCAGCATGCTGCTGTATACTCTGGCGTAATAAACGTCCTCCGTCAGCTTGATGGAGTTGTGGATGCGCTCGGTGATCTCGCTTATGTCTATTACCAGCTCCATGAGCCTGTTGGTTATTTTACGGTAGTGGCCCCGGCGGCGGTACCGGTGTATGGTTTCGGCCTCATTGAGGGCGTCGTACATCTTCTCCATTTCCTGGGAGATGAGGTTGTCGTAATAGCGCAACTCCAGGAGCTGGGAGGTGGCGAACTCAATCAGGTCCATTATGTCGGCGCTGCCCGAGGGGTCCTGGATAAGGGCCGAGTCCCAGGTAATGACGGCCAGATCATCCTTGCCGTAAGAAAAGCTGTTATTCATTATTTCCTGCCGTACTTGGTCGCTGAGGGGCTCAGTCTCGGCCAGCAGCAGCGGAGCCGGGTCCCAGCCGGGATTCCAGTTGTGGAAATAATAAATGCTGTAGTCCTCAATAAATCCCGAGTTTTCCGGCTTTATCATCGCCTCCCGCAGGGTGCCGGTTATTTCATCCAGCCTGTGCTCAAAGATTGCCTCCAGGCCGTCCTCGTTATAGAGGTGCACAGCAAGGCCGTGTATCTCTTTGTATCCGTAATCCGGCGGGATGGACACCCTAATGGCAATGCTGATCACACCCAGGTCGTAAATCCTGGCCAGATAATGAACGCTGTATTGATGTCCCGCCAGCACCGTGGTGTCCTCTCCCAGTTCTACTGTTACCGGCGGATTGGTGATGTGAATTGACTTTGGCTTTGTCCTGGAAAGCTTCATTCTGGAGGTGGGCTTTATGCTGGACAGCAGTTCTTCCACCCTGTCCAGGCTTATTTCACCGGCCACATCATAAAAACGGTAGATGTAAAAGTAATTTTGCATTTTATCACCCCGTTATTTGTTGAGATATTCTAACAAAAATTAAGAAAAACGGCAAATAGTGTTCCGAAAAAGAATAAAGGTATGAGCCGGGGGCATTTTAATAATATAAGCGCTTTATGGATCCCCGGCGGGTGGGGGCCGGATGCCGGGACAAGGGGGTGGATTATGATGGCTATGGAAGAAAAAGATATTTACAACCTTGAAGAGGAGGATCTCCAGGAGGAAAAAACTGAGGAAACAGAAGTGGAGGATGCTGTTGACCAACACATAATGTACCACAGCTTTTATGGTTTTTAAGCAGTCTGCGCCCTGGATATTCAAAATCAGCATTTTCAGGTCGGAAAAGGGAATTATTTGCGGCGGTTGTGGAAGAATATACTGATAGATATCCAAATCGGAAACGGAGGAACGTAAATGGTTAAATTTGGAATGCGTGAGGCGGTGGAGATGTATGATATTCTCGGGGATACAGCGTGTGTAATCGATCACTTTTCGGACTACATCAGCCACTGTCAGGATCCCGCACTGAGACAGATACTTGAGAAGCAGCAGCGTCACATGTTGGAGGAGTATAATCAAAAAATGAACGCTGTGCAGAGCCACGGAATAGATGTGGCCGGAATTCAAAGGGTGCAGTCGGAGGCGCTGCCGCAGCAGGGCATGGCAGCCGGTGTCCCCGGTGTCCAGGGGAATACCCAGTTTGGCATGCAGCAGGCCGTCGCCGGCCAAAGCCAATATCAGGCGGGCCGCAGGGCAATGAATGACCGCACCATCGCCAGGGGGGCGCTGTTGTTCCATAAATGCGGAGCCAACAGGGCAACCGCCGCCGCCCTGGAAAGCGCCGAGCCGCACCTGAGGAACCTGATGGCTGCGTCAGCCCGCACCTGCATGGATATGGCATACGAAATTTTCAATTACATGGTCCAGAGGGGATTCTATCAGACGCCGGAGGTTCCGGTGAACTTTGTCAACCATATGCAGGGCCAGGGGGTTCAAAACTACCAGGGGGTACAGCATACTTATGCCGGTGTGCAGCAGAATTACCAGGGAATGCAGCAGGCAGTGCCCGGAATGCAGCAGAACTACCAGGCCGGCGTCACTCCGAAGCAATACTCATAGCCCCTCAGACATTCTCCGGGCGGACATGACAGGGCTGCCGGCGGGAAAGATGCCGGCGGCCCTTCTCTTTTGCAGGCAGGGAGGAAATGGCGGCAGCAGGGTGGAATTTTAAAAGAGTTGTTTAAGTCCAAAGTGACTGATTGGATGAAAGCCGTTAAATAATATTTGCCTGGAGGAGAATAAATGAAGTACATAAGCACCAGGGGGGGAGGCCTGGCGGTGGGTTCCGCCGGGGCGATAAAGTCGGGAATAGCGCCGGACGGGGGGCTGTATGCGCCGGAGTCCCGGGTGGAGATTGGACCCGGGCTGCTGGAAAGGCTGAGGCCGGCGGACTACCGTAAAAGGGCGGCCATGATACTGTCGCACTACCTGACCGATTTCAGCGACAGTGAGATAGAGGAGTGCGCCCGGGGGGCGTATGGCCCGGCCTTTGATACACCTGACATTGCGCCGGTGCGGGAGCTTGATGAAACTACATATGTACAGGAATTATGGCATGGCCCCACCAGCGCCTTTAAGGATATGGCCCTGCAGATACTGCCCCGCTTTCTGCCACTGGCCGCCAAAAAAACAGGGGAGTCCGCTGAAATAGTAATACTGGTGGCCACCTCGGGGGATACCGGCAAGGCGGCCCTGGAGGGTTTCAGAGATGTTCCCGGCACCAGAATAATGGTCTTTTTCCCCGACCAGGGGGTAAGCGAGGTGCAGCGCCTGCAGATGGTTACCCAGGAGGGCGGCAACGTGGGTGTCGCCGCCGTAATGGGGAATTTCGACGACGCCCAGAGCGGTGTCAAGGCCATTTTTACCGACAGGGGCATGATAGAGGAACTGGGTAAAAAGGGATTTAAGTTTTCCTCGGCCAACTCCATCAACTGGGGGCGGCTGGCGCCCCAGATAGTTTATTATTTCAGCGCATACGCGGATTTATTGAACAGGGGGCGGATTACCGCCGGCGAGCCGGTTAATTTTGTGGTCCCCACCGGCAATTTCGGCAACATTCTGGCCGGCTATTATGCCAGGGAGGCCGGCCTGCCGGTGAACAGGCTGGTGTGCGCCTCCAATGAAAATAATGTGCTTACTGATTTTATCAGGACCGGGGTTTATGACAGAAAGAGGAAGTTTTACAGGACCCTTTCCCCCTCCATGGACATACTCATATCCAGTAATCTGGAAAGGCTTCTCTACCACCTTTCGGGCGGCAGCGCCGCCGGGGTGAGGGGTTGGATGGAGGAACTGGGGGAAAAGGGCCGCTATGAGGTGGGAGGCAATACCCTGAAACAAATCCATGACCTTTTCTGGGCGGATTTCGCCGATGACCGGGAAACACTCATGACCATCAGGGAAACCTACCTGCGGTACAGGTACCTGGTGGACACCCACACCGCGGTGGCCATTGACGTGTGCGGTAAATACCGGGCGGCCACAGGCGATAAAACACCGGCGGTGATACTGTCCACGGCCAGCCCGTATAAGTTCAACGGCAGTGTGGTCAGGGCCCTGCTGGGGGATGAGGCTGTAGCCGGCAGGAGCGAATTTGAGCTGCTGGAAATCCTGTCCAGGGAGAGCGGGACAGAGATCCCCAAAAACCTGAGAGGCCTGGACAAAAAGCCGGTGCTTCACGGCACGGTGGTAAACAGGGAGGACATGGCGGCGGCCGTCAGGGATTTTCTGGCATAGTGTTCATACTGATATTCTTATAATGTCAGGAATTCAGAATTCAGAATCCAGAATCCAGAATCCAGAATCTCTGACCGATAGTTTTTAGTACCATTGGGATGAAAATTCAGGTCCTTCTATAAGCCACAGAGGCTACATAGTTTTATGGGTTAAGCTGGCCAAACTATCCAAAGTTTTGGTGCATTTTGAAGTTTTCGGACAGTTTGTGGCGGAGCTGAGCCCCGCCCCTACAAAGGAACGGTCAAACCATTCTGAATTCTGAATTCTGAATTCTGGATTCCGCCACCTGCAAGGTGGCACCGGCTGGAGGCCGGTTATTCTACGGTTTGAAATCGGGGGTGACCTCTCCGCTTATAACTTTTTTCAGCGCCTTGATGTGCTTGCACTGAAATCCCGGGCTGCGCCGGGCGCTGAAGCGGAAGGTGCAGCAGGTGCAGGACTCCAGGGTGGTTTCCAGCTCGTACCTGCAATCCAGGTCGATCACCCTGGCCCGTTGCTCGGATTCGGGGTAGACCACCAGTTCGTTAACCATAAAGGGGAGCTTGACATAGTCTTTCATTGTTCTCTCTGTTTCTCCTTCTCATCAAGATGATAGCGGCACCTTCCGGCCAGGGGGCACTCGTTGCAGCGGGGGCGGCCCGCAGAGCAAAAGCGGTTGCCGGCCCCGTCTATTAGTGCGTGGTACTGGTTGAAAAGCTCCACGCTGAGGGGAAGGTTCCGGGTGAAAAACTCCTGTATTTCGTCATATTTCAAGGCCTCCGGGATAACACCCAGCCGGCTGAATATCCTGGCTGTGTATAAGTCCACCACAAACACGGGCTTTTCCGCCGCATAAAGGATGATGCTGTCGGCGGTCTCCTTGCCGATTCCCCGCACGGCCAGCAGTTCACTCCTCAGTTCCGGGACCGGCAGGCCAAAGAGCCGGTTCAGGTCGCCATGGTGTCTTTCCACCACCATGGAGCAGAAATTCTTGAGCTTGTGCGCTTTCTGGTTGTAGTAGCGGGTGGGGCGCACCAGTCCGGCTATTATTTCGTGGGGTGCGCTGTGAATGGAGTGAAGGTTCATCAGCCCTTCCCGGTCAAGGTTGGCGATGGCCCTGACCACATTCCGCCAGGCCACGTTCTGGGTCAGGATGGCCCCCACGCACACCTCAAAGGGCGTGTCCGCAGGCCACCAGCCCCTGGGGCCGAAATGGGCGTCCAGCAGCCCGTATATTTCCAGCAGTACATCCTTCAAACCTTCAATTTCCCCATTTCATAATGCGGGTTGTATATTATGCCGGGCAGCCGCTTTGACCGGCAGTTTATTTTAATATAGCACCGGAAAAAAATAATCACAACCCGTAAGCAAAACCAGGCCCGCTCCGGGGGAGCGGGCCTGGTTGACTTGACTGAATATCTAGGCTGAGTTGCGCCGTGCCGCCAGCCTGTTATATTCCTTCATTTCCTTTCCGTTGGCCAGGAAATAGTCAAACAATTTGTCCATCTGCTTCCTGGTAAGGGGCTTTTCACAGTGGTATCGCACCTTGCCCAGGCTTATCTTAACCCATCCGTTGCACTCCAGGGTGTATTCCGCGTCCAGGTTGAAAAGGAACCGGGCAACCAGCCTGTACTTGAATTCCTTGCAGATTTCCTCGGCGAATTTCCAGTGTTCCTCGTAAGAGCAGGCATAAAAGTTCCCCTGGGGGTCAATCCACCCGTCCATGTTTTTAAGATCTCCCGTGTATGGTTCAAGGCTGAACATGGAACTCACCTCCCGTGATATATAAATAATAGCTCCGGGCGTGTTGAAGATCCATGTTTTATCCGTTAACGGCACATTATAAAAACCGAAACGGCCGATTTTAAAGTCCGGAATTTCACAGCCTTTCTATGATGGTGGCGTTGGCCATGCCCAGTCCCTCGCACATGGTCTGGAGACCATACCTCTTGCCGGTCCTTTCCAGGTGGTGAAGCAGGGTGGTCATCAACCTGGCCCCGCTGGTGCCCAGCGGGTGGCCCAGGGCTATGGCGCCGCCCTGGGGATTCAACTTGTCCGGATCGGCCCCGATATCCTTCAGCCAGGCCAGGGGAACCGGGGCAAAGGCCTCGTTGACCTCGTAGACGTCAATGTCCGAAATGGTGAGCCCGGCTTTTTTAAGCGCCATCCTGGTGGCCGGAATGGGGGCGGACAGCATGAGAACCGGGTCGTCCCCGATTACGGCCCTGGCCACTATGCGCGCCCTGGGCCTTAGTCCCAGCTCACTGGCCTTTTCCTCCGACATCATTAAAATAGCTGAGGCCCCGTCGCTTATCTGGCTGGAATTGCCCGCGGTGATTACGCCGTCTGTTTTGAAGGCCGGTTTCAGGTTGCCCAGCGCCTCCATGGAGGTTTGCGGCCTGATGCCCTCGTCTTCACTAAAAATGGCGGCTGTTCCATCGGGCAGGGTGACCTCCACCGGCATTATTTCCTTTTTGAAATAGCCGGCTTCCCTTGCGGCTGAGGCCTTTCTGTGGCTGTTCAGCGAGAACTCATCCAGCATTTCCCTGGTAAGCCCCCACTTTTGGGCTATCATCTCTGCGGACAGGCCCTGATTAAATAACCCGTATTTTTCCATGGCCCTGGGGTTCATCTGGGCTCCGGCCAGGGAGGACCCCATGGGAACCCTGGTCATTACCTCAATGCCGGCGGCGATTACCACATCCATGTCTCCCGCCATTATTGCCTGGGTGGCAAAATGGACCGACTGCTGGCTGGACCCGCACTGTCTGTCTATGGTTACCGAGGGGACATGGTCGGGGAAACCCGCCAGCAGGACGGCCTGCCTGCCTATACAGAGGGCCTGCTCTCCCACCTGGGAAACGCAGCCCATTATTACGTCATCCACAATACCGGGGTCTATGCCGGTCCGTTTGACCACTTCGGCAAGCACCAGCGCGGCCAGGTCATCCGGCCTGCAGTTGGAAAGGGAGCCCTTCTTTTTGCCCAGTGGTGTCCGTACGGCTTCAACTATGACGGCCTCTCGCATTAGTAATCATCTCCTTATGTATTATAATGAATGATTATTCATTCATTAAGGATGCCGGAACGCTGTCTCATAATTGATAATAAGCCATTATTGATTGTCTGTCAACAGAACATTCAGATATTTGGTTGTATTCAAAAAACTCGGGGCAGGCAAAAAATTTACCATGCCGGGATTTATGGCGCATTTATATTGGCTGTCCGGGAAAAATATCACAGTGATTATGCCGGTCAAAAAATTTTTCGAAAGGTGAGAAGATGATACCATTTTATACTGTTTCAGTTACTCCGGATATACCGGAAAAGATTTCCAGGCTAAAGGAGTTTGCTTATAATTTTTGGTTCAGCTGGAATGAACCTGCCCGGGAGTTGTTTGCCAGGCTGGACAGAACCCTGTGGGAGCAGGTTTATCACAACCCGGTCAAGTTTCTGATCAAGGTGAACCCCGACTTGCTTCGGAAGGCTGCTGAGGAAGAGGAATACCTGAGGGCATACAAACAGGTGGTAAATGATTTCGACAAATATATGTCCGCCGGTGGATGGTTTGGATACCGGTATCCGGAATACTCCAGCCGGTTGGTGGCATACTTTTCCGCCGAATTCGGCCTTCATGAGTCCCATCCCATATATTCAGGGGGACTGGGACTGCTGGCGGGGGACCACTGCAAATCGGCCAGCGACCTTGGTGTCCCCCTGGTGGCTGTCGGCCTTTTGTACCGGCACGGGTATTTTACCCAGAGGATCAATGCTGAAGGGCGCCAGGAGGCGGAATATCCCTTTCAGAACTACCATGAAATGCCCATGAAGCCGGTTACAAAAGGTAATGGGGAAGATCTGACCATAGCGGTCGAACTGCCCGGCAGGGCTGTCTATGTAAGGATCTGGAAGGCGCAGGTGGGCAAGGTGGACCTCTATCTGCTGGATACCGACTTGCAGGCCAATACCGTGGGCGACAGGCTGATCACCGCCCAACTGTACGGGGGGGCCAGGGAAAACAGGATTTCCCAGGAGATAATTCTGGGCATCGGGGGAGTCAGGGCCCTAAGGGCAATGGGCATTAAACCTGATGTTTGGCATGTGAACGAGGGCCATGCCGCCTTTCTTAATCTTGAGCGGGTGAGGGAAAAGGTCGCGGCCGGCCTTAAGAGCGATGTTTCGATAGAGGTTGTGCGTTCAAATACACTTTTTACCACCCATACCCCGGTTCCGGCAGGGCATGATTTATTCAGCCCGGAATTGATAGAGGAATACCTGGGTGATTTAAGGAAACAGTTGGGTATGACAAGGGAGGAGTTTCTCTGCCTGGGCTGGGATGAGAAGGCGCGCGCCTTCAATATGACGGTGCTGGCCCTCAACCTGTCTGATTTTAAAAATGGGGTGAGTAAGCTGCACGGCCGTGTTTCCCGGGAAATGTTCCGCAGCAAATACGGTAATATCCCGGCGGAGGAGGTTCCCATTTCAAGCATTACCAACGGTGTTCACACTGAAACATGGATGGCCCCGGAGTTCAAGGATTTGATGAAAAAATACGCCGGGGAGGACTGGAATAGAAACCTGGAAGACCCCGGTATGTGGGATAAGGTGGATTTAATACCGGACGAGGTTCTTTGGAATACCCATATTCAGATTAAAATGAAATTGATTCGCTTTTGCAGGGAAAGTCTCAGGGCCCGGAGGATAAGGAATTTTGAGCCGCGGGAAAGGGTGGCGGAGGTAAGCGGGTATCTAAGTCCCGATGCGCTGATTATTGGATTTGCACGGAGGTTTGCCACCTATAAGAGGGCGATAATGATATTCAGGGACCTGGACAGGCTGGCCTCGCTGGTTAATGATACTGAAAGGCCGTTGCAGCTGGTGTTTGCAGGCAAGGCCCACCCCGCGGACCAGCCAGGTCAGGAATTAATAAAGAGGATTATAGATATTTCAAAGCAGGAGCCTTTCAGGGGTAAAATTATTTTTTTGGAAAACTACGATATTAATGTGGCCAGGCACTTGGTAAGGGGGGTGGATGTATGGCTGAATACCCCCAGGAGGCCCCAGGAGGCCAGCGGTACCAGCGGCATGAAGGCCGCTATAAACGGTGTGATAAATTGCAGTGTGCTGGATGGGTGGTGGCCGGAGGCATATAACGGCAAAAACGGGTTTGCCATCGGCGAGGAGAGGGATTACCCCGATAACGAAATACAGGACCGTGACGATAGTTCATCACTGTATGATGTGTTGGAAAACAGAATTATTCCTTTGTTTTTTGACCGTGACGGCGGTGTTCCCCGCGGGTGGACGGCGTACATGAAAAATTCCATTAAAACAGTGGGGTTGGGGTTCAGCACCGACAGAATGGTGAGGGAGTATGTAAAAAAGTTTTATATTCCCGCCATTGAAAGGGGGCATTACCTGCGCAAGGATAATTTTGCCGCCACTGAGAAATTGGAGTCTTACAAGGATTTTTTAAGGAAAAACTGGCACCAGGTCAGCATATATGATGTCCGGAATGAAAGCCCGGAGGTTAAAAAAGCCGGTGAAAACCTGTCTTTGAATACCACTGTCCGTCTTGGGAACATTCAGCACCATAATGTAAGTGTGGAGATTGTTTATGGCGGTGTGGACGGGGATAACCTTCATGACATAAAGACAACCCCGATGACAATGGTGGACCAGGTGGGGGACGGTATATACCGCTACCGGGGAATAATTACGCTGCCCCAGGGGTCCATAGGCTATACGGTAAGGGTCAGGCCTGCCAGCCCTTACCTGGCCCATGCCTTTGATCTTCCCCTGGTGTCATGGGCGGGGCTGAATTAAGCAAATTCTCCGCATGGGTTTTTAGTCCGGGAGTAGTGCCCGGGAGTATATTCTCTGTGTTCTCCGGGGTTTAACAAGGACCCGAATTCTGATCATTCAGTGGTACCGGCTTGGCCAAGGCAAAGCGGCATGCGCCATTATTTTTTTTAACTGGTTACATAGGAAGAGGCTTATTCGTCTATATAGATGATTAGTCAGGGAAACGGGGGTTTGTCCGTGGAACCGGTGGTCATTGATAATGAAAAAGCTGTACCGTTTGAAGTTCTTTATGATACATACTTTGACAGGATAAACAGGTATCTGAGGTACAGGGCGCCCAGTGTCTGGGATGCGGATGACCTTACCGCAACGGTATTTACCAGGGCGCTGGAAAAATACCACCTTTTCCGGGGAGACGCGCCGGTGGTGGTGTGGCTATTCAGGATAGCCCACAACGCCCTTGTGGATCACCTGCGAACCGGGAAAAGGTACGTACTGGCGGACAGCGGGGAGATTCCCGGCGGGGCCGGCTGTGGAGAGCCCGAGGAACACATCCTGAAGCTGGAGGAACTGGGCCGGCTGAGGGATGTTCTGGACTCGCTGATGCCTGTTCAGCGGGATGTTATTACACTGAGGTATGTGGGAGAGTTAAAGTTCAGCCAGATTGCCAGGGTGCTGGGGAAGACCGACGCGTCGGTGAGGATGATCCATCACCGGGCACTGAAGGCTGTCAGAAAAGGACTCCATGGGAAGGAGTGATTTATTTGTCCGAAAAAAACGGCGGCGATGATGCCGGCAAAAAGGGAAATGTTTTTCCGTTAAGCAATGCCGGCGGGATGCACCGCACCCGCGCGGACGGTGGGGACGGGGGAAGCGGGTCCCTGGATGACCTTGTGGGGCACATGAGACTTTTGAGGGATACAATACCGGTAAATGAGAGCCTGCGCCGGGAATTGCGGCAAAAACTGCTGGGAGGGGGCAGCCCGGAGGTGAGCCCGGTTTCACAGCCCGCGGCAGGGGAATTGCCGCGAAAAGGCCGGAATTTTTACCCGGGGGTCCTGGCAGCCCTGTCCGTGGTTGTAATTATAGTCTTTTTAGCGGTGTTCGGCTCATCCCGTGAAAAAAAACTTGAAACCTCCCATGTCAGTGAAGCGGGGAGGTTTTGGATTGAGGAGACTCCGCTGCAGGCCTCCGCTTATTCCGGGGATGGGCCGGTGGTGGTGGAAAGGGGGGGCGCCCTTTTGATCCTGGGCCGGCAGGAGGCCGGTACGTGGGTGGCGGCCCCTCCCGGGGGCATGGAGTATTCCAGTCCGTGCTGGTCGCCGGACGGCGGCAAGCTGGCCCTGGTACGGAGCAGTGAAAAGGGTTCGGAGGTAGTTTGCCTGGACATTCCGGGCGGGACAAAAACCTCCGGCCTGTCCAGGGCTATTGAACAGGGTCTGGAAAACCCCCGGGTAATTGCAGCCGGTCCTCCCGGTCGCAATTTTTCAGGCCTTTCCTGGTCACCGGACGGAAAGACCATTGCCTACAGCGTATTGGAAAATGGTGTGAGTTCGGTTTTTCTGGCCGGTGAGTCCGGGGATCCGTATTCTCCGGGGCCGGGCGCAAGGCCGGCCTGGTCACCGGACGGAAGGTGGCTGGCGGTGGAGAGGGATGGACCCGAAAAAACACTCTGGCTGATGGAAATTAACGGCGGCAGGTCTTATTCCCTGGGACAGGGACGGCTGCCGGTCTGGAACCGGGAAGGGTATCTGCTGTTTGTCAGGGACAGCATCCGGGAAAAACCGCTCACCTATCTTCCCGATGGCTCCCCCCAGTTCAGTGTGCAGAGGAAAACCGGAGAGATAAGGTGGCTTTACCTGGGTGATGGCGGAGAGGTTGAAAAAAGGCTGTTCCTATCCGATGGAAGCGCGGTTGAATCCAGTCTTCTGATGACTCCTGACAGCCCCACCGGCCCGGAGGAGCTTCAGTGGCTGAAAAGGATGGAGATGGAAGGCGTCAGGGCGCCCAGAACGCTGTACCTGGACAGGGCCGGAGATTACGAGGGGCTTGCCGCGGGCGGCGGCAGGGAACTGCTGTTGTCTCGCAGGGACGGCGATACCGTTGTCCTGGAAAGGATTCAACTGGGTGAAAGTATGGTGAAAAGGGAGGGTGGCGCTTTATGAGAAGGATTGTTGCAGCCCTGTTCCTTGCCCTGGTTATACTGGGCGGCCTGCCTTCCCCGGGCTGGTGCGGGGGGGAGGTCTCCCTACAGGCCAGACCGGGCCTGGCCGGCATATACAAGGTTACGGAACCGGTGCGGATTCAGGTTGATATACAAAATAGCGGAGAGGAAATAAAGGGACACCTGGATGTGGGACCAAGGCGTCAGAATGATCCTGCCTATGCGGAAATGAGGACCGGAGTCATATACCGGAGAGAAGTGGTGGTTCCCGGGGGCGGTGGGGTTTCCCTGGATATGGTGGTGCCCGGGGGGGCGATCGCCGATTCCTACTCGGTAAAGCTGGTGGTGGAGGACAGGGTTGTGGCCGAGGCTAAACTGGACGGCACCAGCGTTGCCGGGGGAATGGTGATTATACCCCTGGGCGAGAGCCTGTCCCGGAGCGGGCTGTTTTCGTGGCTGGACAGAACTTATGGCGGCCAGGTGACCACAAAGTATATTTCTCCGGCCGAACTCCCGGAAAAGCCGCTGTACCTGCAGGTGGCCGATGTGGTGGTGGTAGACCGGGAATCGGCGTCCCGTCTGAGCGCAGCCCAGGCAGGCGCCCTGGAGGATTGGGTGAAACTGGGGGGAACCCTTATTCTTTCAGGCCGGGCCACATCGTCGGTTAACGCCTTTGCCGGCATCAGCCCTGTCCCCGGCGGGGAAGCAGTAAGCGTTAATAAAACAGGCAAGGGCCGGGTGATTGTCACCCGGACTCCAATTGAAAGCGCTGCGGACAATCAGGACCGCCTGTGGGAGGAAATTGGCCTGTTCAGCCAGGACCAGGGGCTGATAAGTAAAAAAATGGACAGGGAGCAGATGGAGAAAGGAATTATGTCCAGTGAGGCTACCTACCTGCCCATGGGGAAAATTCCCGGCATACCGGCACTCATGGCTATATGGGGGGGGTACGTCCTCATTGTGGGGCCGGGAATATACTTCCTCCTGAAAAGGTTTAACCGCCGGGATATGGCGTGGGCCCTGGTTCCTGCGGCGGCGGTGGCGGTTTCGGCCTGCTTCTTCGCCCTGTCTCCGGTAAACCGTACCCAGCCTTATATTGCCCATGAAATATCAGTGGTGGATATTCTGGACCGGGGGCTGGCCGGGGTTAAAACCAGCGAAACCTTTGTGCTTCCCGGGGGCGGCGGACTGGAGGTCCGGGCGCCGGAGGACGTAATGCTGAATGCCGACGTCCACACCGCCGGTGAATGGGTGACTGTGTTCAGTGGAGACAGCCCGGGGGTTGTTTTTGATGATGTCGAGTACGGTTCAATGAGACAGGTTTTTGCCAGCGGAACCATGAACGGGGCCGGCAGCATGGACGGAAATATTTATTTGAGGGATGACCGGGTTATGGGAGAAATTAAAAACAACACACCCTTTGACCTGAGGGATTGCAGGATTCTTCTCGGTTCAGTCCTGGTAAGCCTTGGTGATATTCCTTCCGGCGGTGTAATGGAGCTTAACCACCCTATAAACTGGTCAACTGTTTTGTTTAATCCCGGGGGTGCCGGTTATCAGGCCTATTCAGTAAGCACACCCCAAAACAGAGAGGAAAGGCTGGTAAATAATCTGATGACGCAGGGCGCCGGCGCCTTTAACGGGAGTGCTGATTTTATAGGTTTCACCGACAGTCCTGTAAGCAGTATGGAGGTAGTCAGCCCGTCCGGGCAGGGTGGTAAAACCGGTTTGACACTGGTCAGGCAGTCCATGGAGGTCAGGTTTCCGGAGGGTGATTTCAAGATTCCGGCCGGGTTTATAAAGAATACCATTAGCAGTAAGGATGCCGGATACAGGTGGCTACCCGGAGGGCTGGTTGTAGACAGGGGGACGGTGGAGATAGACTACGACCTGCGGGGAACGCTGGGCGCGGAACGCTTCAGGGTTACCGGCATCAGTGTGCAGCCGGTTGACGAACAGTTATATGACATGGAAATATTCCGTCAAGACCTTTCACAGTGGGAAAATGTTTCCGGTAGCGGTTTGACTGTATCAGAGGATGAGGCCGGACGGTACCTTTCCGAACAGGGAAGGATTTTACTTAAAGTGACCCGGCCGGGGGGCGGTACAGGTGTTGACTCCCCGTTCCGGGGCATAACCGTCGAGGGGGTGGTGGGTAAATGATTTCTATCAGCGGGCTGACAAAAAGCTTTGGCCGGACGGTGGCCCTGGACGGGATGACCCTCGGGGTGGAAAGGGGGACGGTGTGCGGCCTGATTGGTCCCAACGGGGCCGGCAAGACCACCGCCATGACCATTCTGGCCACACTGCAGCTGCCGGACGGGGGAACGGCGACGGTGGACGGCATCAACGTGGCCGGTGACATTCAGGCCGTGCGCGCCCTCATCGGGTATATGCCGGATTTCTTCGGCGTTTATGACGGGCTGATGGTGCATGAGTACCTTAACTTTTTTGCCGATGCCTACCTGCTTCCCGGTGAGGGAAGGGGCCGCCTGATAGACGGACTGCTGGAGCTGGTCAACCTTGAGGACAAGAGGGATTTTTATGTGGACCTTCTTTCCCGGGGCATGAAACAACGTCTGGCCCTGGCCAGGTGTTTAATCCACGATCCCCCGGTTCTGATACTGGATGAACCGGCCTCTGGCCTTGACCCCAGGGCAAGGGCGGAGATGAAGGAAATAATCAGACAGCTCAGGAGAATGGGCAAGACAGTCCTGATCAGCTCCCATATACTGCCGGAGCTGGATGAAATCTGCGACCGGGTGGCCATAATGGAGAAAGGCAGGGTGGTGGTTGCCGGAACGGTGGAGGAAGTGACTTCCGCCGCCGGCGAATCAAGGATACTGGCCATAGAGGTGCTGAAAGGGGCCGGAGATCTTGTGAGGTCCCTTGCGGGACGGGATTGTGTGGTTCTGGCCGAGGTTGACGGCAGCACAGTAAAGGTCCTTTTCAAGGGCAATAGGGAACAGCAGGTCAGCCTTCTGAAAGAGATTGTTGACGGCGGTTACATGGTTATTCAGTTCAGGGAGTTAAAAAGAAATCTGGAGGACGCCTTTATGGCGGTGACAGGGGAGGTGAAGGGCTGGTGAGAGCCAATCCGGTATTGCTCAAGGAGGTCCGGCAGCGTTTCAGGACTGTAAGGACACCGCTTATTTTGTCACTATATCTTTTAGTAATAGGGGGACTGTGCCTTGCCTTTATTTTCCTGCAGTGGCGGGATATGCCCGGCTATTACCAGCCCGGCATGAGCAAGGGGCTGTTCATAATGCTCTCAATGATACAGTTGGGCCTGCTGGCATTTGTCACCCCGGGGCTGACATCCGGGGCCATCAGCGCCGAAAGGGAGAAGCAGACCCTCAGTGTGCTGCTGGTGACCAGGCTAAAGCCCCACAGCATTGTGCTGGGGAAATTGATGTCGTCCTGCTCCTTTATGGTGCTGATACTGCTGGCCACCCTTCCCCTGTACAACATAATTTTCATGTATGGCGGCTTCTCTCCGGGGCAGATGCTGGCGGTATTCGCCTTTTACCTGTTTAACATCTTTCTTTTCGCCTCGGTGGGAATGGCCTGCTCATCCTTTTTCAGGAGGACAGGTGCAAGCACTGTGGCAGCCTATGTGGTTATTTTCGTCATCATGGCGGGGACAGTTCTGCTGTCAGCATTCATATATGAGGTCACCAGGGTCCCGGGGGCCGCGAACGTTTTGCCTGTTCCCTGCCAGATACTGCTGGACCTGAATCCTCCCCAGACAATGATCAGGTTGATGGGGGAAGGCGTGCTTTTTGGGAGGGAAAGGGACCTTTGGGCGCCCGGCTGGCTCATATATACAGCCTTTTATGCGCTGTTGTCCGGGCTCCTGCTATGGTGGAGTTCCCTTAGGCTCAGGCCCGGAGTGTCTGCAAAATCCACATGGAGGCAGTAAATGCCGTTTCTTCCGCCGCCTTCCGGGCGGCTTATTTTTTAAATATTCTTTTTACCAGGGAGTTGTAGCCGGAAAGGAGATTTGCAGCCCGGCCGCCTATCCCCGGTACGCTCCTGAGATCCTCCGGGCTGACGCTTCCTGAAACCATGGCCAGGATTGGGAAAATTATCATTCCTGAAATGAGGGCAATAATGGTTGCGATGTAGCTGTGGTGGAACAGGGTCATAGACCAGCTGTGTATTTGTTGTACCGCCAGTCCCATTATCAGTGCCGACAGTGCCGGCCTGAAAAAGGAGGACAGAATGTTGAAATCAATGCCCACCATGCGCCTGACCGAAAAAAAGTTAAGGGTTGATGAGATTATAAACATAACCACGGTGCCAAGGGCGGCCGCCCTTATGCCCATTGGGGTGGGGATAAGGTAATAGGTGATGGAGATTTTGGCGGCTATGCCCACCAGCAAATTGAGGGCGGTTATGTCGGCCCTGGCCAGGCCTTGCAGTATGCCGGAGAGGACAAGATGCAAGCCCCAGAACACAATGGCGGGCGAAAGGACCGCCAGGGGTATTCCGGCCTCGCTGTTGGCGTAGATGAAATAGGTCAGGTTGGGCGCCAGGGCGAACAGCCCTGCGGCGGCCGGAAGCGTTGTAAGCAGCGACAGCCTGATGGCTGTGGAGGCCTGCTGCCTGATGAGGTTATTGTTTTTTGCCTCGCGGGCCTCGGCCACCGAGGGGACCAGGCTGGTGCCCAGGGACATGGCGAAGGCAATGCTTATATTCACGAAGGACATGGCCATCTGGTTGAACTGGCCGTAGTAAGCGGTGGCCTGCTGCTGGGTGTAGCCCACCAGCTGAAGGCGGTCAATAATGAGCTTGTTGTCTATAATTCCGGTGATAATCAGTGCTACGCTGGCAAAGGAAATGGGTATGGATACGGCAAGTATTTTTTTTAAAAGTACATATTTGTTTTCTCTAAAACCGGAGGTGTCCCGGTTTACCATTTCCATAAAGTTTCCCCGGTGCCTGAAATAGTAAACAGCCATAATCAATGTTGCCGCCATTGCCCCCGGCACAGCGCCCAGATTAGCGCCGGCGGCCGCCAGGGAAAGACCCTTCGGCAGCATGAGGTAGGTGAAAAGAATGGTTCCGGTAACCAGCATGCTCTGATCGGCCACCTGGGACACCGCCACCGGGGACATGTTTTGCAGGCCCTGGAAGAGACCCCTGAAGGAGGAGGTCAGGGCCGCGAAAAAGATGACGGGGGAGACTGCCAGCAGCCCCATATAGCTGTCCGGGTTTGCCACCAGGCCGCTTTCCACAAGCCAGGAGGCCCCGAAGAAAAGGAGCATTGAGAAAAAAAGGCCCAGTGTGAACATAAAGGCGAAGGCTATCCTGAATACCCTGTGCGCGTCCCTGTAGTGACCGGCGGATATTTTTTCGGAAATAACCCGGGCCACCGCCACTGGAATTCCCGCCGATGATATGGTGAAGAAAAGGAGGTAAAACTGGTTTGGCACGGCATAGATGCCAAGGCCCTCATCCCCCAGCCACCTGCCCACGGGAATTCTGTACACCATGCCCATTATCCGTATCAGGATCCCTGCTATGGTGAGCACAATGGCGCCCTGGACAATGGTTTGTTTGGCGGGAAGCCTGCTGGTCAAGGATATCACTCCTTCTAAAAAACTTATACTGAGTGAATTCCGGGTCGGAATCCAGGAGTCAGAAGTCAGAATTCAGAATCTCATGCCGCATGGTTTGTGGGAATTGGGAATCAGGAATCGGGAATTGGGGGTTGGTTCCCCCGCAAGCGGCACCAGTAGATAACGAAAATAAAAGGAATGCCGGGAATTCTGAGTCCTGAGTCCTGAGTTCTGACGGAATAAACATATCAGTATAAGCATTTTCAGGGAATCTTTAAACCCACGCCGTTCAGCGTGGGCCTTTATTGTTATGTTATTCCCCGTTGTCGTTTTCCGGGGGCGCATTATCTATTCTCCTGAGCGGGGTCACTTTATTTCTTCTGCCGGGCCTCTGGGTGGGAATCTCCGACTCGGTGATTTCCAGATAAAATAATTTGTCCGGATAACAGAGCACTGTCACCATCCCCCGTTCCGGTTCCGTGAGCCAGATGCCGCGGAACTCCAGCATTTCCCCGATTAAATCAACATTTACCTTGCGGGGGCCCTCGAAGACTTCCAGTTCCCACCCTTGAATGCTTACCACAAGGGTTTTCTGCAGTCTGTTATTTTCCATTCGATCCTCCTGATTCCGGATGTCAGCCGCAGGGGAACCGCCCGTTAAAACCGACCTCCGGCCAAATACTGGCGCAGGGAGTACACACTTTCCATTTTAACCATTATCCCCGTAAAAAATATAATACCATAAATATAGCATTTACCCAAATGTTTTAACAGGCTGATATATTTTATCAGCCATGGGGATAGATGATTCCGGTGGGATACCGGGTTGCCGCATATACCCGGGGTGATGTGAAGGATTGGGGTTGAATATTTGGCCATTTATGAAGGGCTTTTTGTTTTTTCGCAGAAAAATATAGCTAATTCGGAAAATATGAAAAATAATGGGGGACCGCATATAAGGAACAGGGCGAGAGGGGCATGTTTGATGAGCTATATATTAATGATATTAATATTTATCCTGTTTTTTGTAAGTATAAATGCTGAGTCAGGCGGCAGGGCGCCGGCCACCTTTGCCTATTTCTTTTGTGCGGTTGTCCTGGTAGCCGGTATTTTTGCCTATAAAAGGCACAGGTCCACCGGTGTCAGGCGCAGGATTATATTGTCGATAGTTATTCAGTTGGTCTTTGCTCTGGCCCTGCCGTACTGGTGCCTGGACAGATCAACGGCCCTTAATGTGTCATGGCCCCTGTATCCGGAAGTGATGTGGGTGGGTGGGAAGATTTTATTGTGGTATCTCACAGTTACTCTCTTTTTTGTTCCGGTTGTCGTGTTCTTATTCGGCAGAAGGGCCTGGTGTTCGTATATATGCGGTATCGGGGTGCAGGCCGAGACACTGGGGGACGGGTACAGGGCCGCAGGATCGAAATATGGAGTACCCGTTGGATTTAAAATATTAAAATGGGCGGTGCTTTTATTTACCATTTCGGTGACGTTTTATGCCATGGCGTGGAGTAGCAGGGGCAAGACGTTTCAACTTGTTTTTCTGTTGTTCTTTGTGTTGTTTTTGAGGACTTTGCTCATGTCTGCAGTCAACCTTATTCTCATGCCCAAATTCGGCACGCGCATCTGGTGCAAGTATTTTTGCCCCCAGGGACTGCTGCTGGGCCTCATTTCCCGTGCCGGAAGGTTTGCCCTGGTCAAGGACAAAAGCCTGTGCACCGGGTGCGGTACATGTAACAGCCACTGTTCCATGGCTATAGATATCAGTGGAGGGCCCCCGGTTATCCGTTCAACTGACTGTGTGGGATGCGGAGTATGCGTCGAGGTCTGTCCCGGGGAAGCCCTTTCAATGACTATAAAAGATCTGCCTGATGAATCTAAAACCATGTTTCGGTCGCCAGTTCATTAATGCGATTTGACCTTTCCGCCAGTTGCTCCATGAAGGCGTTGATTTTCCTGGCGGAGATTGTTCGCTCCCGGGCGATGGCACCCGGGCTCAACATTTACTGAAAGGTATTTTCAACACCGCCGCCTATAAAGTTCATTTTTTTATTGTTTAGGGGCGGTTCAATTTTGCCATCCTGGAAAGTATGATAGAATGATTGTGTTGTTGGCATAGCATTTGGGCGTTGGAAATCTCTTTACTTTTATAAGAGGAAAACTTTAATGTATAAAAGATATATTAATTCCATAGAGTCGTTTTTTACCACCAAGAAAAAAGGTAAATAAAGGAGAGATATGCAATGAGCTTGATTCGTGAATCCGACCTGCCGGGGATAGGGAGAAAGTTTCAGATTAATACCCGGAGTGGGGATAAGCTGGTAATTGTGGTTCACGATGACGGGAAACGTGAAATGCACCATTTTGACTATAATGACCCGGATGAAAGCATATCCATGGTTACCCTTGACGATGCCGAGGCCCGCCGTGTGGGAGCTATTCTGGGCGGCATGGTTTATATGCCGAAGGCGCTGGAATCGGTGGACGTGGCCTTTGATGAAATGGTTATCGAATGGTTCAGGGTCGGGCCGGAGGCCAAGGCTGTGGGTAAAACCATAGGAGAATTGCATGTGCGCAAGAAAACAGGGGCCATGATAATTGCCGTCATAAAAAGGGACCAGGCCAAAATTATCAACCCCGGGCCGGACCAGACCATCTATGAAGGGGCAACCCTTGTGCTCCTCGGGGAAAGGGGACAGGTGAGGAACTGCAAGCGTCTTATTTGTGACGGGAGCATTGACTGAATGGAGCAGAATATTCTTTTTGAAATAGGACTGGCAATTTCAATTTTGGCTTTTGCCGGTTGGCTGGCCTCCCGCCTGCGGTTTTCAATAGTGCCGTTATTAATTCTGGCCGGCCTGGCTGTAGGGCCCCATATGCCGCAGCTGGGGATGATAGATTTAAGATTTATAAAAAGCGCCCCATTGATAGAATTCATGGGTAAACTGGGTGTACTTTACCTCATGTTTTATCTTGGCCTGGAATTTTCAGTGGGCAGGCTGTTAAAGGCAAGCCGCGCCATTTTTAAAACCGGGCTGATATACATGGCCATCAATTTTTCAATAGGTATTCTGTTTCCAATCCTTTTGGGATGGCCGGCTAAAGAGGTGCTGGTGGTGGCCGGGATAATGACCATTTCCTCCAGCGCCATTGTGGCCAAGGTATTGGTGGAATTGAAGAGGGCAGTTCGTCCTGAAACGGAGATGATACTGGGACTGATGATGTTTCAGGACGTCTTTGTGGCAATATACCTGTCTGTGGTTTCCGGCCTGGTTTTGACCGGTTCGGCATCACCGCTGATGGTTTTGAAATCCGCAGCGGTGGCTTTGGGTTTTATGACAGCCATACTGCTCCTGGGCCGGAGGTTAATCAGTCTGTTAAACCGGATCCTTGACATTCCGTCGGATGAGGTTTTCATGCTGGCGCTATTCGCCACACTGCTCCTGGTGGCCGGTTTTTCAGAATCCATACATGTTGCCGAAGCCATAGGGGCTTTGCTGGTGGGGCTTGTTCTGGCCGAGACGGAACACCTGGAAAGGATAGAGCACTTGGTGGTGCCCTTCAGGGATTTTTTCGGCGCCCTCTTTTTCTTCAGTTTCGGGCTTAGCATCGATCCCCTGTCGCTGCCGGGCGCGGTGGGCCCGGTATTAATAGCCGTGCTGCTTACAATTGTCGGCAATTTTGTTTCCGGCATGATCTCCGGGCGGTTGTCCGGGTACTCGCACAGGGCCTCCGCCAATATAGGCCTGACCATTACCTCCAGGGGTGAATTTTCCATCATCCTGGCCGGATTGGCCAAGGCCGGCGCCCTGCTCCCGGTGCTTCAATCCTTCGCCGCCCTGTACGTCCTTATTCTTGCCGTGCTGGGGCCGCTGCTGACCAAAGAGTCCAAATGGATCTATACAAAATTAAGCCGTTTGTTCGGATGGCCGGCCATAGTCGAGAAGGACAGGGGAAAAAAGAAGAAAAGTGTTGCGGTTGAGAAATGGAGAAAATAAAGTGATGGATGCAACGCCTTTTTTAAGCCTGTATATTCTGAGGCAGGCGAGTATTTTTCTGAAGGCCTGGTTCAGGTCAAATTGGATTCAGCGGGTAAATGGGGTTACATCGATACTGCCGGAAACATGGTTGTCGGTCCCCAGTTCGAGGAGGCATTTCCTTTCAAAGAAGGATTGGCCAGGGTTGGCTTTAATGACGGTAAAAAAGGGTTTATTGATAAAGAAGGACAAATTGTTATTGAGCCCAAATATGATTTTGCAACCGACTTCTTTGATGGTTATGCCGCAGTACATATTTACAGTAATGAAAAAAGCAAATACTTTGTAATTAATAAAGAAGGTAAAGTTGTTATAGAAACACCGTATGAGATTTATGGATTTGCCGAAGGACTTGCTATTGTAAAGAATGACGTTCATTGTTTTGGTTACATGGACACACCGGCAATATGGTAATAGAGCCCAATTATCCGGAAGCGGGCGATTTTTCTGAAGGGATGGCCGCAGTCCGGGATAATTCTGATAAAATGGATATAAATCATAAAAATTTTGGTTATATAGATAAAACCGGTAAGATGGTGATAAAACCGCAATTCATTTTTGCCGAAAAATTCGATGGGGGGCTTGCCCATGTTGGAGATGAGAGCGGCACGGGCTATATTGACCATGCGGGAAAAAGAGTTTTTTGGGAGTTTGTTAAGGCTGGCGGATAATTGAACCATGTAATAATTTGGGAAAGCGGGAGCACGCCATTTTACCGAATCAGGCAAAATAAAAAGGCCCTCAAGGCCTTTATTTTTCTGGTGCCGGAGACCGGACTTGAACCGGTACGGAGATAAATCTCCGAGGGATTTTAAGTTTTAGGCTAAGAACCCCCGGAAGCCAGTAAAACCGGGAAAAAGCTCAAGCAGAGCCGATTTCGGGGTATGTTTGCAGAGTCCGTGGAATCTCATGATTTTCATGGGGTATCAAATTGTTCGTGACTAAATTGTGACCAAAACAAAAACCCACCGTCCATTAAGGGAAATATCACCTTTTATGAACCAGGAGTTCCCACGCTGGTTCCTTTGTTGATTTACTTGCCCACCTGTTTCTTACCTTGAACCTGGTTCAGGTGAGGTTCTTCAGTCCTTACAACGGTTGGACATGGTACAGGGTCGAATACGACAAGGAAGAAAAGTTATTCTTCGGGTTGGTTGTGGGATTCGAAAAAGAGTGGGGTTACTTCTCACTTGAAGAACTGGAAAGCGCCCGGGGCATGGGTGGGCGGCTCCCCCTGGTGGAACGGGATTTACACTTTAAGCCGAATACGATAATGGCATTGGGGTTGGCGTAAGCCGCCCCTGCCATCGCTCAAGATAAAATGAAGGAAAATAAGGAATTTTGGTGAACTAAAAATATAATAAACATTTTATGGAGGTAAGTCAGATTATGTCCGTTGAATATATAGAGGATTATGCAACCGGAAGAAAAGTACGCAATACCCCTGAAGAGAAATTCAGACAGCTTTTTGAGCATATACTTATCGATGACCTTGGATATCCAAAAGAACATATAGACATTGAAGTCGTAATCCAGCGTGGGGCAAAGAGAAATGCAGAAGAAGCTGACATCGTAGTTTACAAAAACTCTAACAAGACACAAGAGAACGCATACATTGTTATTGAAATTGAAACCCCAAACAAAAGCTATGACCTACAAGCATTATCTTATGTTACAGCAACACCAGCACCTTACTGTGTATGGTTTGCTGGGTACGAGGAAAACAGCAAAGGTCCTTTCTATCATTACAGAGACCTCGCTACAGACCCTACTACTTTTATAGAAATACCTTCTTTACCAAGGTATGGTGAAACACAAGATACTATAGGCAAATATAGAAAATCAGACTTAAAACCGGCAAAGGCATTAAAAATTTTATTTAAAAGAATTCACTTTAAGCTTTATGGTTCAGGTCCCATCAAAAAGGAAGAAAACGTTGCTCAAGAAGTTATCAAACTACTTTTCTGTAAGATTTTAGACGAAATCTCGCCAGAAGACCTATGTAAGTTTAGAGCAACACCAGAAGAAATCCAAACTGAAGAAGGTAGAAAAATAGTAAAAAGCAGAATTGATAATTTATATAGCCAACTATTACTTGACCCTGACTTTGGAGAGCTTTTTGAAGATGAAGAGCTTAAATACGACGATTATTGGATTACATACATTGTTTCTGAACTACAAGGTATCGGCTTACTCCATGAGGAGACAAACACTGATGCCCTTGGAGATGCTTATGAAGTCTTTCTTCCCTCCACACTTAAGGGAGAAAGTGGGCAATTCTTTACTCCAAGAGAAGTTGTTCGTTTTGCAATCAATGTTATTGCTCCATCATTTGAAAAGAAAGAAATAATATTAGATACTGCTTGTGGTTCTGGTGGTTTCTTAACAATTGCCATAGAGTTTTTACGTAAACAAATTTATGAATTATATAAAAATCGGGGTTTTACGAAAGACCGCCTCAATAGTATATTAAAAGATTACGCTGGTAAGTATATTCATGGTATCGATATAGAACCCCTTTTATACCGTATTGCCAAATCATATATGGCAATAATTGGTGATGGCAAAAGTAACATTCACAACTTTGACTCATTAGAACCATTTTCTAAACTTCCCGAAAAATTCACATCAAAGATAAAGCCAGGAACTGTGGACATAATTACAACAAACCCCCCATTTGGTACAAAAATAGATGATACAAGACCTTATGTTTTGCAGGAATATGATTTGGGTCATCGGTTAGAGAATGGTGTCCCTACAAACGAGATATTATTTGGGCAAGATCCAGACAAACTATTTTTGGAAAGAGATATTGTCTACCTTAAAGAGCCCAAAGAGGATACCCCAGGAGGAAGAATGGTTATTGTTCTTCCAAGACAAAACCTTTCTGGAACTGAAGTAATGTCCGTAGAACTCCGAAAATGGCTTCTCAATAAAATAAAAATTGTAGCAATAATTGATTTGCCTAGAGAGGCATTTCAACCCCATACTGGGACGAAAACCTCGTTAGTTTTTTTAGAAAAAACTACAAACCCAAATGAGGATTATGAAATATTTATGGCAGTCTCTGAAAGTGTTGGTCATGACAGAAGAGGGAATCCTGTTTACCTAAAAGATGATTCTGGTAATTATTTGAAAGATAATGAAGGTAAGAAAATAATTCATAATGATTTACCTCAAATCTATGAGCAATGGTTAAACTTTATAAATGGTAAAGAAATAATTTCTAGTAAACCAAGTTGTTTCAAAATAAATGTATCTAAAATCCGTGAACATTCTTTAAGGCGTTTAGACGCATGGTTTTGGGACCCAAACAAAAATGATTTGGCTAAAAAACTCGAAGAACTTTCTGGAGAGGAAATCGTTGAAATAGTTAATCTTGGAGATTTAGCTGTTGAGGGAGGTATTTTTTATCCAGGAAGACATAGAAGAAATTATGTAAAGCCTTCTGACTCAAGTATCCCATTTTATTCAGGAACGCAAATCCTCCAGGTTAGACCCTTTGATTTAAAGCATCAACCAAAGAGTTATAAACCTGCACGTAACCATTTCGTAGAAAAAGATTGGATTTTAATAACAAGGTCTGGATCGACAGGTAGAGTAATTATTGTTAATGATTACTTGAAAGGCTCAATGGTAACAGAGCATGTAATTAGAGTTATCATAAACGAAGAATTGATAGACCCATACTATGTCTATGCTTTTTTGGCTTCACCCAATATAGGGAAAATATTAATGGAGAAAGGCATTTATGCCTCAGTAGTTGACCACCTCTCACCAGATTTTATAGCAAGCATACCAATACCTAGACTCAAGCCAGAAATAGAAGCAAGCATAGCGAAACAAATGAGAGAATCTGAAGAAAAGCGTTCACAAGCTCTTTCAATTTTCAATAAACAAATAAATGACTTAGAAGAATTTATAATTGGGTTGACTTCATTAGAGTTATCTGAAGAAGTAGACAATTCATCAAGCGAGTGTGAGGAATAGTTTTCAGGGGAGGGTGCGTTATGCCTTTCATATTTATAGTAAACGATATTTCTTTAGGCAAAAATATAATTTCCGCACCACAAGTGGTTAATAGCTTGTTAGATAGGAGCATTTGGCTTTTTAATCCAATTGCTCCAAAACTAAAAGAAATTAAAGAGAACGAAAAAATATTAGTGTACATTGCAGGAAAAGGACGAAGGTATTTCTACGCTGATTTTGAGATAGCAGGTCAAGTACAAGAACTAACATCAATAGAGAATCTACAAATTGAGAAGCTAACTGGTCTTTTTTCTTTGTTTTGCTCTATTAGAGATATCAAAAGATGGCAAAAGCCTTTACGCATAGAAGACATAAAAGAAGAGCTTGAGTTTATAGTTGACCAAAAAAATTGGGGACTATTCTTTAGACAATCAATAAAAAAAATATCAATCAATGATTTCAATTTTATAATTAACCAGCCACATTAATAGATAATCCACTAACATAGTACTAAATAAGAAACCCGGTGAATTAACCCCGGGTCTTTTATTGAGGCAACTTTGTCGTGAATCCTCCCCCCAATAAATTGGGGGGAGGATTCACAATGAAACCAAGCTACCCTCATGCATCCTGTTTGGTAAATTGGATGCCCAAAACGTAAGATTTTATCCGCCGCGGGCAGGATATATCGATCATTACGGCGTATATCGGACAGTACCAGATGATTATATTTTTATCCCGGAAAATCACGGCGGTGAGGTAGGATGAATCCTAGCTAGTATTACTACGTTAAGTAAATGTTAAATGCCTTGCAATTCGAAGCTTTTGCCCACAGCAATTACATACTCCTGTCCAAACTGACAGAAATTGCTGAATCATTGTCCTGATTTTCGGGATAGTTAACCCAGTAGTTTTTTTTAAGACGTATCATCTCTGATGTTAAAAAGCCGAAAGCGATCATCGTCATAGTAACGTGATGGTGCCACCCTAACCAGGACCGTCCTTCAAAGTGGTCTAGTCCAAGC
>JBMOPF010000062.1:0-3000 GCA_049325075.1 Bacillota bacterium | reverse complement strand
CATAAATACTATCTCACGAAACTCGGGAAAGCCGTCATCACTACCGGACTAAAGGCAAGAGCGCTTTTTATCATCCCCAGCTTGGCTGGGATAGAGGTTTCTGTTGCTTAATTTTCTTTCCAGTTTGCGAAGATCTTCGGGATTAAGGGACTAATAATCCGGCGGCGGCTGTGGCCGACAGGGAGTTTTTCCGGAAGGTGGCCCGTTTCGCCAGGGATTACGATATACTCATTTGCAGTGACATAGCATATTCCGAGCTGTGTTACGACGGATACAGGCCGCCAAGCTTTCTGGAGGCGGAAGGTGCCAGGGATGTGGGCATAGAGTTTTTCTCGCTGTCCAAAACGTACAATCTGGCCGGGTGCCGTGTTGGATTTGCCGTGGGCAACAGGGAAGTGATTGAGACCCTGCAGCGGCTGAAGTCAAACATTGATTACGGGGTTTTTTACGCTGTCCAGGAAGCGGGTATAGCCGCCCTGGACGGGCCGCAGGACTGCGTGGCGGAAAATGCGGCCGCCTACCAGAGGCGCAGGGATATACTGGTTGACGGTATGGCGTCGCTGGGATGGGATATGCCCAGGCCCAGGGCCTCCATGTTTGTTTGGGCGCCCCTGCCCCCCGGGTACCGGTCGTCGGTCGGCTTCAGCCTGGAGCTGCTGGACCGGGCGGGGGTGGTGGTCATACCCGGCAGCGCTTTTGGGGAAAGGGGCGAGGGCTATGTCCGCATCGCCCTTGTTCAGGAAGAGGAATTAATCAGGGAGGCGGTAAGGCGCGTGGCAGGGTTATTTTAGCTAAAATTCTTATACTGAAATTCTGTGGGGTCGGGAAGCCAGGAGTCAGGAGCCAGAAGCCAGAATTACAGGCATTCCTTTTATGAGAACTCAGAACTCAGGACTCAGAACTCAGAATTCCGGGAAGTCCTTTCAAGTGACCCCAAAGTATCTTGATTTATGTGGCATGAGAGTCTGAGTTCTGAGTCCCGGCCCCTATACCCTTTGCGATGTCTAAATCAAGTGTTGGAGGCATATACTTTAATAAAGCCCGTGGAGGGTTTTTGATTTGGGTTCAGCAGGGGTGAGTAACGGTGGACTATGATAATGATGCTTATTTACTGCAGAAAAGGGTCAGGGAACTGGAAGAAAAGGTTGAACAGCTGAGGCTAAGCCGCAGGGTGTTGATGAACCTCATAGAAAAGATGGAAAGGGAGAAAACAGTGTTCCTCAGACGGCTGGAAAAGGAAAACAAGAAACTTCTCAACACCAATTACCGTTATGCCAGGTGGCTCCTGTGCAAAAACCGCCAAATAGTGGAGTTGGAGTCAAAATTACAGGGCCGGACCCCTGGCAATTCTGCAAATTAGGTATTTATCCACAAGGATATGCACATGCTGGGGATAATGGAAATATATACCATAATTTTAAAAATGACAATACCTGTGAAGGGGCGGATGGAAAACTGATCCGCCCTTTGTTTTTCCTTTGTGGTATAATATATAACCGGGGCGATATTTGTGAAGATTGCAGTGATAGACGGCCAGGGCGGCGGTATTGGAAAACATATTGTGGAGAAACTGAGGCGTGACCTGCCGGAGGAAGTCGATATTCTCGCTCTGGGCACCAACGCCCTGGCCACATCGGTAATGCTAAAGGCCGGTGCCAACGAAGGGGCCACCGGAGAGAATGCTGTTGTTTTCAACGCCCCAAGGGTAGATGTCATTCTTGGGCCGATAGGCATTATGTTTCCCAATTCCATGCTGGGTGAGGTCACTACGGCCATGGCCGCCGCCATCAGCTCCTGCCGGGCCAGAAAAATATTGATTCCGCTGGTCCGTGGCGGTACGGAAATAGTTGGCATAAAAACCGACCCCCTTCCCCATATGATTGAGGACCTTGTGTCAAGGGTCATGGGAATGGTAAGCAATACCGGGGTATAAACAACATTACCAGTAATCTTTTCGGTTGGCTTTTGTCTATACTTCTGCAGGAGTCATACTTCTGACTTCCGGCCTTCAACCTCTATTTCCGGTGGGCCGGGGTTTTGTATTTTCATTTCATTTTGGGAGCGGTGGTGATCAGGTGGGTGACCGGCGTTTGGTCTTGATACTGGGGGGGGCCAGGAGCGGCAAGAGCGAGTTTGCCGAGGCCATGGCCGCCGCAATGGGCGGCCGTGTAACATATATAGCCACATTGGCTGCGGGGGATCCGGAGATGGCCCGCAGGATAGCCGCCCACAGGGAGCGCAGGCCGAAGGAATGGATCACCGTGGAGGAGGCCCGTGATGTGCCACGGGAGATAGAGTCCGCCGGCAAGGAGTCCGGTGTGCTGCTGGTTGACTGCCTGACGGGGTGGATATCAAACCTGCTGCTGGATGAAAGCCTGCCCTTTCCCGGTGCTTCAGACCCGGAAAAGGAGGCTTACGTGGAGGCCCGGGTCAAGGATCTGGCCCTCGCCGCCGCCGGGTCCGGGGCCAGCGTGATTATAGTATCAAACGAGGCGGGGATGGGCCTGGTGCCGCCATACCCCCTGGGAAGGCTTTTTCGGGACGTGTCGGGGAAGGCCAACCGCTATCTGGCCTCGCTGGCGGATGAGGTATACCTGGTGGTGGCCGGGCTGGCGGTGGAAATAAAATCACTGGCAAAGGCTCCGTGGGCGGGAATTAAGGGTGAGGACTCAGAACTCAGGACTCAGAACTCAGAATAGAATTTGCTTATACTGAGTGGATACTGGGTCGGAAGCCGGAATTCAGAATCCAGACTCTCATGCCACTTTTTAAAGTGGCACCATAAAGGATGAAAAAGCAAGGGATGCCCAATCATTCTGGATTCTGGCTTCTGAATTCTGGATTCCCGACCCCACAAAATATCAGAATAAGCCTTTTCAGGGTAGTTATCCATGCCGCAAAAATGCGGCACCAGCAGATAACGAAAATACAAGGAATGCCCGGAATTCTGGATTCTGGATTCTGAATTCTGGCTTCCGACCCGTAATTCACTCAGTATAA
>JBMOPF010000061.1:0-3034 GCA_049325075.1 Bacillota bacterium | reverse complement strand
ACCTTTCCCTTCAAAGTATGTTGAGGTAGTATCCCAGAAAACCATATCCACCTGCAGGTCAAACAAAGTCTTGGTACGTTCAAAAAGGTCTAACTCGACACTTTCCTTATTATCAGAAAGGAAGTCCCGCTTGTGTAACTATACAACAGCGGGAACCTTCTCTGTTCGTTCCAGCTAGCTCGTCGCTCCGGGCACGCTGTTCCATTCGGCGTTAATCATCCCCCAATACAGCATGAGGCCAAAATATTGCTGTCATAAGAAGAACAGTAAAAAAACACAAAAAACAAATCCTGGCTTTTTCCATTTTTCTTAACATCTTTTAACCTCCAACCATATAATTTTTTTAAAATCCTTTAACTATTGCAAATTTTTGTAGAAATTAATATATTTTTGTCATATTATAATAACTTTTCTTTCTACTGGCAGCCACACTATATTATACCATTGTTTTTCATATTTTACCTTCTCTGTGTATATAAAGTAATATATAATGTCTGAAACACCCAATAACGTGTCTGAAACAGGAAACATGGGATAGATAAATCATACAGAAGGCCGGGTATCCCCCGCCGAAATATAAAAACTTAACAGCACCGGATTACCGCCATCTATATTTGGCCATTAGTCAGTCTTTTAATTCGGTGGGATCCCCGCATACCGGAGGGTTATAATTGTTGCCGGCTTCGGGATCTCCGGAAACTAAGTGTATTAGAAAAAAGAAACCCTCCGGGCATGGAGGGCTTTTAAACACTGGTTACTGGCGCGTCAATTTTTATTCTTTTCGTTGTTTTTTATTTATCTCCCCTTACATAATTAAGCAGTCCGCCTGCCTTTATAATTTCCACCTGACGCTCTGAAAGGCTGTGTTTTACCGCGTAAGAGCGGCCCTTGGCAGTGTTGTTCACCTTAACGGTGTTTGAGGGCAGTGTATCCATAAGATTTTCAATAACAAGGTTATCTCCCGCCTCAATATTGTCATAATCCTCTTCATTGGCGAACACCAGGGGAAGAAGGCCGAAGTTAACCAGGTTTTGCATGTGTATCCTGGCAAAGGACTTGGCAATTACCGCCTTGATGCCAAGGTAGAGGGGAGCCAGTACAGCGTGCTCGCGGCTGCTTCCCTGTCCATAGTTTGAACCTCCCACTACAATACCGCCGCCTGCGGCCTGGGCCCTTTGGGCGAAGGAGGGGTCCACCCTCTCAAAGGCGTGCATGGAAATGGCCGGAATGTTGGACCTCAGCGCCAGTATTTTGGCTCCCGCCGGCATTATATGGTCGGTGGTTATATTATCCCCCACCTTAAGCAGAACCTCTCCCTTTAAAGTATCGGATAAAGGGATTGATTTGGGGAAGGGCTTTATATTGGGGCCCATGGCCAGGGTGCGGTTTTCCCTGTTGTCCGGCGGAGGGATAATCATCTTGTTGTCCACAACATATTTTTCCGGCACTGCAATTTCCACAGGGGCGCCAAGTTCCCTGGGGTCGGTTATTTTTCCCGTCAAGGCCGCCGCTGCCGCGGACTCACAGCTTACCAGGTAAATACCGGCGTCGGCGGTGCCGCTCCGCCCTTCAAAATTGCGGTTTGAGGTCCTTAAGGAGACTCCCCCCGAGGGAGGTGATTGTCCCACTCCAACACAGGGGCCGCAGGCGCACTCCAGAATCCTTGCCCCCGCCTCGACCATGTCCGCCAGGGCCCCGTTGGAGGCCAGTGTTCTTAGCACCTGGCGGGACCCGGGAGCAATTACCAGGCTCACCTCCGGGTGGACTGTTTTCCCTTTAAGTATGGCCGCCACCTTCATCAAATCAGTGTACGAGGAATTGGTGCAACTCCCGATAAACACCTGGTCCACTTTTTTTCCCGCCACCTCGGATATTTTTACCACATTGTCCGGCATATGGGGAAGGGCAATAAGCGGTTCCAGCGCGCCCAGATCAATCTCAACAACTTCATCATAGGCGGCGTCCGGGTCCGGCTGCAATTCGGTAAAGCTTTCTCCCCTGGACTGGGCCTCCAGGAAACGCCTGGTTACATCATCCGATGGAAAGACTGAAGAAGTGGCCCCCAGCTCGGCGCCCATGTTGGTAATGGTCGCCCTCTCAGGAACGGTAAGATAGGCTATGCCTTCTCCGGTATATTCCATAACCTTGCCCACACCGCCCTTTACACTGAGCCGCCTCAGCACCTCAAGTATTATGTCCTTTGCGGTTATCCAGGGGGCGGGCTTTCCGGTAAGCCTTATATTAACCACCCTGGGCATGTTTAGATAAAAGGGGTAGCCTGCCATGGCCGTAGCCACATCAAGCCCTCCGGCGCCAATGGCCAGCATGCCAAGGCCGCCGCAGGTGGGCGTGTGGCTGTCCGACCCCAGGAGGGTCTTTCCGGGAACCCCAAAGCGCTCCAGGTGAACCTGGTGGCATATACCGTTGCCCATGCGGGAAAAATGAACACCGAATTTTGCCGCCGCGCTCTGAAGGAACTTATGGTCATCAGCATTTTCATAACCCACCTGAAGGGTGTTGTGATCAATATAGCTCACGGAAAGCTCAGTTTTCACCGAGGGTATTCCGATGGCCTCAAACTCAAGATAGGCCATGGTTCCGGTGGCGTCCTGCGTAAGCGTCTGGTCAATTTTTATTGATATCGCCTTTCCCGGTATCATCTCACCCTCAACCAGGTGAGCCGAAATAATCTTTTGGGTAATGTTCAGGCCCAAAACTCCATCATCCTTTCCCAGCCTTATTCCATCTTCATTTAATTTTTATTTCAACACAGTGGAAATTGGTTTGAGATCATCTTGTTCAAACCGCATAATAGTATTTTACCTACTTACCAAACGGTTGTCGATATTATATAGATAATTAGTCTTTTAGCAGCCGCCATCCCGTACCTTGACCAGGCCTTTCCGATGAAAATTCTTATACTGATTTAATCAGGGGTCAGGAATCCAGAATTCAGAATTCAGAATTCAGAATTGCGGGCATTCCTTTCGGGGGACCCTTAAGCGACATGCATCCGGGGGGAGTGTTCAACCCC
>JBMOPF010000060.1:0-3069 GCA_049325075.1 Bacillota bacterium | reverse complement strand
TGTTTCAACAAAAAGTGTGCAATCCGGCAAACCGCCGAATGCATAAAAAACAACGACCCTGGGAGTTTCTTTCCCACCATGCATAACAGTGTCCACGGTTATTCCCTCCAAAAGGCCCCTGATCAGTGTCCTTTTTTCGTTTATTCCCGCTGTCAAAAGCCTTTTCTTCAGCCGAGGCATCAATTCCGGCGGCAGGGGCGGGGGGGAAGGAATTCTCACCGGGGCGTCAAGCTCCTCCCTTCGCCTGTGCAGTGCCTCAATCTCACGCAAAATACCGGATAGCTGCTCCCCCGCCTCCTCCTCGCTGATCATTTCCCTGCTGAAAAGCAGAATAATCCTTTTCCTCTGCCTTTCCTTGATGCGCAAGGACCTTTCTATAACATCCGCCTCGTTCCCGCCCCCTCCATCTTCCAGCCTGCGGGGCAGTCGCCCGTATATACGGTCCAGTACCTGACGGGCATTAAGCACATAACTGCAAACATCATCCCATATTATCTTTTCAATCAGGTCCGCCCGCACTGATTTTGACGGGCATCTTTGAAGGCCCGGGCGGAGAGACGTGCTGCCGCCGCACCTGTAATAACAATTCCTCCCCCCCTTGCCGGAACCGTCACCCATATATGTCCCGCCGCAGATACCGCACCTCATAAGCCCCTTCAGCAAATACTCCCTTCTGGCATTTCTCGCCGAGTACAGGGCCTTTCTTTTGCGAACCTCCCGGGCCTGATCCCACCTGGCGGCTGAAATTATGGGGGGGCACTCCAACTCCACCGGGTTTTTACAGCCCCTCTTTCCATAAAGGAACACCCCCCGGTAGGCGGTGTTGGAAAGTATGTTCCATACCCTGCTGCCATGCCACCTTTTGCCCCCCCCGGCATTTCCCCTGGCCTCCTGCGGGGCGGGGACCCCGGTGGCATTCAGATAGTCCGCAATTGACGCGGTGCTTAAATCCCCCTCCGTATATAAACTGAATATCTTTCTGACTATATCGGCTTCACATTTATTAATGACCAGCCTTTTGCCCGACAGGGCGTAGCCATACGGAGGAGGCCCGCCCGGCCAGCGCCCCTCCCTGAGCGCCCTGTCCTTTCCGGCGCGCATCCTTTCAGCAATAGTTTCCCGCTCAATTTCCGCAATTCCGCCCAGTGTGGTCATAAAAAATTTACCGCTGGGCGTAGAGGTGTCAAAGTTCTCCGTCATGCTTCTGAGGGCCACTCCGGCCTCACTGAGCTTCTGGTGGGTCTTCAGTATATCCAGGGTGGTTCTGGCCAGCCTGTCAAGGCGGTACACATAGACAGCCCCGAAAAGACCCTTCAGGGCGTCAGCCATCAGCCTGCCGCCGGCGCGCCTGCTTTCCACGGGAACCGCCCCGCTTACCCCGTCATCAAGGTAATAATCATATACATCCAGCCCGTGCAGCCTGCAGTATTTGACGGCAAAGTCAACCTGGTTCTGTATGGTCCTGGCATCGGCCTGCTCATCTGTGGAAACCCTGCAGTAAACCGCTACCTTCAGCCTCAACACCCCCTTCGGCAATCATCATGGCGGCAACAGCCGCATAAAAATAAACCGGAGGTGATTATTCCATTGGTGGTCACAAAAATATTCAGAACAACTGAAGATGGGGATGAAAGGATTGAGAGGGCCCTGGCGGAATTCCTCCTGCCCCGGCATGTTGAAATGTATTGGACGGCACATTCCGGCCCCGGCGCTGCCCGGGACGGGGAAAACGTCGACCCGGTCAAGAAAAAAGGGATCCGGCTGTCTGCAAATGCCGAATCACCCCGCACCCCCTTTATTTAATATATTTTGGGAAGACGGAAAAAGAACAGAAAACAGTGTACACTACCCGTTACTTTGCCGTTACCTCGGCAAGGATCTGGGGCAGGTCCTTGCCTGTCACCAGCTTGATAAACTCATCACAGGCCCGGGACATAAATTTTTCCTTGCGGTAAATGAGAAAAAACCACCTTGGAATATCAGCCCCCTTTATCCTGAGGGGCTTAAGGCTCCCCAGCGCCAGTTCCTTGCGCAGGCTCCATTTCGAGAGAATGGTAATGCCGAGGCCCGCCTCCACGGCCTCCTTTATAGCCTGTGTACTGCCCAGGGTTATAACACGGTCCGGCATAATGCCGGCCTTTTCAAAAAATTCCTCCATGGCAAGCCTGGTGCCGGATCCCTCTTCCCTGATCACAAAGACGCACTCCCTGATGTCATCCCTTGATACCTGGGACCTTTTAGCCAGCGGGTGCAGCACCGGGGCCACAAGAACCATCTCGTCCTGCAAAAATGCCCTTATGTGCAGCTGCGAGTCATCAATAACCCCTTCCACCATGCCTACATCTATGGTTCCCTCCCGGGTAAGCTCATGAATTAGCTCCGTGTTTCCCACCACGACGGAAAATTCAACGTCCGGGTAATTTTTGGCGAAAGTGGCCAGCAGCCGGGGCAAAACATATTCGCCAATGGTAAGGCTGGCCCCTATGGTGAGCTTTCCGGTGACCCGGTCCACCAGGTCCGCCACAGCCCTCTTGGCCGCCTCATGAAGGGCCATTATCTCCTGGGCATAGTTATACAAAACCATCCCGGCCTGGGTAAGCTCCACCTTTTTGCTGGACCGCTCAAAAAGCTTGGCCCCGTAATAATCTTCAAGGGCGTGGATATGCTGGCTGATGGCCGGCTGGGTCATGTTAAGGAACTGCCCGGCCCTGGAAAAATTTTTCTTATCGGCAACGGTCATGAAAAGATAAAGCTGGTTATCAAGCATAGTCCCCTCCACGTTAGCACGGTAAATCACAGTTAATATATATCCGGGATGAAAAATGTTCAATACTTTTCCGCCCAGTGGTCGGTTGTACGGGGGCAATACTACATAAATAGCCGGCCTTTGGCCGGTGCCGCTTTTGTCAGAACTCAGAACTCAGACCCCCATGCCACTTTTTAAAGTGGCACCATAAAGGATGAAAAAGCAAGATACTTTGGGGTCGCTTGCGGGCAGGGGGAGTGTTAAACCCCGGCTGCATCATCTCCGGCTGCAACAGTCTCTAAACTCGGTCGCCAAAGGACTGC
>JBMOPF010000059.1:0-38431 GCA_049325075.1 Bacillota bacterium | reverse complement strand
ACGCCAAAAGCCTGAGAGGAGCTGGACGCGACTTTCGAAGGCGGTTGACAGTCCTTTGGCGACCGAGTTTAGAGACTGTTGCAGCCGGAGATGATGCAGCCGGGGTTTAACACTCCCCCTGCCCGCAGGCGTCCCCAAACCATCTTGCTTTTTCATCCTTTATGGTGCCACTTTTAAAAGTGGCATGGGGGTCTGGATTCTGGATTCTGACCCGGAATTCACTCAGTATTAGCACTTTCAGGGTTGAATTGCCTGCTAGCCGCTGTTTCGCCTCAACTCCCTAAATACCTGCATTAACTCAAGATTGTTCTTTGTCCTCCTGATCCTGTCCAGCATCATCTCCATGGCCTCGACCGGAGCCATCCCGGCCACGGCCTTCCGGTAGTGCCACATCCAGTCCAGCTCGAAATTGGAAAGAAGAAGTTCCTCTTTCCTGGTTCCGGACCTGACCACGTCAATGGCGGGAAATATTCTGCGATCAGCCAGCTTTCTGTCCAGAATCAGCTCCATATTGCCGGTTCCCTTAAATTCTTCAAAGATGACATCGTCCATGCGGCTGCCTGTTTCCACCAGGGCGGTGGCCAGAATGGTAAGGCTGCCTCCCTCCTCGAGATTCCGGGCTGCCCCGAAAAACCGCTTGGGGCGGTGCAGGGACGCAGGGTCCACGCCTCCGCTGAGGGTGCGCCCGCTGGGAGACACCACCAGGTTGTGGGCCCTTGCCAGGCGGGTGATGCTGTCCAGCAGTATCACCACATGAAAGCGGTGTTCCACCAGGCGCTTGGCCCTTTCCAGGACCATGTCCGCAACCTTGACATGGTTTTCAGCCGGCTCGTCGAAGGTGGAACTGACCACCTCTCCCTCAACGGAGCGCTCTATGTCGGTAACCTCCTCTGGGCGCTCATCTATGAGAAGCACTATCAGATATATTTCAGGGTGGTTTTTGGTGATACTGTGGGCTATATCCTTGAGAAGGGTGGTCTTGCCCGCCTTGGGGGGGGCCACAATGAGTCCCCTCTGGCCTTTGCCTATGGGAGCTATGAGGTCTATGATCCGGGAGGAATAGCGGTCACTTTCGGTCTCCAGCCTTATCCGCTGGTTGGGGTAAAGGGGGGTAAAGGCGTCAAAATGAAGCCTTTCTGCAGCTTCCTCTGGGTTTTGGCCGTTAACCCTCTCCACCCTCAGCAGCGCGTAATACCTTTCGTTGTCCTTCGGCCCCCTTACCTGCCCCTCCACAAAGTCACCGGTCCGGAGGTCAAATCTCCTTATTTGCGAGGCCGACACATATATATCGTCATAGCTGGGAAGGTACTGGAAGGGCCTCAGAAAGCCGTATCCCTCATGAATTATATCCAGCACCCCGCTGGCCATAATCAGCCCTGTCTTTTCTGTTTGCTTCTTCGTTATTTCAAAAATAATTTCTTTCTTGCGCAGTTTTGAATAGCCGGTCAGCTCCAGTTCCCTGGCTATCTTGTACAACTCCTGCATGGTTTTGTTCTCTAAATCAGTGTAAATCAATTGCATACCAACCCTCTCTAAGGCCCCGGTCGCCATGTAATTGGGGGCGTTTTTTCAGTTTTTAAAATAATTAAGGAATGAAATTGGATCAGGAAAAGTAAGGTGGCTGGGGACGGTCCCATTATTTAATTTTTCTTCTGCGATAATATTCCAGGAGGGGTTTTACCAGAAAATAGCTTATCACGCCAAAAATCAGCGAGTTGATGAGCGCCCCCAATAAAAAAGGATAGCCCAGCAGTTTTATCCACCCGATCCAGGCACCGGGGCTGGCCGTTATTATTGATGCGCCCGCATTTATATCCGTGCTGCCTCCCAGCAGCATTTTCCCGACATAATAGTCGAAGGCAAAAAAGAATGGCACGGCCCACTTGAAAAAGATTACAGTCATCACTGCGGCAACAGCGTTAACCTTTATCATCCTGGCCAGCAAAAATGAAATGGGAATACTAATAAACGGTATAGGAAGAAAATCCAGTGCGGTACCCAGGGCCACGCCCTGGGCAATTTTCCTGGGGGAATCCGGAAGGCTCATGACCTCATGACAAGCGCCCCTGAGCCTCCGGATATAGTTCACTGCATATTTGAGCAACACAAAAAATAGGTCCTTTCAAGTGCGGGGCACACAGAAAATATAAATTTTGCCCCCGGGGCGGTTTTTTTTATTTTACCCATATTGGGCGGTCTTCACAACATCCTGACCGTATTTTTCAAGCAACAATCTTTTATTTTGCCGCGGGAACCTTTTTCCAGTCCTCAAGAAATTTATTTATGCCTATGTCGGTCAGCGGGTGTCCCAGCATCTGCAGTATAACCTTGTAGGGCACGGTGGCTATGTCCGCCCCCGCCAGGGCGGCCTCCGTGACATGCACAGGGTGGCGGATGCTGGCGGCTATAACCTCTGTTTCAATGCTGTAATTATTGAAAATGGTCATTATCTGCCTGATCAACTCCAGACCGTCATAACCCACATCATCCAGCCTTCCCACAAAGGGACTGACATAGGTGGCCCCGGCCAAAGCGGCCAGCAGCGCCTGGTTTGCCGAAAATACAAGGGTAACATTTGTTTTTATACCCTCGCGGGAAAGAACGCTCACCGCTTTCAGGCCCTCGGCGTTCATGGGTATTTTAACCACTATGTTGGGGTGAATGGCCGCCAGTTCACGGGCCTCCGGGATCATGCCCGAAGCCTCCATGCTGACTGCCTCGGCACTGATGGGGCCATCTACAATGGCGGTTATTTCCCTTACCACCTGGACAAAGTCCCTGCCCTCCCTGGCTATGAGGGAGGGGTTGGTGGTTACCCCGCTGACCACTCCCAGCTCGTAGCCGGCCTTTATTTCATCAATGTTGGCGGTATCGATAAATATCTTAATGGTAATCCCCTCCGGTCTGAATTCAGAAGTCAGAAGTCAAAAGTCAGAATATTTATGCTAACAGGGCTGAACCTTCGGGTCATATCCATAAGCCGGACACCCGGGCCGTTTATATGGCCACCAAGAGTGTTAAAAAATTGGGGTCCTTTTAATCCACAGAGCATACAGAGGCCGGAGAAAAATGGCTGTAAGGAATCCCCCAAACCATTCTGACTCCTGACTTCTGTATTCTGAATTCTGACCCGGAATTCCGGCTTAGAAGCTAGTTCACGCTTTGCCTGAGCTGCCGAAAAGCCTTATTTTTTCCCTGATGATTTCAGTTGCGGCATCCCTGGCCGGTCCCAGTATTTTCCTGGGGTCGATCTCGTTGGGATTCTCGTCGGTTATCTTTCTGGCAGCCTCCACAAAGGCCTCCCTTATGTTTGTATCAATATTGACCTTCCGGACTCCCAGTTTTATCGCCTCTTCAATCTGCTCACCCGGAACTCCCGATGAGCCGTGCAGCACTATGGGGATATTGACCAATGAGCGAATCTTTTTCAGCCTGTCAAAGTCAAGCTTGGGCTCACCCTTATACCTGCCATGGGCGGTTCCGATGGCCACGGCAAGGGACCCCACGCCTGTCTTCTCAACAAAATACCTGGCCTCTTCCGGGTCGGTAAACATGGCCTCCCTCTCCGTAACGGTTATATCATCCTCTGTGCCGCCTATTTTGCCCAGCTCGGCCTCCACGGAAATTCCCAGCGGATAGGCGCATTCCACCACCTTGCGGGTAATGGCGATGTTCTCCTCCAGAGGTTTTTTGGACCCGTCTATCATCACCGAGCTGAACCCGGACCTTATACACCACATTATCTGGTCGAACCCTGTGCCATGGTCGAGGTGCAGCGCCACGGGAACTTTAACGGTGGATGCCGCCTCCCGGGCCATTGCGGTTATAAAGTTGATACCGGCATACTTAATGGCGCCCTGGCTTGCCTGCATTATAACCGGCGACTTTTCAGCCTCGGCGGCCCTCACTATTGCCTGTACTATCTCCATGTTGTTGCAGTTAAATGCGCCGACCGCATACCCCCCGGCCTCAGCCTCTTTTAAAAGAACATCAACAGGTACAAAAGCCATTTTCCATATCCGGATCTGTCTTGCCCCCGGGGAAAGACAGGTGCCGGAACAGACCCCCTTTCATATATTGTATTTATAGCCGGCTTATCACCGGCTGCCTTTTTCTTTTTCAGAAGTATATCTCCGGCCCCGCCGGTTTATGTTTTATTGTTCCTTACCGTACCGGTTTTTTTTATTCTTTCCTGCCCTGACCAGGCTGTCCAGATACTCAAATCCATTCCTGACCAGCTCAATTTCCTCCACCTGCCGCACCACGGCAAGGTCATCCTCTGTCTCGGCATAAATAATATTTATGCTGCCGCAGTCAGCACACTGAAGCTCAAGCCTGTCCGGAAATATTTCCACCTCTATGTGGCTGTTGCCACACTGGCAGTATAAATCATCCCTCTCCGCAATCTGGTGTATGCACCGGAGGATTTCATACATTATCTTACTGTTGTGGAAGAATCCATCCCTTCCGAATTCGCTTACCAGTATTTCCAGTTCTCTTTCCCTGCCTGAGGTGATTTTCCTGACTTTTTCCCCGCTGCCCATATGCCCCAGCTCGAAACCCGTGTCATGACAGCAGAAATTTATTATTTCGTCAGAAGACCAAATCCGCTTTCCTGTCATAGTCTGGCTGTGGTAATCATCACAAAAAGCACATGCAATTTTCAACCGGTAATCCGATCTGTTACGGGTTTCAATCACGAATTTAACCGCACCGCACGAACAATTAATATTGAGACTTTTTCCGGTTCCTGCGGAAAACCGTGAGATCCTGTGGTACTCATGCTTGCCGCACCGGGGGCAGCGCATGGCCAGTTCCTTTTCAGTTTCCACGGTCATCGGTCCTGCCTCCTTTCGCGATTACAGCCCGACATACATATTGCCAAAAACCACCTGCCGGTTAAAAGGTACTTCGCCATCAACCGGTAAAATCCTTTGAAAAACATAAAAGGTATTAACCAATTTCCTGAAGTTTTCCCGGCCCGCCCCCAATCTCCAAAAAGAGGCCCCTGACTAAAAGCCTGACCTCATCAAGATCGAAGGGCTTTACTATGTAATGCTTAACCCCCAGTTTCTTTGCCTGTTCCACCACTTCCAGGTCTCCGTAAGCCGTCATCATAATCACCGGAAGGTCATGGCTGATCTTTCTCAGCTCCGAAAGGGTTTCAAGGCCGCTCATACCCGGCATCTTGATATCCAGAAGAACCATATCGGGCTTTTCCCGGGCAACCATCATCAGCGCCTCCTGCCCTCCCGAAGCCGTCCTGACATGGTAGCCCTCATCAATAAAAACCTCATAAAGAAGGCGTCTCACACCGCTCTGGTCATCCACTATGAGCAAATGACAAACCTTTTCAGCCATTGAAACACCGTTCCTTTCTTCAAGAACATACCCTGAAAATGCTTATACCGGGTGAATTCCGGGTCGGGAATCCGGAATAGCCCGGGCATCCCTTATGTTTTCGTTCTCTGACGGCACCGCCTGCGGCATGGAAAACCAACCTGAAAGTCTTATGGGAATTAAAACATTTAAAAATAATTCTTTATACCGGTTGAAAATTCCTTTTATACCGGCAATAAGTTTTACTGGCCCATCATCTTTGCCATTGGAGCAACCGACAGTGGAATAATTATAAAAGCTACTATAAAAAGAATAAACACACCAAGGGCCACCATACCTATAACCGGGGCGAAAACTGTGGCCACAGCCCTTTCCGCTGAAAGACGCTGAGTCTCCATCAGCCCTATAACAACCAGAATAACACCCCACACCAACACCACCAGCCATATTATGAAGCTTGTAATATCGTAAACCTTGCTCCCGCCAAATACTGCCGCCAGTATCCTGAACGGAAGAAAAAGCAACGCGGGAAGAGATGCTAGGCCGGTTACCGACAATACCCCCACAGAGCTGCCCCTGCCGCCGAAAAACTCTCCCACCAGGTGCAAAAGCCCACTGTAAAAAAACCATTTCAGGTAGGCAAAAATGAGGGCCCCCAGCGCCAGCAAAGGAATCACCAACCTGAGCCTGTCTCCCGGGTTCAGGCCGTATATATCCGCCAGGCTGCCGGACATAAACTCCAGTAAAATATATCCCCCCACCAGGGTGGACAGCAGCCGGACCAGTGTGAAAACAATAAAAACGCTTCCCAAGGGAGGCTTTCCGGCAATCCTTCCGAAGGTCTTTACCGGGTCGAATAAAATGCCGTAAACCAGTTCAAAAAAGCCCGGAGGCTCCAGCCGGGGCTGATTTTCAGCCTGCACAGCCGCCAAGCCGCCCTCCGCACCAGACCCCGCACCTGGAAGCCTTTCCCCACCATTACGGTCACCCGCTGATTCCACAGCGCCCATGCCCGTTTGACCGGTGTCCAGGTCTTCACTTCCGTTATTCCTGCCGCGTTCAGCGCTATCTATACCGACAACCCCCTTTCAACCCTATACATATACTACATTGAAAATAGCTTATACTGAGATGCTTATGCTGTCGGAAGCCAGGAGCCAGAAGCCAGAAGCCAGAATTATGGGCATTCCTTTTATGAGAACTCAGAACTCAGAATTCCCGGCAGTCCTTTTTCGTCCTCTGATGGTGCCGCTTGCGGCATGGGGAACTACCCTGAAAAGAGCTTATGCTGATATGCTGATTCTGTCGGAGTGGCCAGGGGTGCATTTCCGCCTGGTCGGAGAAGCCAAAGATGCATTTCCGGTTGGTCGGAGTCAGAAGGTTTCAGGCATTCCTTACACCGTGTCAATTCTTTCCAACTTTCCAACTTTCCAACTCTCCAACTCTACCAGAATAGTCCGGGCAATTCTCCAGCCTTAACATCACCGGGCTGAAAGAGCCGGTTGCCCCTTCTATGCCGCCCAGAAACCGCCACCACTTGCTTGTCTCGCCAATGACCCGGGTATCGGGTATTTTGCCCAGTCCTGATATTTCACCGGCCAGGCTCACTGCGTCATAATAATTACCCAGCTGGTCTACAAGGCCGGCATTCAAGGCCTGCCGTCCGGTAAGGGCGCGTCCCTGGAGGTCACGAACGGCCTGGGGACTGATTTTGCGGCCCTTTGACACCGTCTCCACAAACTGTTCATAGGTATCATCCACCATCGCCTGGAACAGTTTTCTCTCCTCCGCGGTCATGGGCCTGTCGCTGCTTCCCATGTCTTTATATTCCCCGCTCTTGACGGTCTGGGGCTCAATGCCCAGCTTATCGTACAGCCCCCGGTAATTTTGCGTGCTCATTATAACACCAATGCTCCCGGTAATGGTGCCGGGGTCCGCCACTATCATGTCCGAGGATGACGCTATCCAGTAGGCCCCCGAGGCCGCCACATCACCCATGGAGGTAACCACCTTGACGCCTGACTCCCTCAGCCTGTTCACCTCTTCGGCAATTTCCTGGGAGGCCGCCGGCGTTCCGCCCGGGCTGTTTATTCGCAAAACCACCGCCTTGATATCCGGGTCTTTAGAAACCTCTCTAAGCTGCTCAGCTACGGTCCTGGCCCCGGTGACACTTCCCTCAAACAGCGCGGAGGTGGAATAGTCTCCCGATATAACACCCTCAATTTCTATAATTCCTACCAGCCCTTTCCCCGAAGCAGCGCCCAGGCCGCCGTTTGCCGGCCCCTGCCTGTAATTACCGGCCCTGACCAGCAGCACCACCAGTGAAAGCACCGCCAGACCCAGTACAATACCGCCTATCAACTTTTTTCCGGCCAATTACCCTACCTCCTCAATTCTCCCGGATCAGATTAGCCGGAGTGCCCGCAGCAACCATAAATACCCAAACCCTTCCGGCTCCTGACTCCTTACTCCTGTCTCCTGACCACGATTCACTCAGTTTAAGCATTTTGCTTATTCTTTGCCGCCCACACCCCTCAAATACAAAAAAGACCCAACATAAACGCTGTCAGGTCTTAATGCTGAAAATTACCTTTCCGCCTTACTGTTCCGGTACTGCAGCGCCGCCCCTATAAAATCCCTGAACAGCGGGTGCGGCCTGTCCGGCCTGGACTTGAACTCCGGGTGAAACTGTGTGGCAAGAAACCAGGGGTGGCCGGGCAGTTCCACTATTTCCACCAGATACCCGTCGGGCAGTGTGCCGCTGATAACCAGGCCCCTGTCGGAAAGTTCCTTTCTGTATTGATTGTTTAATTCATAACGGTGCCGGTGCCTCTCACCTATCAATTCCTCACGGTAGGCCTTGCCGGCCAGGGTTCCGGGCAAAACCTTGCATGGGTAGTGCCCCAATCTCATGGTGCCCCCCATTTTGTCCAGCTTTTTCTGTTCGGGAAGCAGGTCGATAACGGGATACTCTGTTTTGCTGTTAAATTCAGAGCTGTTGGCATCCTTCCAGCCTATTACATTCCTGGCAAACTCCACCACCGCCAGCTGCATGCCCAGGCAGATGCCGAAATAAGGTACTTTATTCTCCCTGGCATACCTTATGGCGTTTATTTTTCCCTCAATGCCCCTGTCCCCGAAGCCCCCGGGAACCAGTACGCCGTCCACATCACTGAGAAAATCTTCCACCGGGCTGTTCTCCAGTTCCTCTGAATTGATCCACCGGATCTCAACGGAACTGCCATGGAAAAGGCCGGCGTGACGAAGGGCCTCGGCAACGCTGAAGTATGCGTCCGGCAGGGACACGTATTTCCCCACCAGGCCGATGGTCACCATGCCCTCCAGGCTTTTCATGCGCCGCACCATGTCCTTCCACTGGGAAAGGTCGGGCTCCCCGCACTTCAGGCCCAGGCGCTGAATAACTATCTGGGCCATGCCCTCCTCCTCCAGCATCAGGGGCACTTCATAAATTGAGGACGCATCAACCGCCTGGATCACTGCGTCCTTGTCTATATCACAAAATAAGGCCAGTTTTTCCTCCAGTTCCCTTGAAAAACGCTTTTCCGTCCTGCAGACTATGACGTCCGGCTGAATGCCGATACTGCGGAGTTCCTTTACACTGTGCTGTGTGGGCTTTGTCTTCAGCTCGTTGGCAACCCTGAGGTACGGCACCAGTGTAACATGGATGTACATAACATTTTCCCGTCCCAGGTCGGTCCTTAGCTGCCTGATGGCCTCCATAAAGGGAAGGGACTCAATATCCCCCACCGTGCCGCCAATTTCGGTGATAATTACCTCCGCCCCGGATTCCTCCGCCATCCGCACAACCCTTTCCTTGATTTCATTGGTGATGTGCGGAATAACCTGGATGGTGGCGCCCAGATAGTCTCCCCTGCGCTCCTTGTTGATAACCGACCAGTATATCCCACCGGTGGTCACATTGCTGCTCTTGCTGAGATTAACATCGGTAAACCTTTCATAATGGCCGAGGTCGAGGTCGGTCTCGGCCCCGTCATCGGTCACAAACACCTCTCCGTGCTGATAGGGGCTCATAGTCCCCGGGTCCACATTAATGTACGGATCCAGCTTTTGTATGGCGACCTTGACGCCGCGGCTTTTAAGAAGGCGCCCCAGGGAGGCCGCGGTTATGCCTTTTCCAAGGGATGAAACGACTCCTCCTGTGACAAATACAAATTTGGCCATGTAAGCCTCCTATATCTGGTAAATCATTTTTGCTACCTTTCATATTCTATCTGCGGATAAAGGGGCATGTCAATAAGCTTATAAGCTGGAACGGCGCCCCCACCGTTCCGCTGCTTCTATTTTCCTCCCCAGCCCAGTTTTACAGCAATCATATATCCCAGAAAAAGTCCCAGTATTCCCGCGACCCCTGCCAGGGTGGAGGGGGCGGGAACAGGAAGCTTCAGCACGGCGAACAGTACTCCCGCAGTAAGGCCGGTGATCATTGAAACCAAAATTTCTTTCAAAAAACATACCCCCTGTGATTCCCCTCTTTGCAGGCATCCTTAGGGAACAGTGCCCTCACCGTTCCCTACATTTTTTCCGGGGCTGTCAGTCCCAGGAGTCTCAGCCCGTTCCTGAGCACTATCCGGGTGGCGTTTACCAGCACCAGCCGTGCGCCGGTAAGTTCGGGGCTGCCGGAAATAACCCTGTGGGCGTTATAATAGCTGTGCAGCAGTCCGGCAGTCTCAAGCAGGTAGCGGGCCAGCCTGTGCGGCGCCATATCCCTGGCCGAGGCCCCCACCTCCTCGGGGAAATCCGCCAGCTTGCGGATAAGCGCCATCTCCGGCTCTTCCACCAGCAGGGAAAGGTCGGCCTTTTCAGGGTCCGGCATGGCGCCGCCCTGTTCCTTCAACTGCCTGATAATACTGCATATGCGGGCGTGTGCGTACTGTATGTAATAGACGGGGTTTTCATTGGTCCGGGCTTTGGCCAGGTCCATGTCAAACTCCAGGTGGCTGTCCGGGCTGCGCATAACAAAAAAATACCTGGCCGCGTCCTTGCCCACCTCTTCCACCAGTTCCTCCAGGGTTACAAACTGCCCCGTTCTCTTGCTCATCCTGACTATAACACCGTTTTTATAAAGCCTTACCAGCTGCATAATGATAACCTGCAGCGCATCCGGGTCATATCCCAGGGCCTCCACCGCGCCCTTCATCCTGGGCACATGGCCGTGGTGGTCCGCCCCCCATATGTTTATTATCCTGTCAAAGCCCCGCTCAAATTTGTTCATGTGGTAGGCAATATCGGCGGCAAAATAGGTGGGAACACCATTGCTCCGGACCAGCACCTCGTCCTTCTCCACGCCGAATTCCCCGGCCCTGAACCATACCGCATCCTCGTGGTCGTAGAGATAGCCCCGCTCCCTGAGACGGTTTACAGCCTCCATCACCGCCCCCGATTCATGCAGGGACTTCTCTGAAAACCAGACATCGTATTTTACCCCGAATTCCTCCAGGGTCTTTTTTATCGCCCCTATTTTTTCCGCCAGGGCATAATTGACCATGGTCTCGCGCCGTTCATCCTCCGGCGCGTCCATCAGCCCGTCACCGTACTTCTGTATGAAGCCTTTCATGGTTTCAATGATGTCTTCGCCGTGGTAGCCATCTTCCGGCACCTCGGCCTCCCTGCCCAGCAACTGGAAATAACGGGCCTCCAGAGAGCGCCCGAAATGTTCCACCTGGTTTCCGGCGTCATTTATATAAAACTCCCTGGTCACATCATAGCCGGCAAATTCAAGAATGGCGGCAAGGCTGTCCCCCAGCGCCGCCCCCCGGGCATTACCCATATGCAGAAGGCCGGTGGGATTGGCGCTTACAAACTCCACCTGCACCTTTTTCCCCCCGCCTATGTCCACCCGGCCAAAGTTTTCGTCCAGAGAAATTATGTCCGGCAACTGGGAATTGGCCCAGTCAAATTTAAGGTAAAAATTTATAAATCCGGGGCCGGCCACTTCCACCCTCTCCACCGGAGTGCCCTTCAAATCCAGCTCACCGGTAAGGGCCTCGGCTATTTTCCGGGGGGCGCTCCTTGCCGGCCTGGCCAAAAGCATGGCCATATTGGTGGCAAAGTCCCCATGATCCTTTTCCCGCGGGACTTCCACCACAAACTCCGGCGCCTCCACCTCCGGCAAAATACCCTTTTTGCCGGCCGAGGCCAGCGCCTTACGGAGCATTTCGGCAATTTGCCCGCGGGTCTTTTCCACTATGCCAGTCGATACCATTACCTTCAATGCCAGCCTCCTTAATAGACTTATACTGAAATGCTTATTCTGTCAGAATTCAGGACTCAGAACTCAGAATCTTCTGAGTTCTGAGTCCTAAAGAGCCGCCCCAAGGGCGGCTCTTTAATTATACTCCATTTTTTTATGAACCAAAAGCCGGGTTAGGAAATTGCTCCAAAAAACTGTCTTTCCCGGCAGAAAATCCGGCGGCGATGTTCCCGGCACCCTCCCCGACAACGGCCATGGCGTCAACCACCCAGGCCCCCATGCCCCCGGGCAGTACAATAAGGGGATTTATGTCCAATTCCGCCAGCTCAGGCCAGCGGGCAGCCAGTTCCGCCACCCTGCACATGGTATCCACTACGGCCTCCAGGTCCGCCGCCGCTTTACCCCGCGCCCCGGCCAGCAAAGAGTAGAATTTTGTTTCCCTGATCATTTCACTGATTTCATCCCGGTTTACCGGCAAAACACGCAGCGACACATCCTTTAATATTTCCACCCATATTCCGCCCATGCCGAAGGTCAATACAGGGCCGAAAACCGGGTCACGGCTGATGCCGACCAGAATCTCCCGGCCTCCCCCGAGCATTTTCTGCACCAGCACCCCCCTTATAGCAGCGCCGGGCCGGCGCAGGGCGGCCTGCCCCGTTATGTCGCTGAAGGCCCTCCGCACATCCTCCGGCCTTTCCAGGTTGATCCGTATCCCGTCCACCTCGGTCTTGTGAACAATATCCGGGGAGTCCACCTTTAAAACAACCGGGTAGCCCAGCCTTTGCGAAACCGCCACAGCCTCCTCCGCCGTTGACGCCGGAACCTCCGGCACAACCCTGATCCCGCAGGCTGCCAGTATCTCCTTGGCCTCCCTCTCAGCCAGCACTGTTCCCGGCCCAAGGGAGCGGCACCTCTCAATCACTTCCCGGGGGATCACCGGAGTGTCAACCTCCCGGCCGGAGGTTGATTTAAGGGCTTTTTCAGCATAGGCCGCCACCCTGGCCAGGGAGGTGGCCGCCACATCAATCTCTCCAATATAGGCCGCCCCCTGCCGGATCAGTTCGGGCGCAGCGGCGCCGGGGGTCTGCCCCGGTATAGACCCAAGGATCACCAGCGGTTTTCCGGTGCGTGAAGCTATACCCTTTATCTGTTCCAGGGAAGCCACCTCTTCATTCAACCAGTGGGATATAACCAAGGTGTCCACCCCTTGATCTTCGGCCACAGCCACCCCGCATTCCTGAAGCAGGCCCGGGTATACAATGTCCAGCCCGGTAAAATCCACCGGATTGGCTGTTCCCGCATAGGAGGGAAGGTGTTTGGCCAGCTTTTGGCGCGTGTCTTCCGACAGTTGGGCCAACTCAAACCCGGCCCCCGAAAACTTGTCTGCGGCAATAACCGCCTGCCCCCCGGAAGAGGCCAGAACGGCCACTCTCCTGCCCCCGGGCCTTCTTCCCGTTGAAAGAAGGCTGAGCAAGGCTGCCATCTCACTGATGCCGGCGGCCTCTATGATGCCCTTCTGCCGGAAAAAGGACCTGTACACCTCCCCCGAGCCGGCCAGAGCCCCTGTATGGGACCTGGCGGCCCGGGCCGAGGCCTCGTAATTGCCTGTTTTGAGGACAACCACCGGCTTGCCGGCGGCCAGGGCCAGGTCCGCGGCCCGCCCCAGTTTCTCCCCGTCCCGCACCCCCTCCATATAGGAGGCGATTATTTTTACCCGGGGATTATTGATAAAATAGGCAAGGTAGTCCGAAAAACCGGTTACCGCCTCATTACCGGTACACACGTAGGCGGCAACCCCGAGCCCGTTTTCAGCACAGGCCTGAAGCATGCTGCAGCCGACTCCCCCGCTCTGGCAGATAAGCGCTATTCCCCCGTCATCACTTTCTGTCCATCCGGGCAGGGTATAGCCGTAGACAAAGGCCGCCTGCATATTGTGCAGATAGTTAATCAGCCCCATGGTATTCGGGCCGCACACCCGTATGTTGTGACGGACCGCCAGGTCCCTTATCTGCTGCTGAAGCTCAAGCCCTGTCTCGTCCACCTCTCCGAAGCCGGAGCTGAATATTATGGCGGCCCTGACCCCCTTTTGGGCACACTCCCCCAGGGCGGACATGACCAGGGGTGATTTCACCGCTATCACCGCCGCATCCACCGGGCCCGGAATAGACATCAGGTCCGGGTAGCACCTCCGGCCGTCAAGTTCCTTATGGCCCGGATTGACAGGGTACACCTCACCGGCAAAACCACCGGCCTCAAGGTTGGACAGCACAATGCCGCCCGGCTTTTTCCGGTCTCCGGAGGCACCCACAACGGCTATGGAGGAAGGATAAAAAAGGGCATCCCATCCATCAACACTGATCAATTCCATAATTACTCAACACCTCGACTTTCTATTGCTTATACTGAGTGAATTCCAGGTCGGGAATCCAGAATCCAGAAGTCAGAATCCAGAATAGTTCGGGCATTCCTTTTGTTTTCACCCTCTGATGACGCCGCTTGCGGCATGGAAAACTACCTTGAAAATTATGAATGTCTTTTTATGAACCAAAAGGACACAGAGCTCATAGAGAATTTGCTCCCGGGCACTACTCCCGGGTCTAAAGATTAACAACCTACCGTTTGTTTGTTTTTGGCCAAAAAAATTTTGCCCCTAGTCTTTTTTAAGCCCCTCCACTGCCATCTTGAAAAAAATTTCCCCAATCTCCGCCGGAGAAAGCTTGCCGTCGGGCCTGAACCACTTATTGGCCCAGTTGCACATACCGAAGACCGCCTGGAGTACAATCCTCTGCGGCAAGTCATCCCTGAAGGTTTTGGCGTCCACGCCGTCCTTCAGTATCTTCATCCACATATCCTCGTACTCCTTGATAACTGAGTTCAGCTCTCCTCGGGATTCAGGCGACAGGTACCGTATCTCATTATAAAATACCGGCAGCTCCTCCCTGCCCAGGTACGCCTCCAGGTGGAACAGGATGGCCTGCTTCAGTTTCTCCTCCGGGGCGAGGCCGGAGGCGGCAACCCTGGTAAGCCCCTCGTGAAGAACCCTGACCGCACGGACCAGAACCTCCATCAGCAGCTGTTCCTTGCCCTGTATGTGGTGATAGAGGCTGCCCTTCAGCAGTCCCACCTCTGTGGCAATATCCTGTATGGTGGCCGCATGGTATCCCTTTTCCCTGAATACCCTGGCCGCTGCCTTAACTATTTCCTGGTGCTTATTCAAACCTATCGCCTACCAACCGTTTGTTTTTAATTATTATAGAGCCGTTTTGATGTTTTTGTCAAACCCACATGAAGCAATTTACCTTCTTAATAGTGAGGCCAGGCCCCGCCTTTTTTTCCCGCTCTCCTGCGGAAGGACCGGGCCCAGCAACTCCCTCAGCACCCCGTCCCTCTTGTCGGCCGGGGCAAAGGGGTCCGGCTCGTAGGGCAGGGCATACATGTCCAGGCTCTTTCCCATCAGTTTCCTCCACCTTCTGAAATGCTTTTCACAAGGCGCCGGAAATACTATTTTCCAGGTATGAAAGCCCTGCAGCCTGGGGATTTCCTCCGCCGCCCCGAGATACATATTGGCCAGCCCGTATCCCCGCCAGGGTGAGGCCGGCGCCACCAGCAGGGCCATGTTGGAACGCCTCATTTCCTCAATATGTCTGTTTCCGGCATTGGAAACATCGCCGATGTCCAGAACCACATAATTGTAATTCTGGCTGTAAAGCCTGGTATAGGAAAAACCGGTCTCACCGTCCCCGCAGGGGCCATACATGTCCACACCGGCCATTTTGAAAAAGCCGTTTTTGACCTTTGCTTTATTGCCCGCATTTTTCACCAGCATATCCAGGGCAAAATATTTTCCCTGCCCGTAACCGGTGTAATGGCCTTCCGCCACCTCGGCCAGGGCCACCCTGTGACCCTCCCTGGCCAGGAAGGAGGCCACCGCCAGGGCAGTGCAGGTTGTTCCAACTCCTCTTTCCGCCCCTGCCACCGCAATTGTAACCGTACCAAGAATACGGTCCCTGTACCGGCTTATTTCACCGGAAAAATCAGCATAGTCCGGCTCAGGAACCGGTTCCGGATCAGGCGGGGAATTCAAATCCTCCTCCGGCTGCAACTCCGGGATCCGGCTCCCACCGGGCGGCGCCACTCCCGAAAACGAAGCGGCTGCCGGAGGCGCACCATCCGGAACCCTGTCCCGGTCAGGCCGGGGCCGGACCGGAAACTGAACTTTGCCCCGGACCTCGGTAACCGTAACCTCCAGGTCCTGCATATCCCACCGGGCGGCGGAGGAATAATCCGCCGGGGGTCCGGAAAGCGCCTTTTCCAGCCGGTCGGGCCAATCCTCATCGGCAATAATGTCAAACACCCCGGCCAGCACCAGTTCGGCCACCAGCGGATCCCCCGGAGTCCTTCCCGGAGCAATCAGTATAACCCTGTCCTCCCGCCCCTCCCTGTATTCCCTCACCGCCTCCAGCAGCTCACCGGGAGGGCCGGCGTCTATATCCAGTATCAAGGTGTTCACCGGCACCATCAGCGCACCCTCGAAGGCCTTTTTTATCCGTCTGGAGTCAAAGGTGCCGAAGGCGGTGTAAAAAAGCTCCTCCCCCGCCGCCCTCATTATTTTTTCACTGTTTTCCTCCGTGGCAATGACGGCATACAATACAAATACCCCCTGATTGCTAATTTCCTTTAAATCTACTTTGAAAATACTTATACTGAAATTCTGTGGAGTCGGGAAGCCAGGAGTCAGGAGCCAGAAGCCAGAAGGGTTGGGCATTTCTTATAAGTTTGATTAGCCGGGCTGATAAAAACCCTGTGAGGTTATTCTTTTTCATCCTTTAATGGTGCCACATTTATGTGGCATGGGGGTCTGAGTTCTCATAAAAGGATTGCCCGGAATTCTGACTTCTGGCTCCTGACTTCTGGCTTCAGACCCCACAGTATTTCAGCATTAGTTATAAACATCTACTGGTTCTCCTTTTTGAACAGGGAACTGCTTTCCAGGTGAAAGTTGGTGTCCCACCTGGACTGACCGAATAAAAGGGGTAAAAAGGGCGCTATGCTGGGCTGGTCGTATTTCACGGTGACGGTGACGTAATTGCCGCCCCCGGAGACTTCGGTGTCCTTTATATTTTCAGGCTTGAGGCTCATGTCCTGTATCGTTTCCTCCACTTTGCCCGACGCCGGACCCAGGCCGAGGGCCTCGTGCCTGGCCCCGTCCCTGGCGGCGTCGATGGTGCCTATTTTGGCCCAGCCCAGGAGCTGAAGGGACAGGCCGGCCAGAAGGATAAAAAGAAGTATGACGGAAATAATGCAAAACTCTGTTACAACGGCGCCTCTTTCACTTTTCCTGTTCAAATCAATCCCCCCAGGTTGAATGCTATAAATGTTCCGGCGGATAAAAAGGCGGCAAAGGGAACGGTGACGTCATCACTGACCCCCGGGGTGTAAACCTTTCCCCGCGCCAGACCGTTAAATATTCTGACGGCCTGGTCAATGCTGAAATAGAGGTTTGAAATAAGGCACCCCCTGTAAAGCATAAGGCCGACGCCGAAAACGGCGGCCATTGCCGCCCCGTAAAACGCTCCCCACACCGCTGTGCCAGGCCCGGCCATTGCCCCCACGGTGCACAGGAACTTGAGGTCGCCCGCCCCGGCAACCCCGATAAGGACTGTGAAAAATATCATGGCAAAGCCCGCTGAAAAGCCTTTCAGTGAAAAGATCAGCCCGGCAGCCCCGCCGGAATATAGGTTATAAAACAATCCGGCCAGCAGCGCCGGAACCACCACCGCATTCCTTACCCTGCGCTCTTTAATGTCGGTGTAGCAACAAATCAGGAGAAAGAAATAAAGCAATATTTTCACTGCGCGGCCACTCCTAATAGGTGAAGCTCTTGGCCTCGTCCAGCTTGCTCCCTCCGGTATCCACAGCGCCCTTTATTTTGTCCTTGAAAACTATCCCCACCCCCACGGCAATAACAGCGGTAATGGCTATGATGATAACCCAGCCGGGGATCTCGGCCCTTTCTTCCCTTAGAAGCTTTACTATAAATTTTTTCATTTTATTTTCCTCCTCTCAGGCCATGGCATCGATAAACCTGTCGATAATACCCTTTATTTTGGGCGCCAGCACCGCCAGCATTCCCACGGCAATGACACTGACCATGGCTATGATGATGGCCATTTCGGTGGACATCACCGCTCTTTTGTCTTTGAAGCGGTCCAACATTAAAACTCCTCCCTTTACAATGTTTTACTGAGGCTGATCAGGGATGGCCCCAGTACGATTACAAAAATTGACGGCATAACCAGCAGAAAAAGCGGGATCATCATCTTGACCGGCAGTTTCTGGGCCTCCTCCTCGTATTTGAATTTGGCGGAGGAACGAATCCTGGACGACTGGGCCCTCAGCACCGGGGACAGTGGCGTTCCTGTATTGCGGGCCTGCACCACCGCCTCAATTATATTGCTCACCTCGCTTACATCCAGCCTTTCCGCCACATCCTCCAGGGCTTTGTTGATGGGCTTGCCCCCTTTTATCTCATGCAGGGCGGTGCTGAACTCCTCTTTTAAAACACTATCCCCGTACTTTTCACACACCAGCCCAAGGGACCTGACCACATCCGCCCCGGCCTCCACCGCCACGGTGAGCAGGTCGGCGTAGTCCTGAATCTCCCCGGCGGCGCTCCTCTGCCTGCGGGCCACCAGGTTCCTCACATAAACCCTGGGCAGCCAAAAAACCAGTACCCCCAGCAGCCCTCCCAGCATCAGCATCCTGGACACATCCGGGGCAAGCAGGAGGGAAAACAGCACCCCTGCGACCGCCCCCAGGACAGCCCTGACGGCAAAAAAATCCTCGGCCGAAAGGGAAATGCCGGCCTTTCTCAGGTATTCCCCGGTCTGTTCCATAGATTCCAGCCTGAACAGGGGGCTGGTGATTCTTCTAAGCAAACCCATCAGGGAAAAGTCGGCCACGCCGGGGTCTTCACCGTAAAACATGGCCTCAACCCTTTTCCGCCGGTCCTTCCTGAAATAGTAGACAGATGAAAAAAGAAGCATGACAGAGGCAAAAACAAATACTCTCAGATATTCCGGCGAATCCACGGCCCTTCTCACCTGCCTCCTGAAATTCTAATCCTGCTCATGGTCCTTATTTTCCACCAGCCCAGCACGGCCATGCACAGGGTTATTACAAACACCGCCTGCCCGATAAAGCTGTCATAAAGGGAGTCCATATATCCGGGCGACAGTATGCGGAAAACAAAAATGAGGACCAGGGGCACCAGGCCCACCACCGTTGAGGCCATTTTTCCCTGGGCAGCCATGTTTCTGGCCTTATTCCTGCTCTCCCGCCTGTCCCTGATGGTTGCCACTATGTCATCCAGGCTTTTAATCAGGTTGCCCCCAATCCTCTCGTTGAGGTCCACCGCGGTAAGGATCATCTTGTACTCCACCGCCGGTATTCTGCCGGCCACCCCTTCCATGGCCTGAAGGGCGGTGCTCCCCATTTTGACAGACCGTACAATCCTTTCACTTTCGGCCCTGATCAGCCCCTTCAGCCTGGGGGTGACCGACAGCAGCGCCTGCTCCAGGGTCAGTCCGGCCTGGAGATTTACATTGATCATGGTAAGCCAGTCCTCCATCTGGTCCACCAGATCGTCCGCCCTTTTGTCTATCCTGGTGCGAAGATAAAAGTAGGCCAGAATCAGCCCCAGGGGGCTGCAGCCGACGGCGACAGAGGCCTTGCCGAACAAAACCAGCCCCAGGAAATAAAAGGCGGTGAGCACACCGGTTATGGTCAGCAGAAGGGTGAATGGCGACATATTGAAGCCCGCCTTGGACAGCAGGGCCAGCATCCTGTACTGCAGGCCGGGCCTCCCCGGACCGGTTCCGCCGCCGGCCGTTGCCGGCGCGGCCATAGCCCCCATGGCCAGCCTGGCCTTTTCCCTTTTGGCCCGGCGGAAGCTGCTGTAGCCCAACAGAAGAAATAACAGTGAACAGCCGGCCAGCAGCTGGATAAGTATTTCCGGCATCATTCTATCCCCCATTCACCACTGTATGGAAAGCCCCTTTCCTCCAGCAGTCCCCTCAGGTATTCCATACCCGGCCCGGGCTCCGTGCTGTCCGTTCCGGGATTGTATCCGGCAACCCTCTCCATTGCATAGCCGGAACTGTCCCTTCCCTTTATAACCGACAGATCACTGACCCGCCTCCTTCCGTCACGAAACCTCTTCTGGTGAAGAACCAGGTGAACGGCGGAGGCTATCTGATCCCTGACAGCCTCCAGGGGGAGATCCACCCCTGACATAAGCACCATTGTTTCCAGCCGCGCCAGCATATCCCCGGCGGAATTGGCGTGGCCGGTGGTAATGGACCCGTCATGGCCGGTGTTCATTGCCTGCAGCATATCCAGCGCCTCCCCGCCCCTCACCTCGCCCACTATAATCCGGTCCGGGCGCATACGAAGGGCATTCCTTACCAGGTCCCTGATGGACACCGTTCCCCTTCCCTCGCTGTTGGGGGGCCTGCTTTCCAGTGTAATCAGGTGTTTCTGCCGCAGCTGCAGCTCAGCCGCGTCCTCTATGGTAATAATCCTCTCCTCCTCCGGAATAAAAGAGGAAAGCACGTTAAGCGTGGTGGTCTTGCCGCTTCCTGTCCCGCCGGAAATGACTATATTCAGCCTGGCCCTGACGCAGCACTCCAGCAGTCCGGCCAGGGAGACGGTCAGGGTATTCAGCCTTATCAGGTCCTCCATGTCCAGCGGCTCCCGGAAAAATTTCCTTATGGTCAGCACCGGCCCGGTCAGGGACAGCGGCGGTATGATGGCATTAACCCTGGACCCGTCGGGAAGCCTGGCGTCCACATAGGGAGTGGACTCGTCACACTTCCTCCCGATGGGGGCAATAATCCGCTCTATTATCTGTAAAACACTGTCGGCGTCCCGGAACCTTATCCCGGTCAGCTCAATGCTTCCCTTTCTCTCCACGTATACGCTTCCTGGGCCGTTCACCATCACCTCTGTCACCTCATCGTCCTCAAGCAGAGGCTGAATGGGCCCGTAGCCGGTGACCTCGTCCAGTATTTCCGCGGACAGGTCCTCCAGGCTGGCCCTGACCAGGCCGGGAAGCCTGAGAAAATCAGCCTCCTCAAAGACCTTGCGCCGGATAAAGGATAGAATACTGGCCTTTACCTCCGGCCTGTGCTTTTGATCAATCAACTTCCTGTCCAGTTCATTGTAGACAGCCTCCCTGACCGCCCGGCGGATATAGTCGGTGTGGATGCTGCCCAGATGATTTTCACCGGCAACGGTGTTCCCGGCGGTGATACTCTTCTTCAACAGTATGGAAAACCTCTGCTGCCTGGCCGGCGGGCTCCCCCGCCTGCGATCATCAACTTCCATCATTTAATTGTTTTCAATCCCCCCCAATTACCCCGCCCTCTTTTAAAGAGGCCCGGCAATCCACTATTTCCGGTCCCCCGGGGAGACCGGTCTATCCTGCACAGTATCTTTCCCAGGCCGCTGTTAAAGTGCCTGCAGGACCTGCTGCCCACCGGCAGCCTGAAATTATTGACTTCCCTGCTCACCCCCCGGTCCTCGTCCACCACAATGCACCTGTCTTTGCCTGACAGCGGTGGAGGCAGGTGGTCAAGGTAATCAGCCAGTTTCAGGGGCTGAGACCTGGGCATGCGGTTGATCACAAGGCTGAAATTGGCAATGCTGATATTGTTCTTAACAAAGCTGGTCATCACGGTATTGATGCTGCCAAGGGTTATCCGGCCGGGCTCCCCCACCAGAAAGTTGTAATCCGCCCTTTCGATGGGCAGTAAGACTATGTCCTCCGGCACCGGGCAGGTATCGACGATTATATAGTCAAAGCGCCGGGATAGAACGTCCAGCGCCCCTGCCACCGTTTCGGCGGTAACATAGCACCCGTCCAGGGGCTGCGGCGGGGCCGCCAGAACCTTTACCCCGCTTTCATGGGGGGTAAGGCAGGAGGCGGGATCGCTCCCCTGGCCGGCCCAGTCAAGGATTGTGGCTTTCGGGACAATTCCCAGCATGGAACACACATTTCCCTTATAGACATCCAGGTCTATCAGGCAGACGCTTTTTTTAAGGCCGGAAAGGGCCACGGCGGTGGACACCGAGATGGTGGTTTTGCCCACCCCGCCTTTATTGCTGAAAAAAACCACTATGCAGGCCGAGGCCCGGGGGGAAGGAACCGGTCCGCCGTCCGGGCCTGGAACCGCACCGATTACAGGCGTTGAACTCCGGCCATGGAACCGGGGCGCTCCTTCCCATGTTCCCGGAAAAACATTGGAAACCTCAGGTTTTTCATGATAGATTGACTCTCCCTGTGTTCCGGGAATAAAGCGATGTCCCGCGGGTGGCCCCGGCTCCCCGGCCAACCTGCCGCCAAACTTCCTGATAACCGCGCGCACCTGCCGCTCACTCCCTTCTCCGGACCTGGAGATCACTCCCCTTCCCCCGGCCTCCAGCACCATGTTGACCAGGTCCGGGTCCGGTGTTTCCACCAGCACGTACACCAGGGCCCCCTTTCCGGAAAGGGTTTTTATCACCCAGTCCAGGGGTGCGCCGGACGCCTCCACAGAAACAAAGGCCGCGTCTATACCCGAAAGCCCGGCGCAGGACGACGCCTCATGCAATATCACGGGCCTGACACCGGACTGCCTGAATACGAACTCTCCCAGACTGCCGGCTGTTTCCGCCCGGGGATCAACTATCAGCACTTTCAATAAAAATCACCCCAAATTGCTTATACAACCCTGAAAATTCTTATACTGAAATTCTGTGGGGCCGGGAAGCCAGGAGTCAGGAGCCAGAAGCCAGAATTCCCGGCATTCCTCTCAGGTGACCCCCAAGCGACATGCATCCGGGATTTAACTCCACCTGCCCGCAAGCGACCCCTTATGAGAACTCAGACTCTCATGCCACATAAATGTGGCACCATTAATGGATGAAAAAGTATAACCTCACAGAGTTTTTATCAGCCCGGTTAATCAAACTTATAAGAAATGCCCGACCCTTCTGGCTCCTGACTTCTGACTTCTGACTCCTGACCCGGAATTCACTCAGTATCAGTTATCAGCCTTTTTCTCACCGACAAATTTCTGTATAAATATGTCGGGGGTGGTGGCCACTGTTTCCGAGGCGCCTTCGTCGGTGTGATACCCGTTGAGGGCCAGGGACACCTTCCCGGCATTATTGACTACAAAATCTATTTCCTGGAACTGCTGGGGAGTAACCGCCACTATGGCCCCGGCAATCTTTTCCCCATCCATGATCACATCCAGCACCTGTACATTCCTGGCTATAATCTTGTTCACCGGAAGCTGCTGGTTGCCTATGGGCAGCCTGATGGCCCCGTCTATGTCCACCCGGTCACCCCTGGCAATCCGCCCCCCCAGGCCGGTAATAGGGTCCAGGGGAATTCCCTTTGCCCTGAGCTTTCCGTCATTCAGCCCGGTAACCTGGGCGGCCAGGGCGCCTCCCCCTCCCTCCTCGGCAAACATGCTGTCATTCAGGGCCACCCCCGCCGGCACGTCGGTCTTCAAATACCTGCCCAGGTATGGCCCGGGGCTGGGAAAGGCCCCCTTGTCAACCCCGGCCCGGGGCCGGTACTCAATCTTGACGTCCTCCTGCTTAAGCTGGGTATAGGCCCTGATGGGCACTGACGAATATACCACCGGCACCGCCTTGTTGGCGGCATAAACCATGCGCAGAACCCCCCAGCCCGCCAGGAGGGCGCACACCAGGGCCGCCAGAAAAAAAAGAAGGCCCGTGCTTTTAGTTCCCTTCACAAAAGATGAACCAGCCATAAACCGCAGCACTCTCCCATCTCATTGTTCAGTTGATAACCAGCAGGTCCCAGCCGTCCTCCTGCTGAACATCCCTTTTGGAAATCACCCTGCCGAACATTTTTTTCTGTATCCTTTCAAACCTCCACCGGCTGTACACAAGGCGGGACCCCGCCGCCAGGGCCACACCCCTGATACGTATACACAAGGGGAAAGCTCTTTCCAGCCGGTCGGCCACCCTGTGGTTGAAAGAATTAAAGGTCATTGACCTGTTTTCCCTTAACCCCCTTATAATCCGGATGTCCTCCTCCATGGCCAGATTATAGTCACCCCAGTCACTGAACACCGCCCCGGTGTTCACATGCAGCTCAAGGCTTTGCCGTGTTATTTCAAGGTCCAGGCCCCGCCTGCGGGACAGTTTTTCAAACCAGAACCGGCTGCCGGGAACCACTATAAACAGGCGCAGGCCCAGCCTGGCCGATTTGAGCCTCCAGAACCTTATATAGGCTGCCAGGGCGGCCAGGTAAAGGGAAAGCACAACCACCACCAGCAGAAAAAACTGAGGGCCGGCTATGAAATTGAGGGTCAGAAAGACTGCAAATATAACGGCTACCGAAAGCGCCGACCTGTATAAATTACAGAAGAGGCCGGCCAGAAAAAGCACTATGTAATTATTAAACAGCAGCGCCATGGCCGGCAGCCTCCTCCGGAGACAGGAGCACCTGCAGCTTTTCAAAGGCCGATTTCAGCGCAAAATCGGTGAAAACTGCCGGCCAGCCCCTGGAAATACTCATCATCACAGCATCATGGCCCTCCGGTATGATGCCTGAAAGGCTGACAGGGGTGGACTCAATCACCTTCCCCGGCAGACCCTTTATATCCCTGTACCGGTTTAAGATGAGGTGGAATTCCGGGGCAACCGCGTCCTCCTCAAACCTGGCCAGTTCCCTTTTTATCCTCCTCAGGTGGGACAGGTCCATATCGGCCACCAGTATGACGTTGGCAGCCCTGTATAAAAGGGAGTCATGGGCGGAGGAGGGCATGTCCACCACCAGCAGGCCAACCCTGGCCCTCAGTGAGTCCAGAAGGGCGTCCAGTTTCCCGGGCCGGTCTTCCGGCGCCCTGCCGCCGGTAAGCACAAACAGGTTGTCCACATTTTGGGGCCTGAAGGCATGGACCAGGGGGTCCCCCTCCTCTTCCAGCGCCCTTTCCAGGCCGGATGCGCCCTCAGGCATCCCGAACCAGACGCCCGCGCCGTCATCCAGGTCCAGGAGACAGACGCTGCAGCCGGCCCGGGCCATGGAGGCCGCATGGTTTACCGCCACGAATGTCTTTCCCGTAGGGGCCGGTGACCACACCACATTTACATTGCGGTACAGCCTCCCTGCCTCCTGCCTGCGCCCGGAGGGAGTATCAGACGGCCTTCCGGACCTGGAAAAAACCCTGAACAGCCTTTTACCCTCCCCGGCAGCCGCCGGCACACCCCCGCCCGAAGGTTCCGGAGGCGGCGCCCCCGCCTCACCCATACAGGGATTCAATATAACGTCCAGCACCGTCCCAATGGCCGCCGGGCCCAGTATTATATCCCCGATGCCCATACCCCGGAGCCGGTTCAGGCTGCCGTCACCCGGCTCGGCCTCACCGGCCAGGTAAATCACCCGCAGGCCCCGGCTCCTCATCCGCCAGGCCACATCCAGCACATCCAGAGACCTGTCCCCCCCCAAGGCGGACGAAATCACCGCGGCCTCCGGCCTCATATTTTGCCTGCACAGGCGGTCCAGCAGTGAAAGGGCCTCTTCCTTGCTGCCGGCCCTGGCGGCAATATCCAACTCCCCGCAGGACCCCAGCCCCTCCTCCAGGAACTCACTGGCCACCGCCAGAAATACATTTTTCCTATCCAAATTCACTCACCCGCCGGATCTTATTCCCCGGACGGCCTTCCCGCCCTAATCAAATTCCACCTTTGTCTGGGAGACTCTAACCACTTTCATCTCGCTGCCCCTGCCGGTCAGGGGACCAAACAAAAAGCTCTCAATATTGGCCCTGACCTCCATCCTGTAGCTGTCCGGAAGGCCGTCACCGTTGGTGTCCAGGCTGTTCCCCGAAAAGCCGGTCACATCGATCCCCTGTTTTTTAAAATGGTTATCCCTTTCGTTTTGCCGGAAGACATCCCCGGCATAGATATCGGCAGCCGCCGGGTCAAGCACCAGAACCTCCCGGAAGCCTGACCCCCCGGTCACCTGTTTCACCGAAACGGCGCTGACTGCGGCCAGGGATGCGGCATCGGCGGCTGACTGGAGAGTATGTTTAAGCACCAGCACCCGCAAAGCATCCACCCCTATGGCCAGAACAACAAGCATCAGCGGCAGAAGGCAGGAAAAAAAAGTTGAAACAAACCCGCCCCGGCCCTTTGAAACTTTAATTCTCACAATAAATCACCCGGTCCCGGCCGTCGCGTATTTAAGTAGGCCGGCTATTTGTCACTGCGTAAGGTGCACCCTGGGGTCCCTGTACTCCATTCCCTCTATTGTCACTGTCTCCCTGGCGCCAAGATTAATCCCATACCCCTCACAGACCGCCCTTGCGCCGATGGAGGCTGTGATATCCTGCCCGTAAAGGCCGCTGAAGGGGAAGCTGAATCTCAATTCCTTCTCATATTCCCCGTAGCCCGCGGTATAAGATTCACCCTTTGAGAAGCTGATATCTTTTACGTCAAGATTGATTACATTTCCATAAAGGTCGTTTTCCAGCCGGTAGCCACCGCTTAATTTGCTGCTTCCATTTACATAGACATGGATAACCGGAGGCGGAGGGTTGGTGCCCTCGGGCGGGGGAGGAATATATGTTGTGACCTTTACCTTGAACCCCCATCCCTCACCAGGCTCATTAAAGGGCTTGCCGGCTATTTTGGACGGCGCCAGTATCTTCAGCCACATATCGGGCTTTTTTGTCTTTGGAACAGATTTAATCACACAGCTGTCACTGTTGTCGCCATATGTGGTCTCATCAGGGGGTGCATTCCGGTCCGGGTTTACCTCCACCGTCACTTTGGCGTCAATGGACGGCATCTTGAAAGCAACTGCGCTGTCCCCCCGGCTAATCAGGTTAAAGCCGGAGGTTTCCTTTGCCACCCTGCCGTTTACCTTCCAGACCAGCTTTGTGGTTATCATTTCACCGGCCCAGTTGAAAACCCGGGCGGCAACCGTGGCCTGATCGCCTTCCGTGACGCTTTCCGGAAAGTCGGTTATCTCCACCCGGAGGTTCCTGATCAGCACCGGAACCGCCACCGACAGCTCATTGTTGGTATAATCCGTTTCCAGAAGGGCCTCATCCGGGGGAAGGTTGAACACCGCCCTGAGGGTGCTTTTCCCGGTGTCGTCCGGCCCGTGCCAGATAAAAAACAGTGTCTTTTCCTCTCCGGGGCCGAGGTCCAGCTCCCTTACCTCCCGCCCCCCGTCATCGGTGAGCACCGCCTCATAGCCGTTGTGCGTCACCTTCACCGCCGCCGGGCGGGAAGGACTTGCCTTACCCACATTTTTAAAGGTAACCTGCCCGGTATACTCCTTGCCCGACTCCGCCCTTCCCCGGTTATGCCGGATTTAAGGCCGGTTACAGCCAGGTCCAGGGGCTGGCCGGGCAGCCTCATGGCCACCAGCATTCCCCCGTGGGAGCTGTTCACATCGCTTCCGGCCACCAGCAAGAGATTGTTGCCTATGGATATTTCAGCGCAAACCCCCTCCGAGGAGGTGGCCCTGCCGTCGTGAGCCGGCGGGTTGGTCACCTTTATACGGCTGCAGGTCTTCCAGTCGGACATGCTCCACATCCCCAGGTATCCGTTCTGCTCCCCCACCGCCAGCACATTGGCCGACGGCCAGATAACCGGTGCGGTCACCACCTGGGACTCAGCCTTAAGCAGGTATTTAAGACTCATATCCGACTTATCCAGCACCGCCAGCGCCCCCTTGCCGGACCCGTGCAGATTCCTCACCGGAAACACCACCACACTGTCCCCCACCGCCGGGCTCCGGTTGGTAAACGTACCTCCCCCGGTTAGGCCGGTGTTAACTTTCTGAACCGTGCCATTGTATTTATGCACCTGAAACATCTTCCCTGTCTTGTCTGAAAAATATATATACCACCCGTCAACCGAAAAACTTGCCGGAACCCCGGCCAGGGGGATTGTACGGCTATCAAGACACCAGGCCCTCTTTCCATCTGGAAGAAACTTCAACAAACCTTCATCATTCTCCATGAGAACATCCTCATATTTAATCGCCATCACCTTACCCCCGGCACCATCAGAGCCTATAATAAAACCCTCATTGTCCAGGGGGGCAGGGCTGGAAGTAATCACACCACCCACATAGTAACCTTTTTTTGATGGTACTTTATCAAAGTTGGTAATTATATAGGCATTTCCGTCATCGCTCCCAATAACTGTCAAAAGGTGCCCTTTCCACTCTGTTACAAGTGGAGCAGAGACTATTCTTGTACCCAAAACAAGCCTATATATTTACTCACCTTTCAGATCATGTACCACCAGGTTACCATCGTTTGTTCCGGAAAAGAGCAGTTCCCGTCCGTCAGATGCTTTGTAAAAGGTGGTATGACTGGCTGAGACCTCACTGCAGAAACCACCGGGAATATCTTTTTGAAAAATCACATTGGTATTTTCCGAGCCGTCCCCTGAAATATCCCTCAGCGCCCAGAGGTAGTTGCCGGCCATCATAACCACCACCGGGCTGCCCCCGCCGAACCTGCTCCCGTCCAGCACCAGGGGCTGGCTGTAGCTCTTACCGATATCGGCATGCCAGGAAGGAAACATGGGCAGACAGGACCGGTCTTCAACCACCCTTCGCCTGTCATCTGTATAGCCGAAGGTATGGACCTCCCCGGCCATGGCCGGAACCGCGGCAAGAAGGATGAAGACAACACCCAGCAAGGCCGGCAGCCTCCGGAAAAGCACTACTGCCCACCCCCCAGGTTTATCCGGACGCAGTTGCCGGTGTTTAATGTTTTTGGCTCCCACACTACATCGGCCCCGAAAGCCTCACTGACAAAGCGCACCGGGACCATGGTCCGGTCATTCTTAAGCACCGCCTCGGTGTCCAGAGCTATGACCCTGCCGTTGACAGAGGCCTCCCTCCTGCCGATGGTGAGGCTGATAGATGTGTCTCCTTTAGTAATACTGACTATCCGGGTAACCCCATTCCATCCCACATTTGCTCCCAATTCCTCCGCCACAAACCTCACCGGCACCATCACCCTGCCGTCATCGTTGAGATAAGGAAGCTGATCCGGAAAAAAAACCACATCTCCGTTAATGAATACAGTTATATCATCAGGACTGCCCATAACCGCCTGATGACCTCCCGTCGTACAATCAATGGTCCCTTCATCTTTTACAATTACACCCGGCGTATCATACCCCCAACACGGCACCGCCGCCATCAACATCATCATCAGTACAAAGAGCAAATACTTAATCCTACCCATCTCCCATCCTCCTTCAATTTTTCCTTCATTATTTCTCCGGTGTTGGTCAACCTACGTCCGGACGGGGCGTAGCCCCACCCCTGCATATATACGTGTTGGCCGTTGGTTGAAATTATTAATAGCCACGCTATAAAACACATCCCATTTGATGAAAAATCAGGTCCTTGCTACCTTATGTTTTTTTTGGCAATTCACTTTACATTTTTTCAACCTTCTATGACCCGTTAACGTTTTTTCAGCCTTCCGGGGAAAACCGTTCAGCGGCCCGGGCAGCAGCCTGCTGACCGGAACGTCCAGTTTCCTTGCTATTAACAGCAGCGTGTCATAGGTGACCTTTATCTTACCGTTTTCCAACCTGCTGACGTTGCCCTGGGATCTCCTGATTAATTTTGCCAGTTCCCGCTGCGTGAGGAATCTCTCATTTCTGAGCTGCCTTATTATCTGACCGCACATGGACAATGACACAAGCATAGCCATTTATATCACCCCAAAAAAAGTTTTAAGACATCCGGGCAAAGGTCCGACCGGACCGCCGGGACGGAACAGTGCAGTTTTTGTTCAAAAGCATGTTTTTCATGTCTGAAAGGTGCAAATTTATGTCTGAAAGCTTCTTTAAGTTGGTTATTGTCAGAATCAGCACGGGGTTATGACACATAACATTAAGATAAAGGGGTATTGTGCAATATTATAGCGGACATGCCATAATTTTCAAGGAAATATTTGTCGATATGTTTGGGCATATGAATAATTTATTAAATTTTTTTGCCTAGATAGTGGATTAAACAATAATAGTAAAGATTTAGCCAATTGACCCCATAATATATGAATTACATTCATATACACCGGCTCCTCTGCAACATAGAGGGTCCGGCGTGGCGGGGTGAACCCGTTCAGCCAGGCTGAACACCGGGGCTTCAGAGCAGTATAACAATTCCAGGCGCAAAAAATCCCGGGTGATAAACCCGGGATTTTGGCATTAAATCTTTTGCGGTTTTCTGTTCCCATTAGAGCCCGTATCCTGCATAGAACGCCTTCCTGTTAACATCCAGGAATTTGGGAGGCACCCTGGCGGCCAGGGCCTCCTGACATTTATCCTCGGGGAAGGACAGCCTTCCGGACAGGACCCCCACCAGGACAACATTGGCGGCCTTCACATTGCCGCACTCACCGGCTATTTTATCGGCGTCGGCCACAACCAGGTCCTTCACCCTGGCCTTCAGGTACCCGTTTATGTCTTCCGGGTATTGGGCCAGGCCGGCCAAAACCGGCACCGGGTATATTGACTGGTTGTTTACTATCATGCCGCCGCCGGGCTTGAGGTAATTGAGCCAGCGCAGCCCTTCCAGTTTCTCGAAGGCCAGTATCACATCGGCCCCGCCCTCCTCAATAAGGGGAGAATACACCTTGTCCCCCATGCGGACCTGGGTTACCACGCTGCCGCCCCTCTGGGCCATGCCGTGAATTTCGGAAACCTTGATATCGTACCCCATGGACTGGCCTATATGGGCCAAAATTCTGCTGGCCAGAATGGTACCCTGGCCGCCGACTCCCACCATCAAAATATCATATTTACGCACCGGATCCCCCCCCTTCAGCGGCGGTCAGCGCCCCGGACTTGCAGACCCGGACACAAAGGTTGCACCCGTTGCAGGCAACCGGGTCAACTGAACAGGCCTTGTCAGTGACGGATATAGCCGGGCAGCTTAGCTTCAGGCAGGCTTTACAGCCGGTGCATAGATCAGGGTCCACCCTGACCGGCCGGCCGGACTGCCTATTCAACAGAACACAGGGCCTCCGGGCAATAATCACGGACGGTCCGGGCGCGTTAACCTCATCCCTGATTACATCCATCAATGCGTCAAGGTCCATCGGGTCAACCGTCTTTACCCTTTTCACCCCGATTGACCTCACCAGTCCGTCCAGGTCGATCACCGGCGCCATATTTCCCATCAGTGTTTTCCCGGTGGAAGGATGGTCCTGGTGGCCGGTCATGGCGGTGGTGCTGTTGTCCAGTATTATAACCGTGGAATTACCGCCGTTATAAACAACGTTGATAAGTCCGGTTATTCCGGAGTGGAGGAAGGTGGAGTCGCCTATTACAGCCACGGTCTTCCCCCTCATCTCAGGGGCGGCCTTGTCAATGCCGTGGGCCATGCCGATGCTGGCCCCCATGCAAACGCAGCTGTCCATTCCCTCCAGGGGCGTCAGACCGCCCAGGGTATAGCAGCCTATATCCCCTGTCACCACCAGCTTCAGCTTTTTAAGGGCGTAAAACACCCCCCTGTGGGGACAGCCGGCGCAGAGTACCGGCGGCCTTACCGGCACCGCGGGCATATCATCATCTTTACGGACCGGCGGGGCGGTATCCGGGGAAATTACACCCGCGGCGATAAAGCCCCTGCGGATAATCCCGGCGCTGAACTCCCCGGTTTCCGGAAACAGTTCCTTGCCCATGGCTGAGATGCCCAGTCCCCTTACAAAATCCTCAATATAGGGCTCCAGTTCCTCAACCACAAACAGCTTTTCCACCCCGGAGGCAAATTTTTTAATCAAATCCCCCGGCAGCGGGTAGGTCATCCCCAGTTTAAGCACCGGGGCGCCGGGCATTATTTCCCTCACATACTGGTAGCTTATTCCGCTGGTAATCACGCCCACCTTTGAGTCCCCCGGCAAAATATAATTCAAGGGACCCTTTTCGGAGTATTCCCGCAGCCTTTCCAGCCTTTCCCCCAGGGACTTCCGGCGCATCCGGCCGAAGGCCGGGACCATAAGCCACTTGCGGGTGTCCTTCTTATATTCCTTCAGGGGACGGGAGACCCTCTCCCCCAGATCCACAAAGCTCTGGGAGTGCGCCACCCTGGTGGTGGTCCGGAGCATCACCGGAATATCAAACTCCTCGCTTATATCCAGGGCCAGCCTGGTCATCTCCCTGGCCTCGGCGCTGTCCGCGGGCTCCAGAATGGGTATTTTGGCAAACCGCCCGTAATTCCGGTTGTCCTGCTCGTTTTGCGAGCTGTGCATTCCCGGATCATCGGCGGAAACAAGTACCAGCCCGCCGTTAACCCCGGTATATGCGGCCGTCAGCAGGGGATCGGCGGCAACATTAACCCCCACATGCTTCATGGTTACCAGCACCCGGGCGCCGGCCATGGCGGCCCCGATACCCACCTCCAGCGCCACCTTTTCATTGGGTGACCATTCGGCGTATACCCCCTCGTAGCGGCAGAAATTTTCCAGTATTTCGGTGCTTGGTGTACCGGGATAGCCGGCGGCCACGGTGACCCCGCCTTCAAAGGCCCCCCTGGCAATGGCGGCATTTCCCGTCATCAGCTCTCTCAAAAAAATGACACCTCCCCCAAATAAACTTAATCAACTGTTTCTCTTGTCAATCACCCTTTTGGCCTTGCCCTGGCTCCTCTCGATGGAGAAGGGCTCCACCAGCCTCACCCTGGCGCCTATTGTAAGGACGCTGTGAAGGCGGGAGCGGACCCTTTCCTCCAGGGCCTCCAGGTCCCGGAAGTTTCCGGTAAAGGCGTTTTCAGCAGGCTCCACCTGCACCTCCAGGGCATCCAGGTACCCTTTCTTGGTTACAATAATCTGGTAGTGCGGGGAGATGCCGTCTATTTCCATAAGCACACTCTCGATCTGGGAGGGGAACACATTAACCCCTGAAATTATGAGCATGTCATCGGTCCTTCCGGTAACCTTGCGCATCCTGGCCAATGTCCTGCCGCACACGCAGGGCTCATAGCTGAGCCTGGTGATATCCCTGGTGCGGTATCTGACCACCGGAAAGGCTTCCTTGGTGAGGGTGGTTATCACTATCTCACCCTCCTCGCCCGGCTTCCTGGGCTCGCCTGTTTCCGGGTCGATTACCTCCACCAGGAAGTGGTCCTCGTTTATATGCATCCCCAGTGCCTCAATGCACTCCCCGGAGACCCCCGGGCCCATCACCTCGCTCAGCCCGTAATTATCCGTGGCCCTGATGCCCCATGCCCTTTCCAGCTCTGCCCGCATGCTTTCCGACCAGGCCTCGGCCCCGAAAAGCCCTACCCTCAGCTTGAGGTCCCCGGGCCCTATACCCATTTTCCCGGCGGCCTCGGCCAGGTGGAGCGCATAGGAGGGGGTGCCCACCAGCACTGTGACGCCGAAATCCTTCATGAGCATGATCTGTTTTTCAGTATTCCCCACCGATGAGGGCACAATGGTTACACCAGCCTTTTCCAGGCCGTAGTGAAGTCCGAAGGCCCCGGTGAAGAGCCCGTAGCCAAAGGTAATCTGGGCCGTATCGTCGGCGGTGACACCGGCGGCCGTGGCCACCCGGGCAATGAGGCCGGCCCAGGTATCCAGGTCATTTTTGGTGTAGCCCACCACAATGGGCTTGCCTGTGGTTCCCGAGGAGGCGTGCAGCCTGACCACCTTCTTCATGGGAACGGCAAAAAGTCCGTAGGGATAATTGTCCCGCAGGGCCAGCTTGGTTGTAAAGGGGAACTTGCTGATATCTTCAAGGGACTTCAGGTCAGTGGGCCGGACCCCGTGGCTGTCAAACAGATCCCGGTAAAAAGGCACCCTGTCATAAACCAGCCCCAGGGTCTTTTTAAGCCTTTCCAGCTGAAGGCCTCTCAGTTCTTCGCGATCCATGCATTCGTGTTTGGAATCCCAGATCATTTACTTACACTTCCTTGCTTATAGGTATTTCCGATTGGGCGGAGAAGCTTAGGGGCTTTTCCTTTTTGTGGAGAGGCTCAGGGATATTCCCGATTCGTCGGATAAGCTTATGGGTAGTACCTACTGGTCGGAAAAGCTCAGGGGTAGTACCCCCGGCCGGAGGAGCTAAAGCATAGTAGTGCCGCCAGTCCCGACCCTCAGGAAATGCACATCCCGGCCTCTCCGGCCAACCGGAAATACTTCTTCGTGCTGCTCCGACCAACCGGAAATACTTCTTCGGCCTCGTCACAGATTTACCACCGTCTTGGGCTGCACCCCGCGCCTTCTGACGAAATTGGACATCCTTCTGAACGCCTCACCCAGGTCATCCACCGAGGCCGCATATGAACAACGAATATAACCCCTGCCGCTGTTGCCAAAGGCGCTGCCGGGAACCACCGCCACTTTTTCCTCCATCAGCAGCTGTTCGGCAAAATCCTCGGAGGTAAGGCCGGTGGCGCTTATATCGGGAAAGGCGTAAAAGGCTCCGCCGGGCTCAAAGCAGGGCAGGCCCATTTCCTTGAACGCCTGCATTACAATGTGCCTCCGCCTGTTATACTGCTGAACCATTTTTCTCATTCCGTCGCGCCCGTTTTTAAGGGCCTCCAGGGCGGCCATCTGGGCGGTAATGGGGGCGCAAAGCATGCTGTACTGGTGAATTTTGTTCATAGCCCCAATAAAGTCAGGATTGGACGCCGCATAGCCCACCCGCCAGCCGGTCATGGCATAGGCCTTGGAAAAACCGTTTAACAGAACCGTCCGGTCCTGCATGCCCGGAATCGATGCAAAGCAGGTGTGGCTGCCAATATAGGTAAGCTTGTCGTAAATTTCGTCCGATATAACAATAAGGTCCCTGTCCCGGACAACCTCGGCTATTTCCAGCATATCCCTTCTGCGCAGCACAGCTCCGGTGGGGTTGTTGGGATAACATAAAAGCAGTATTTTTGTGCGGGGAGTTATCGCCTTTTCCACGCTTTCGGCGGTCAGCCTGAAATCGTTTTCCACACAGGTGGGCACCAGAACCGGGACCCCGCCAGCCAGGGTTGTGGTGGGCGCATATGAAACATATGAAGGCTCCGGCATAATCACCTCGTCACCCGGGCATACCAGCGCCCTCATGGCCAGGTCCACCCCTTCACTGACCCCGACGGTGACCAGCAATTCTCTCCGGGCATCATAGGTAACCCCATAGGTGACATCCAGGTCCCGGGCTATTTCCTCCCTCAGCTCCAGGAGGCCCTGGTTGGAGGTGTACATGGTATAGCCCTTTTCCAGGGAGTAGATACAGCCCTCCCTTATATGCCACGGCGTAACAAAATCCGGCTCCCCGACCCCCAGGGATATTACCCCCTTCATCTCGGCGGCCAGGTCGAAATATTTGCGAATTCCTGAAGGCGGTATAGCCCGGACCACAGGATTGATTTTTTCCGACCAGTTATTTTTAGTAATCATGGAGAAACCACCAACCTTCTATCTACTTCATCATCCTCGATGATCACGCCGTCCTGTTTATATGTTTTCAGCACAAAATGCGTTGTGGTGCTGACCACCCCTTCAATGGTGGCCAGCTTGGTAGCCACAAAATGACTTACCTCCCGCATGGTTCTTCCTTCGATGTATACCCCGAGATCGTAAGTTCCGGACACCAGCCTCACGCTGCGCACCTCCGGGAACCGGTATATCCTTTCGGCCACGGCGTCAAAGCCCACATCCCTCTGGGGTGTGAGGCGCACCTCAATCATTGCCGAGACCTTTTCCTCCCCCACCTTTTCCCAGTTGATTAATGTTATATATTGCAAAATGGTTTTGTTCTTCTCCATTTCCCTGATCCGCCTTCTCACTTCCTCAACGTCCATGGAAAGCATGACGGCTATCTCATCCTCGGTCAGCTTGGCGTTTGATTCCAGCAGCTCAAGTATTTCCTTCATAAAGGCACCTCCTTATTATGCTTATACTGAGTGAATTCGAGGTCGGAAGTCAGAAGTCAGAATATTGTTGCCTGCATTCCTTACAGGTCCTCTAACCCCAAAGTTCACCTTGATAATTTGTACGAAAGTGGAATCATTCAATTCCCTGCAATGTATTTCATTTTTTTGTACTGCCGCTTTCGCGGCACCATCAGGTTTTCGCTTGCAGGGAATGCCCGAACCCTTCTGACTCCTGACTTCTGACTTCTGGCTCCTGACCCCGTATTCACTCAGTACAAGCAAAAAACTCCCGCCCCGTAATGGGACGAGAGATTTCTCGCGGTACCACCCAAATTGGCCGCTTTGCGGCCCTCTCCAGCGCCTTTTAACGGGGGCGAACCGTCAGGACTTACTAACCCGCCGGGCTTTATGTCCTGCAGCTCGGAGGCGGCACGGGGGGATTCGCCGCCGGGCTCGCACCGCTCCCGGCTCGCTTGGGACTGTACCTTCCCCTTATTCCTCGTCATAGCCTTGCGAAATTTACGGCAATTATAGCACGGGCTTTTTTCTAAAGTCAATAGGTAAAAACTATGGGGTATTCCCGGCCCCTCCTACATGGTCAGCACTCCGTCGTTTGTCCTTATGACCCTTAACACATTTTCCTCGGCACCGGTCAGCGCATTAATGTAAATCAGGAAAACGTCATTATCCAGCCTGCCCTGGAACTCATAGGTCAAAACCTCCATATCGGCCGATTTCGGGATTAGCGCCAGCCTGCCGGGGCTTACGTCAGTCAGCCTGGGACTCAGCTTTTCCCTGGCCTGGACCGCTGTCAGGGCGGGAGCGGGCAATTCCCTGGCCCGGTGGGACATCCAGTAATTGGTGGCGTCAAAGCCCTGAATCCTCCCGTCATCCAGGGCCACCGAAACCTTTATCAGGTCCGGATAGAGTATTACCCCGCCCTGGGTGGCGGCATAATTGAAAATGATAATGTTATTGCGTATCTCATGGTAGGTGGACTCCATGTCCGCAAAGCCCCGGTCAGCCAAAAACCTGTCCGCCCTGGCCCGGGCATCCTCAACAGAAAGCTGTCCACTGGCCGCGCTTCTGGAATTGATCATCCAAATGGGGCTGCCCCCCTGCTGGGAAATGCCAAGGGATATTTTTTCCCCCGCTGTTTCCGGGCTGGAAGTAACCTCAATACGGTAAATGGGAATCTTTGCATTATCGTCCTTACTGACAACACTGACGCTGTATGTGGTATTGGGCAGTTTTTCTATAAAGGCAAGCGCCCTGTCCCTGGCCTGATCGGCGGTAACCAGGGGCCCGCCCAGTCCGGCGGGAGTTTTTTTCTGCAGGTGATCCGAGAAGGGACCGTCGTATATAAGGGTGGGGAACTCCTGCATATTGTTGTCCATGGTCTGAAAATTATTGTTGGCCAACTGTGGCCCCGCCCTTCGCAGCGCATTCCGGCTTTCCCTTTTCAGCTCGCTCATGACCAGGGTTCCCTTCGACAAATCCTCGCCAAGGCGGCTAATTTCGCCATTTAGCTGTCCGGCCTGCCTGTATAGCTCCCGCAGCGTCTGCCACTGCTCATCGGTTTTGGGTATTCCCCCGGCGGTCTGTACCGCCAGTGTCCGGGCATAATCCCCGGTCTGGTTTAAAAACTTCAATGTCCGGCTGACCGCGGTATCGGGAACCGGAATCTGGCCCAGGTTGCTCTGGGCAGCCATGGATTCCCTCCAGAGTCTCATAAAAAGCTGGGAATCCTGCAGTGTCTCCTCCCCAACCAGGGTTTTGGAAAGGATAACCTCCATATTTCTTATGTTGCCGGAAAGATTGTGAAAGGCCTGGCTGTACTTATTATTAAGCACAGTCTCTGCGGACTTGCGGGCCGTCATCTGGCTGTAGCCCCAGTAGCCCACTCCCGCCAGCAGCACAAGACCAAGGGCGGCGGGCAATATCCAAACCAATCTTCTATCCTTCAAAATTCACCCCTCCTTATCTGCCAAATACATGCCGGCCTATCTGTGTTATGATCGTCCTGGACCATATCCACGGCCCCACACTTTTATAGGGATTCCAGAAGAAAAGAGCTCCCCCGGTGGGATCCCAGCCGCTGATGGCCTCCTGGGCGGCCCTCAGGGAATCAGCGGACACCGGTCTGTTAAACTGGCCGTTGGACACAGACTCAAAGGCCGCCGGCTGATATATGACTCCTGCCAGGGAGGAAGGAAAAGACCCGCTCCGGGTCCGGTTAATTATAACCGCTCCAACAGCCACCTTGCCCACATAGCTTTCGTCCGCCGCCTCTCCCTCTATTACATGGGCCAGCAGATTCACATCGCTACTGTCGGATATCCTCCCTGACACCGGCACAGCCGTTCCTGTCGCCCTGGGGGTGGTAATGCCCAGAGCCGCCCATGTATCGGGGCCGACCACACCGTCAACGGCAAGCCCGTTATTTCTCTGAAATTCCTTCACGGCATTGAATGTTTGACCGGAATAGTATCCGTCCACCGGCCCGTGATAATATCCCCACTTGTTCAGCAGCGCCTGAACCTTGGTAACATCGGGCCCGCTGCTCCCCCAGTACAGGTTTCTGTCCTGACCCGACGCATATCCCCCAAGCAGTGCCACTATGGCGGCTACAGCCAAAACCGTAAGCATGATAAAAATTTTTCTTTTTGTTTTGACTACCAAAAGTTTCCCTCCCGGCAGTTTAATTTGGAATTATTCTCCCTGAAAGAGCGGATAAATATTCATAGCCGCCCTCCGGGCGGTGCCGCTGTCCCAGCGGCGGGAATTCAGAATCCAGAAGTCAGAATCCAGAAGTCCAGGCATTCCTTTCAGGCGACCCCAAAGTAACATGCATCTGGGGGGAGTGATTTAAGCCCGGGCTGAATTTATCGTAGGCTGCTACAGTCTCTTAACGACCGAGC
>JBMOPF010000058.1:794-3134 GCA_049325075.1 Bacillota bacterium | reverse complement strand
TAGCCCCGGTAGTCGGCCACCACCATGTTAAGGCCGATTTCGTTATAAATGGGGGCGATCTGGTCGTAGTCACTCACCACTTCGCCGTTCCCGTGAAAGTACAGTACCCACGGGAGGTCCCGGCCAGCCACGTGGAAGCGGCAGGTTATGGAAACGTCCCGGTCGACGGGAAAGGCTGTGTCGAAAGCGTTTGCCGGGCAGGCAGTGTGGTATTTGCGCGGAAAAAACAGAAACTTGATCAGACCGGGCTGATCCAGAAGGGAGTAGTCTGGCATGTTGGGCAACTCTCCTTTAAATAGAATTAACAGCCACGTTAACCTTAAAGGGCGGCTCTTTCTATGGCGCCTTCCGTGCCTGCCGGCAAGCAGCCGGCGGCTATATCGCGCCGGGGTTTAGGGCTGGAAGGCGATCAGGCCCAGATCCTTGGTGCTTTTTATCAGGCTTTCCATGAAATCAGGCCCCGGGTCGGCCTTTCCGGCGTAATAGCCCGGCATGTTTTCCCTCCACAGGCCGGCTTTTCTGGCCTGGTCCTGCTGGTAGTGGCCCAGTAAATATTTTATCGACGGGTATTTGGATTTCAGGTATTTTACCAGGTCGGCGTTGGACTTCAGCTGGGCGCCGGTAAGGTCCTGCTTTCCGTTGACGCCGCCCACGTTTTCGATGCCGATGGAGCACCAGTTAAGGCCAATGGCGTGGCGGTTCAAGGAGGTTTCGGGGGTCAGCCTGTAGATGGTGCCGTCCCGGTCCACCAAAAAATGAGACGCCGGGTTCAACAATCCGTATTCACGGTCCCGTACGGCTTCCTCGCCGTAGAAATGATTATACGCGCTTTCCCAGGTGTCGGACGCCGTCCAGTGAATGACTATGGCCTGCGGGACAATGGTGTCGGAGGGCTCCCCGTAGTGCATCAGGGAATACTCACGGGCCAGCTTTTTGCGGTACTCGGTGAGAAGGACGGGCTTGTCCAGAATCAGGGGCGTTGAGTGCTTCTTGCCGTCCTGATTTGACTCAGGTTTTTCCTCCTGGATGGGTATTTCACTTTCAGCTTCCCTGACGGCCTCCGGCTTGCCGGTCGCATACAGGGCCAGGAAGGCGATAACCAGCAAAAGAAAAACCGGCGTCAAGCATCTTTTTAAAGGCATTATCTTCACCATAAGTCTCAAGGTTTGCCACATTAATATTCGGCATTTGTGGATTATCACCTGCCGGGTGATCTTCCCGGCCCGGCTCTTTATTTAAAGGGATTTGCGCCCCATGTGGTGAATTATACCAGTAGGAAGGGCCTTCCGGATAACTTTCCTTAACCGGGGCGGTTTAGGATGAAAAAGCTTTTAATAATACTTATGCTTATTATACTGGCATCATGTGCCCGCAACCAGGCGGAGCCGCCTGTAAAACAGGAAGGTCCGCCGCCCGGCCTGGTAAACCGGTCTGGCGGTACAATCCAGGAAAGGTTCCTCCCTCCGCCGGGGTTTACCAGGATTGAAGCAGAAAAAGGGTCTTTCGGGCACTATTTGAGAAACCTGCCCTTGAAGCCTCACGGGTCCATGGTGAAGTATTACGACGGGTCGGTAAAAAACCGGGAGGTTCACGAGGCGGTGGCGGATATCGACGTGGGGGACCGGGACCTGCAGCAGTGCGCCGACGCCGTGATCAGGCTTAGGGCGGAGTATCTTTACCAAAAGGGGCTGTACGATAAGATCCACTTTAACTTCACCAACGGATTCAAAGCGGATTATGCCACCTGGATGCAGGGAAACAGGATTGTGGTGGAGGGAAACAGGGCCTACTGGGTGAAGACGGCGGGCTATTCCAGGGACTATCCGGCATTCAGGAAATATCTCGACATGGTCTTCGCGTACGCTGGCACCCTCTCTTTATCCGGGGAAATGAAGAAGGTTCCCTTGGAAGAGATGAGATTGGGGGACGTGTTTTTAAAGGGCCCGGACCCGGGCCACTGCGTAATCGTGGTGGATATGGCCCAGAACAGATCAACCGGGGAAAAAATATTCATGATCGCCCAGAGCTACATGCCCGCCCAGGACATTCACATATTGAAAAACACCGGGAATAAAGGTATCAGCCCCTGGTACCCTTTAAATTTCGGTGAAACCCTGAATACCCCGGAATGGGTTTTTGACAGGGGGCAACTGGTGAGGTTCAGGGATTAAAGAAGAAAACCGCCCTGCGGGCGGCCGGAATCCAGAATCCAGACGCTCATGCCGCAGAAAGCGGCACCATCAGAGGATGAAAACAGCAACTGTAGAATGGGCTGAAGGGGTAGGCCCTCAGATAAAAAAAGACCGGCCTCAAGCCGTACAGGTTGCTGACAAAGTCAAT
>JBMOPF010000058.1:0-784 GCA_049325075.1 Bacillota bacterium | reverse complement strand
GGATTTCAACATTTCACAAAGTAAGCCGGTCCCGTGCTGCCGACAGCCAGCCGGCAGCCTTTTAAGGTCTGACAAAGCCGTCGGGATAAATCACTGGCCATCCAGCTTAACCTCCCACAGGCAGGTATAGTCAGTCCCCCGTTTATCCTCGTCGGCGGCAGAAAAAATCCGGGTTACCCGGGCCATGGGATCGATTACCTCAACAAAACTCCTCCTAATCTTAAGGCCGGTTTCGCTGCAGTCCATTTTTCTGCCCAGCGCGTCCATGGCCCTCTTTACTGTGCAGTCCACCGTGCCGAACCGGAGGGTGTTCCGGTCCGGCCTTTCTGTGCGCAGGTTTTCCAGAACCATCCAGTGAGAGTAGGACAGCGCCTGTTCCACCGCGTCCAGGCCGCTTCCGGTGATCAGCCCCATTTTTTTTATCCCGCTGGCCTGCCTGAAACCGAACATCTCGTTCAGCTGCAGGTTCAATACCGGCATCCTTGCGGGGTCCATATTGGCCACCTCCTCCTCCAGGTGAAAGGCCCAGACGTTGGTATCGATGATTATTTTCCGCAGCAGCTTTACGATCTCTTCCTTTTCCAGCCGTAGAATGCTCTCCATAATTACCTCCCCTAAAAAATAATCTCTGTCCGCTCCTGGATTATTTAGCTGTATTTCCCTCAGATTCTATATTGATTGCCGCATTCCTCCGGGTAATTCTTAAAATTTTCTGTTAATAACTGTCTTAATTTGCTCTGCGTTCTTGTGCTAAACAGATGCAGCAAGCTGCGCCATCAGAGGA
>JBMOPF010000057.1:0-3321 GCA_049325075.1 Bacillota bacterium | reverse complement strand
CAAGTGCCATTTTTCCCCGTATACGGCTGTTAAATAAGAATAGCTTGATATTAATTGAAAGGAGGCTGTTTTTCAACTGTTTTCTCTATCGGTAAAAAAAGGTGCCGCCCGGGCGGATTACTCCTCCAACAGCCGGTAAAGGCCCGGGGCATCCCTGGCGGCCACGTTTTCCCTGACCTCAAGTATTTCCAGCCTGATTACCCTTTCGCCCAGGCTGATCTCCACCCTGTCGCCCGCCCTGACCTCAAGCCCGGCTTTGGCCACCCGCCCGTTGACCTTCACCTGCCCCTGGTCGCACAACTCGTTGGCCACAGTCCGGCGCTTGATTACCCGGGAAACCTTAAGGAATTTATCCAGCCTCACACCGGCCACCTCGCTTTTTTAATCAGTTTGGATCACTGCGGGAAAAACAAAAGCCCACGCCGTGGTGGACTTTTTAAATAAATACAATTGCGTTTATGTACTGCTTTTAGCCTACGGATTCGCGCAGAGCCTTGCCGGCCTTGAACACAGGCACCTTGGCCGCAGCGATCTTGATTTCCTGGCCGGTTTGCGGGTTGCGGCCCTTACGAGCTGCCCTGTTCCTTATCTCGAAGGTACCAAAGCCTACCAGCTGTACCTTTTCTCCGCTTGACAGAGCTTCTTCAATGCTCGCCAGTATGGCAGAGACGGCTTTTTCAGCATCTTTCTTGGTAAAATCGGTTTTTTCTGCAACTTTGGCAATCAGATCGGCCTTGTTCATAAATACCCCCCTTAAGGTTTTAGCTATTTATGCTCTTACTATTCGCTATTTTTCTTAAATTTCCTCCTGCCAAGAAAATAATTCCTATTTTTTTATACTTTTTTCCACTTTTTTTATCTCTTCCCACCAGGTATCCATTTGCTCCAGGTTGCATTGCGCAAGTTCCCGCCCGGACAAAGCCGCTTTTTCCTCGATATAACGAAATCTGTCCAAAAACTTGTTTGCGGTTTTTGTCAGCGCCACCTCCGCATCGATCTTCAGCAGGCGGGCAAGGTTCACCACGGCAAAAAGCGCGTCCCCGATTTCGTTTTCCCTTTGTTCGCTGCCTCCGCTTTTTATGGCTTCCTGTATTTCTCTCAGTTCCTCATAGACTTTATCAAGCGCCCCTTTGTAGTCAGGCCAGTCAAACCCCGCCCCGGAAGCCCTGGACTGCATCTTTTGCGCCCTCATCAGTGCGGGAAAACTGCCGGGAATGCCGTCAAGAATCCCCTTTTTGCCATTTCCCGGCTTTTCCTTTTCCTTGATGGCTGCCCAGCTGACAATTACTTCAGCGCTGGTTTCCGCCCTTGCGCCGCCAAAGACATGGGGATGACGCCTGATCAATTTTTCCGTGATGGCGTTCACCACTTCGTTGATGTTAAAATGTCCCTGCTCCGAAGCAATCTGGGAGTGAAAAACAATCTGTAATAATAAGTCTCCCAATTCTTCACATATATTATACATATCCTGCCTGTCAAGGGCTTCAATTAACTCATAGGCCTCCTCCAGGAGGTATTTCCTGAGCGACCGGTGGTCCTGCTCCCGGTCCCAGGGACAGCCGCCCTTTCCCCTCAGCCTGGCCATGACCTCCACCAGCGGGTCCAGAGGATAGCCGCAGGCCGCCGGCCTGTCCGCCCCCGCCAGGGGCGGGATATAAATGCTGGTAAGGTGGTTGACCGTTTCCAGCCTGTCCAGCTCATAAAGACGGACCCTGTCCACCCGCTCCAGGCCGGGAACTCCCGCAGCCGTAACAGCCACCACGGGATGATCGTCCGGAAAGCACTCCATCAGGCTCAGTTTTATATCGGACAGCACCATGCGGCTATACGCCTGGATAACCACCATGCCCATGTCCGGATGCAGCCGCTGATGGTCCAGCCTGAGGCCGTCCACTATGCTGATGCCTTCGGCGGGATCTATTTTTAAAGCCGCCACCAGGGCGTCCAGAAAGCTTACCCCGGGAATTATCCTTACCTCAAACCCCTCCCGGGCCGCCAATTCAATTATTAAATCCGCCGATTCCTCGGCCACCAGCGGGTGCCCGGGGAGAGCATAAAGCACATCCCCCTGGCGGGCAAGGCGGATTATTTCCCGGGCTATGCGGCGGTATACTTCCTGGAAATCCCCGGCCTCCCGGTAGATGTGATCGAAGGTGTTAAAGGCTATACCATTTTTTTTAAGCCACTCCACCACCGGGTGCGCCTCGGTGCGCAGCCAGGTCCGGCTGCTTTTCGCCAGCGCCTCCGCCGCCGCCAGGGAAAGCATCCCCGGGTCCCCGGGGCCCAGCCCGGCCAGAGTAATCGTATTGCCCACGTTTTGAAAGCCTCCATGTATTTTTGCCACTTTTTGCCCTGTCTATTATAACACAAAATAATATGTCCTCTGTGGCTAAAAAAAGTGAGGCGGCCTTTCAGGCCGCCTACTGTTCCATCTGCTTGGCCAGAAATCCCGCTGCGGTTTCGGCCAACTTCAATTCCATCTCCCCCATTTTTACATCCGGCTCCTTTGAGGCAAGGATTACCGCGCCTATGGGGTCACCCTCGGCGATAATCGGAGCGATTACCTCGGAGGAATACCGGCAGTCACCGTCCTCAACAATCATACATTCCGTAAAGTTTGGCTCCCTTCCGGGGTTGTTCAGTATGACCGCCTTTCTTTCCTCCATCACCTTTTCCACGGCGGGGCCGATGGCTTTATTGATGAACTCCTTTTTAGGCGCCCCGGCCACCGCTATTATGGTATCCCTGTCTGCAATGCAGGCAATGTGTCCCAGCGCCTCATGCAGGGAATCGGCATATTCCTTGGCAAAATCCCCCAGCTCTCCGATGGGCGAGTATTTTTTCAGGATTACCTCGCCTTCCCTGTCAACAAAAATTTCAAGGGGGTCTCCTTCGCGTATGCGCAGTGTTCTCCTAATTTCCTTAGGGATGACGACCCTACCCAAATCGTCGATACGGCGGACGATACCCGTGGCCTTCATCTATTCACCCTTCCCTCCTTTATCTGCATCATATTCGCGAATTGACTTTCACAGATAGTATATAGCAGGAGGTAAGGATTTATTCATTTTTTACCAATGAGCCATATTTTTTTTCATTTTTCGTCCTAATTCTTTTTCTCGGTATTATTGTCCGCCGGCTTTGGAAGGTTGTTAACTATTTCGGCCCTCTTCCTGGCTTCCTCAACAAACTGTCTTTCTTTATCCTGCTTGGCCTGATCGCTTAACGTGGCCACGATCTCTTCCCGGACTTCGGTTAAGGGCTTCTGCTTTTCCGGGGTCGATTTTTCCATTTTGTTTATGTGGTAGCCGTAATCCGTTT
>JBMOPF010000056.1:0-3499 GCA_049325075.1 Bacillota bacterium | reverse complement strand
TGGCAGAGGTTTTGGCAACTTGGGATTCCTTTTAATCTTCCTGATCCTGCTGCGGTTCTTAGGCGGCAGATTCGGCGGAGGCTTTTACAGAGAACAAGATTAGTCTGTTCAGCTGAAAAGCAGGAACCGGAGAGGGTTCCTGCTTTTTTATTCTTCCTGTCCCTGCCGGGCGTCCGGCTCCGGCTAAGCCAGCAGCTCCATAAATTTTCTCAACTGTTGTATGTTCCTGCACTCGAAAACACCCTTGCAGAAAGGTATATATGCCTTCATGTAGCTGTCCCCCATACCCCAGAAGTCTCTGCTTTCCGGGTTCAGCCAGTACACGCCTGCCGACATACCCCCGATCTCTCCCAGGAGATGGGCCTCAGAGGCAAAATTATTGTTCCTGGCGTCTCCCACCACGATGACGGTGGTCTTTCCGGTAATCTCATTGCGGTGGTGCCTGAAAAACCCCCTGAAAGCATTGCCGTAGTCGGTCAACCCCCGGCGGACCACCCTGGCCCCGGTGCACACCGCCTCCGCCGACCTTTTAACATCCGCGGGGTCTATTCTCCGGGTTATCTCTTCCAGGGAATCTGCGAATCCAAAAACCCTGACCGTTCTGTGGGCGGCCGCAAAGGACAACACAAATTCCATGACAAAGGGCAGAAATGGGGCCATGGATTTGGACAGGTCGCAGATGCACCCCTTTTGGGCCAGGCCTTTTTTTATTTCCGCCAGGGGCAGGCTTAAACGCCCTGTCCCGGCCCATTCCCGGATCATCACGGCTTCCCTCCCCGGAACAACTCCATCATTTCTTCCAGCCATTTCACCTTTACCTTCTGTACCCCGATGCCGTATTCCAGTATTTTGATCCTGAAGGGGGCCACACCTTTCCGCACCATACTCTCCCTGGCCCGGAGCAGGTTTTCCAGCTTCCCGGAGACCAGGTCGTGCTGGGCCGACAGCTTATCCATGGCCGCGCCGGCGTCCAGGTGGTTGAAAAAATTGCACTTGTTCAGGAACTCATACTTGTTGAAAAAGTCAAACCTTACCGGATCGTTTTCCCCCTCTCCCGACAGGAGCCACTCCAAAAATTCCTCCCTCCCCTTGGGGGTGATGTATATTACTTTTTTATTGGGCACCTTTTCCTGGTGAACAACCTTTTTGGTAATCAGCCCTTCGGACTCCATCCTGTTCAGGGTGGTATAGAGCTGCCCGTCGTTTACCTCCGGCCCCAGTCCGACAAAATCCCTGTACAAAGAGGTAATCATTTCATACCCGTAAGTGGGGTGATCCATAAGGCACCCCAGTATGAGATGCTTCAGTCCCATGTAACTCCTCCGGCATCACAAATTATAAATGACAAGCTGCCACGGCATTGGCATTCTTATATTACCTTTATATTACCTTAGTTTTAAGATATGTCAACAACATTTATAACCTGCCCGCTGGTAATATTAATTAATTATAGGTATCATCTAATCAGAGGTGATAAACGGTGGGTTACAAGGATCTGCCCGGAGCCCGGTTAAAGGAAAAGGTTGAAGAGGCCGTCTCCATGCTTGAAAGCTGCCGGGTATGCCCGCGCCTCTGCGGGTCAAACCGCCTGGAGAATAAGCCGGGGATCTGCCGGAGCGGCAGGAACGCCCGCATAAGCAGCTACGGCCCTCACATGGGGGAGGAAAGCGTGCTGGTGGGCAGGCGCGGGTCCGGCACCATTTTTTTCGCCAACTGCAACCTCTCCTGCGTATTCTGCCAGAATTACGACATTTCCCACGGCGGGGAGGGCTGGGAAGTAACCCCGGAAGAACTGGGAAAGATAATGCTGGAAGTGCAGGATTCCGGCTGCCACAACATCAACCTGGTTTCCCCCACCCATTACGTCCCGCAGATACTGGAGGCCCTGGCGGCGGCCACGGAAAGGGGGCTGGAGGTACCACTGGTCTACAACACCGGGGGGTACGACCCGGTGGAACTTCTGCGGATACTGGATGGAGTGGTGGACATATACATGCCGGACATAAAGTTCGGGGAAGACTCCGCCGGGGAGAAATACCTGGGCGTAAAGGACTATTTCACCACGGCCAGCCGGGCTGTCAAGGAAATGCACAGGCAGGTGGGGGACCTGGAGGTGGACGAACGGGGAATAGCCCGTCGGGGACTGCTGGTGCGCCACCTGGTACTCCCGGGCAACCTTGCCCGGACCGATATTGTACTTAGGTTTGTGGCTGAAGAAATCTCAAGGGATACCCATATAAATATAATGGACCAGTATTACCCGGCCCACCGTGCCTTCCGGTACGAGGAGCTGAGCAGGCGAATCACGGCGGGAGAGTACCGGGAGGCATTGTCCCTGGCCCGGAGCACGGGACTGAGAAAAATAATCTGAAAAGCCGCCGGCGGAGCCGGAGTCTCAGCCAGGGATGAAGAAGGGGGCAGTTCTCCCAAACCGCCCCCTTAAGTCAGTCAGGTTATGTAGTTGGGGCCGGCGCCCTGGGCGGTCGTGGCCTGGGGGGATATATTACCGGTCTGGTAGGTGCCGATAAAGTTGCTTTCGGTCCTCATGGGCATGGTGGGCACCTGGTACATCCCCCGCTGGTTCATAAAGCCGAAGGTTTCATAGGCCATTTCGGAGCAGGAAACGGCTCCCTGGATAATCATCCGCCTCAGCTGGGGGTCTGCGCACTCCAGCCCCGCGGCCATTTTGGCTATGGCCGAGGACTTGGCTTTGCCCAGCATTCCGGAGGCCACGTCGCGGTCGGTAAGCTGGCCCGCCGATTCATGGATAGTTACCGGCGAAGGGTTGCGCAGTCCGTATTTGATGCTGGTATTGATCCTGGCGTTGTATGGTTCCACCGAAACTCCCCTGTGCTCGGACAGCAGCGACACCATGTTTTGGTATTCCTGCTCCATGTAGTTCAGCTGCTTGTCCATTATCTGGCGCAGCTGCTGGTCCCTGACATGGGGGCGGTACAGCAGGTACACGTTGATGCCGTCGATGATGTCGGTCAGAACCTCGTGGGCTTCCATTACCTCATGGGATCCGAGCTGTTGATTCAAAACGATCACTCCCAGAAAAGATTTTTTTCCGCTGAATAGTATTCCGCCCCGGGAGTAAAATTATAAGCACCCTATTCCTGATTCCAATTGATTCACCGGACAGATTCTTTCCGCACAGCGTCGATAAGCTTCATCATTACTTCGATTATTTCCCTTGCTGCTCCGGTGAGGTTCATGGCTTCCCTGAAGGCCGCGCCCGGATTTCCCCGGCCATGATGCCCGATGGCGGCGATCCCGTACTGGTGAACCAGCCTGTGGGGCTTCCAGTTTGGCGTAGAGGTCCTGCACCTCTGCGGAATAGCCCTTGACGGCTTCCTTGCCCTCCCCGTAATACCACCTGCCCAGTTGGCAGTGGCGGTGAAAAGGTTGAAGGCCAGAACAGCCAGCGCGGATTCCAGGTACTTGGTGTCGGTGAAATTTGACTTTGACCTTAAAAACATTTTCAATCCCCCTCCGT
>JBMOPF010000055.1:0-42925 GCA_049325075.1 Bacillota bacterium | reverse complement strand
TTGCGGGCAGGTGGAGTGTTAAACCCCGGCTGCATCATCTCCGGCTGCAACAGTCTCTAAACTCGGTCGCCAAAGGACTGCCAACCGCCTTCGAAAGTCGCGTCCAGCTCCTCTCAGGCTTTTGGCGTCGTCCAGCCGCCAAATTGTCAGTCCTTAGGCTCGGTCGTTAAGAGACTGTAGCAGCCTCCGATAAATTCCGCCCGGGGTTGAACACTCCCCCCGGATGCATGTCGCTTAAGGGTCCCCCGAAAGGAATGCCCGCAATTCTGAATTCTGAATTCTGAATTCTGGATTCCTGACTCCTGATTAAATCAGTATAAGAATTTTCAGGGCAGAAGTCTAGTAAGGAACGATGATGGCTGTTTTTTTTAAAGAAACAAAGAGAGATTTGGGGACTATGGCCAGGCTGGGAGAGCTTACCACACCCCATGGGGTGGTGGAAACACCGGTGTTCATGCCGGTGGGAACCCAGGCCACGGTAAAAACAATGACTCCGGAGGAGGTATGGGATGCCGGAGGAAGGATTATACTGGGGAATACATACCATCTTTATCTCAGGCCGGGCCACGATTTGGTGGCGGAGGCCGGGGGACTGCACAGCTTTATGCACTGGGGGGGGCCGATACTTACCGACAGCGGCGGCTTTCAGGTATTCAGTCTGGGGCCGCTCAGGAAGGTGGAGGAGGAGGGAGTCTGGTTCCGGTCCCATATAGACGGGTCGGAGCATTATTTCAGCCCCGAAAAGGCGGTGGAAATTCAGGAGAGCCTGGGGTCTGACATCGCCATGGCCTTTGATGAGTGCGCTCCATACCCCTGTTCCCATGAATATGCGCTGAAGGCGGTGGAGAGGACCACCAGGTGGGCGGACCGCTGCAGGAAAGCCCACAGGAGGGAAAAACAGGCACTCTTTGGAATTATCCAGGGAGGGGTCTTTGCAGACCTCAGAAGGAAAAGCGCAGGTGAGCTCCTGGAAATGGATTTTCCCGGCTACGGGATAGGCGGGCTGAGTGTGGGTGAGCCCAAGGACCTCATGTATGAGACGCTGGAGAGTACAGTGCCCCTTATTCCGGCGGACAGGCCGCGCTACCTGATGGGGGTTGGTTCCCCGGACTGCCTGCTGGAGGGTGTGGCCCGCGGGGTGGATATGTTTGACTGCGTGCTGCCCACCAGGATAGCGAGAAACGGGACGGTTTTCACCCATGACGGCAAACTGGTGGTAAGGAACGCGGAATATGCCAGGGATTTCAGGCCCCTGGACCCGGAGTGCGGATGCTATACCTGCAGAAACTATACCCGGGCTTATATAAGGCACCTGATCAAGGCCAATGAAATACTTGGAGTCAGGCTGACCACCATACACAACCTTTATTTTATACTGACCCTGATGCATAAAATAAGGGAGGCTATTGGACAGGGGAGGTTTTCCCAATATAAAAGGGATTTTTTGACCAGGTTCGGGGTATGACTTTTTAAGCAAAAAATAAAGGAATTACTTCATATTCGAAGAATTATTCATTTTGTGGAAAGGAGGTTGCAGTTTATGGCCTTTATGCAGCAGTATGGCACGTTGATTTATATCGTAGCCCTTTTCGCCTTGCTGTATTTCCTGATGATAAGGCCGCAGCAGCAGCGGCAGAAAAAGCACCAGGAAATGATAGGCGGACTGAAGACCAATGACAAAATTGTCACCGCCGGAGGGATTCTCGGGACAGTGGTCAAGGTAAAGGAAGACACACTGGTCCTCCGGGTGGCGGACGGAGTCCGGGTGGAAATACTGAAAACAGCGGTGGGTCAGGTTCGTGAGTCATCGGGTGACGATGAGGAGAGTGAAAAGAAAGAATAGCGGACGGAATACCCTGTGGGTAACCGGCGCTTTCAGATAAGTTTCCAAGTTCCGGTACCAAAAGACTTTCAGAGAGTAGGCCAGAAGTCTACTCTCTTTCTCCGTGCAGGATGGTTTGCCAATATAACCGAAGTGAGGGCATTGATACCAGGGAGGACCATGATTACCTTAGAGGACCTGAAAAAAAACGAACTGGTGGACACATTTATCAGGAAGGGAAACCAGTTTCTGGGCACCATGGGTTATACAGAACACAGTTACAGACACGTCAACCTGGTCAGCAACATTGCCAGAGATATTGTCAAAAGGCTGGAATATCCGGAAAGGGATGCCGAACTGGCCGCCATTGCGGGCTATCTTCATGATATCGGGAACGTGGTCAGCAGGAATGAACATGGCATCTCCGGCGCCACTATTGTATACCCCATACTGATGGGTGCGGGCATGCCTCCGGATGAAATAGCCACAATTATTTCCGCCATAGCCAACCACGAGGAGCAGTACGGCCAGCCGGTCAACACAGTGGCCGCAGCCCTCATCGTGGCGGACAAGTCCGATGTTCACCGGAGCAGGGTCAGAAACGACGACTTCGCCACATTTGATATACACGACCGGGTAAACTATGCGGCGAAGCAATCCTCGGTGACGGTGGATAATAAAAGGCGCACCATAACCATGGACCTGACCATAGACATTGACATCTGTCCGGTGATGGAGTACTTTGAAATATTTCTGGCCAGGATGATGCTGTGCCGCAGGGCGGCGGGATTTCTGGGGTGCGATTTTGAGCTGGTTATAAATGGTTCAAAACTGCTTTAAAACGAAAAAAAGGGGGAGAACAAGGACATGAGATGGAGTAAAGTAGCTGCCCTGGCGGGGGTTGTGGCGGTGGTGGCGCTGGCGGTTGTTCTGACCGTGCTGCCGTCGTTAAGCAACCACCCGTATACGAAAAACTACTTTCCCTTTATCAAGCTGATCAACCTGGGTCTGGACCTCCAGGGCGGGGTTCACGTGGTTGTGGAGGCAAAGGACACCGACGAGGTAAAGGTAACGCCAGAAGTCATGAAACAGCTTAAGGCCGTCATACAAAAAAGGGTTGACCAGTTCGGGGTGGCTGAGCCGGTAATTCAGCAGCAGGGCGATCGCAGGCTGATAATTGAGTTGGCTGGCATCAAGGATCCCGAAGAGGCTGTAAATACCATGATTAAGACTACTTACCTGGAATTCAAGGATCCCCAGGGCAACATAGTGGTTACTGGTAAAGATCTCAGTGATGCCCAAGAGTCCAAGGACCCCGCTTCAGGGAAGATTGTGGTAAACCTTAAATTTAACGAAGAGGGTACTAAAAAATTTGCCGAGGCCACCACGGCCAACGTCAAAAAGCCCATAGAAATTATTCTGGACGGAAATGTGCTGCAGAGTCCTGTGGTGCAGGAGCCAATACTTAACGGGGCGGCTGAGATTACAGGATACAACTCCCTTGAGGAGGCCCATAACATAGCCATTCTGCTCCGCTCCGGCGCCCTGCCGGTCAAGGTGGATGTGATGGAAAAGAGGGCCGTGGGGCCGGCCCTTGGCGCCGACTCGCTGGCCAAGTCCAAGCACGCGGGCCTGGTGGGGGTTACCGCCATACTGGTGTTTATGCTTATCTATTACAGGCTGCCCGGGCTGGTTGCCAACTTTGCACTGATAATTTACTCTCTGATAGTACTCTGGCTGTATGCCGCATTCCATGTGACCATGACCCTGCCCGGCATCGCCGGTTTCCTCCTGTCGCTGGGCATAGCGGTTGACGCCAACGTGATTATATTTGAGCGAATCAAGGAGGAGATGAGGGGCGGCAGGAGCCTGAGGGCGGCCATTGACGCCGGGTTCAAGCGGGGCTTTGTGGCGGTGTTTGACGCCAACGCCACCACTGTGCTGGCGGCGGCAGTGCTGCTTTTCCTGGGGACAGGTTCAGTCAAGGGCTTCGCGGTTACACTGATTATTGGTATTATTGCCAGCATGTTTACAGCGGTCACCATGACCCGCTGGCTGCTGCACCTGGTGGCAGGCGCAAACCTGGTCAAGAATCCCAAATACTTTGGGGCATAGGGAGGGGAGAAAGGAATGTTTCACTTTATAAAGTACAGGAAAATATTTTATGCGCTGTCCATTCTGGTGATACTTCCGGGTATAGTCTCCCTTGCCATGCACGGGCTGAACCTGGGCATTGATTTCACCAGCGGCAGTATACTGGAGGTAAGGTTTGACAACCCGGTCACCATTGAACAGGTCAGGGAAACGTTCAACCAGCTGGGCATAGAGGCAGGCCGCATTCAGCAGAGCGGCGACAATGACTTTATTATCCGCACCAGCAAATTGAGCCAGGAGGACATCACCAAGCTGACGAGTGCGTTTAATGCCGGTTTGGGCGGCGCACAACTTCTGAGAAACGAGTACGTGGACCCGATTATAAGCACTGAGCTGTTCTGGAACGCCCTTATGGCGCTGGGCATAGCAGCTGTGCTGATGATTATATACATCACCATCAGGTTTGAGTTCAAGCAGGGATTGGCTGCCATCATAGCCCTTCTTCACGATACGCTGGTGGTGGTGGGGATATTCTCACTGTTCCGTATTGAGGTGGACAGCGCCTTTATAGCGGCCATACTGACTATAATCGGTTATTCCATTAATGACACCATCATCATTTTTGACCGTATCCGGGAAAATATGCACTCCCAGAAAAAGGGACAGTCACTGGAGGACCTGGTCAACCTCAGCATTTGGCAAACCCTGACCCGGTCCATCAACACGGTGCTGACGGTCATGTTTGTGCTGCTGGCCCTCTTTTTCCTGGGCGGCGCCACCGTCAAGACTTTTGTTCTGGCCATGCTTATCGGGGTGGCCAGCGGGGCCTATTCCTCCATATTCAACGCCAGCCCGCTGTGGGTTGACTTCAAGCTGATGGAGAAAAAAGAAAGGGCGCGGGCGGCCAGGGCATAAAAGAGGGATTCAGTTGATTTTTGATTTAGGACAATAAATCAGGACTGCAAGAGGGGTTGCACCAAGATGTTTTTGGTACAGCCCCATTTTGTTTATTGAAAAATAAATAATTTTTATTTAGGCAAAATAACATTAAGGAGGTTGGGCCGCCCATGGATGACAAAGAGAAAGAAATAATTGACGGCCTGCGCAGGAAAATTTCCCAGTTGTCCGTAAATATGGAAAAGATGAAGCTGGCCGAGTATGTTGACCTGCTAAACAGCCCCTGGCGTCTACTCTGGATTAATTTCATATCAGGCATCGCCAGGGGCCTGGGCATTGCCATAGGATTTGCCATACTGGGGGCGATAATAATATTGCTGCTGCAGAAGTTGGTGGACCTGAATATTCCCGTTATTGGAGGGTATATTGCAGATATAGTGCAGGTGGTGCAGGAGCAAATCAGGGCAAGAAGTTATTGATACCGAATCAATGCGAGGGGGGTTGGAATGCTGACCGGGGAAAAAATGAAGGAACTGAAGCAAAGGCTTTTGGACGAAAGAAAGAGATCGCTGGAAAGGATTGAGGCAATAGACCAGGGGGGGTTGCACGAGCCGATGGGTTCCTCTATCAGCGAGCTTTCCCTTTATGACAACCATCCCGGTGATGTGGGCAGCGAGGTTTTTGAGCGCAGCAAGGACTTTGCCCTGCGGGACGGGGAAATGCTGATGGTCCGGGCCATTGATGATGCTCTGGAGAGGATGGAAAAGGGCAGTTATGGCAGATGCGACGTATGCGGCGATACAATACCGCCGGCCAGGCTTGAGGCAGTGCCGTACACAACCCGGTGTCTCCGCTGCAAAAAGGGGGACGAGGAGATGCCGGGGACAGGCAACAGGCCGGTGGAGGAGGATGTAATGGGAGACATCTACGCCAGGCCTTTTGAGGATGGACTCGACAATGTGGAGTTTGACTGGGAGGACTCCTTTCAGGAGGTTGCCGGCTGGAATGAGCATGCCGCCAGGTCACAGTCCGGGTCGTATTACGGTGGCGGAGAGCCGACCGGGAGCAGTACCAGGGGCTCTGTGGACGAGGTTGACGGCATTCCCTACGAGGTGGGCGATGACGGGGTGATATACAGGAGTTTCCGTGATATGGAAGGCGGAGATCCCCCCGATGAAATAATTGACGTGGGGTTTCAGCATACCGGGCCTGAGTAATGGTGGGGTACATAAAAAATGGCTGCAAATATTTGTTGATCAGGACAGATCTGACATGATATAAAAAATTAAGGCTGAAAACCCGGGAAGCGCCCGGAGAACGAAGTGGTGTATAATGAAGGGAAATCAGATGAAAAACAGGGAAAACCTGGCCGGCCTGTCCATTATCACCGGCATCGCGCTTACGCTGGGGAAGATATTGGCCGGGCTGTTTATGAATTCAGCCAGTGTTATGGCCGGCGGCATTCATTCCGGCCTTGACCTGGCTGCGGCATTTCTTTCATATTTTTCAGTCAGTCAGACAGGGAAGCCCGCTGATGAGGATCACCATTACGGCCATGGCAAGTATGAGAATGTGGCGGCCATGGGGGAGACCTTTTTTGTCATTTTGGCGGTAATTTTTATCATATACATATCCCTGGCCGGCCCCGGGCAAAGGGGGATAGACTTTGACTTCGCGGATATAGGTATTGCCGTTACAGCTATCTCCGCACTGGTTACCTTTCTTGTGTGGCTTATGATGTCAGGGGAGTACAAAAAGACCGGGTCCCCGGCCCTGCAATCCAATGCCAGGCATATGATCACCAATTCAGTTACCTCACTGGTAATATGTCTGGGGATAGCCGCTATGCGCTACACGGCCCTGGAGGCCATTGATTCCGTGCTTGCTGTGGCGGTGGCGCTGGTTTTGATATGTGAGGGTTATGGACACCTCAAAAAGTCAGCCGGGGGGATAGTTGACATAAAGATGCCGGAAAAGGACGAGGAGCTGATAAAGGAAATACTGGCCCGGTACGGGGGCAATTACGTGCAGTACCATGCACTGAGAACCCGCCAGTCAGGCCCCGATTCCCATGTCGACCTTCACCTGGTGGTGCCCAGGGACCAGATGATTTCTGTCACCCATGAGTTGTGTGACAGCATAGAAAATGAAATTAGGGAGAAGTTGCCGGGTGTAAATATTCTCATTCATGCCGAGCCGTGCAGGCCGATGAGCGGCGAGTGCAGCAACTGCGGTATCAGTAAAACAGGCGGCGGAGCCGAAAGGGCGGAAGGCTGTACTGCAAAGAAGGGTAAAGATGCTAGTACTGAGTGAATTTCAGGTCGGAATCCAGGAGTCAGGAGTCAGGAGCCAGAAGGTTTCAAGCATTGCATGTGGCCCGTGGTTTTAAAATGACCTCAATTTTCATCCCCAGTGGCGCGAAAATATTTGTATATTCATTCTGACTTCTGACTCCTGACTCCTGGATTCCGCCACCTGCAAGGTGGCACCGCCTAACGGGCGGTTATTTAATTATGGTTCCCCCAAAAAAAAGAAGACGCTGCGTATAAAAGGGTAAGGGGCAGCGCCGGAAATTCTCCAGGCCGAAAGGGAGTGAACTGGTGCTTCCGGCTGATATACTGCATAACAAACTGATGTTGTCCCGGGATGGTGACATTCAGTCAAGGGAAGACCTTATAACAGCATACCGTTCTTTTATACTGAAGACTGCCGTAAAGGCCTGCGGAAGGCATCTGGAATGGGGAGTGGATGATGAGCTAAGCATAGGCCTGATGGCTTTTAATGAGGCAGTTGACCGCTTCGATGAAGACCGGGGGGTCCCTTTTCCGGCTTTCGCCAGGCTTATCATAAAGAGCAGGGTTACGGATTTTTTGAGGAGGCAGGTCCGGCACAGCGCCCACAGCGGCGGTTCCCTTGACAATACAGACACACAGCTTTCCTACCTGGAATGGTCCCGGGCATGGGAAGAATACCTGGAACAGGAAACAGCCAGGGAAAGGGCTGAAGAGATAAGGGAATACAAGGAATTAATAGCTTCTTTTGAAATATCCTTTGCCGACCTGGTCAAAGCCTCGCCCAGGCACAGGGACGCCAGGGCCAATCTGCAGGAGGCGGCAAGGAAGCTGGCAGGTAATGAAGAGATGTTCAGCCGGCTGATGACCACAAAAAAACTGCCTGTAATGGAGCTTTCCCGCCTGGCAGGGGTAAGCGTAAAGACCATAGAAAGGGGACGCAGGTACATTATAGCCACTTCGCTGCTGTGGCATTTTTGTGAGGATTTTATTTACCTTTGTTCATTTATAAAGCCATCGGGAAGGGGGACAGGGGCCGATGACTGAAAAGTGCATTGTTCTGGAAGTTGATAAGGGAACCTGCACCGTTTTGTCAGCCGATGGACAATTCCGCAAGGTAAAGGCCAGGGGTGATTTAAGTCCGGGGCAGGAAATAACTCTCCCGGGAAGAAACACCGGTGTATTCCGCTATGCCCTGGCGGCCTGCTTAATGTTTATAATTTTCACCGCATTGGCCTGGGACAGGTGGATGACTCCCGCCGTGGCCGCCTACGTCTGCCTTGATATCAACCCCTCGGTGGAACTGTCCCTGGACAGGGGGAACAGGGTGATAGACGTATCCCCTCTAAATGATGACGGACGGGATATTATATCCGGGCTTGACCTGAAGGGGGTGGACGTCGGACGGGCGGTGGGGATGCTGGTAAATGAGGCCGTTGTCAAAAACTACATCAGACCCGCTGATGTTAATACCATTGCGACTGCGGTCACCCCGCTGGACGGAGGCGAAAGGGAAGCCGTGGAACAGGCAATCAGGGAGTCTGTGCAGGCTGTTCTGGACGAGTCAGGGGCAAAGGCGGATATTGTGGTGGGAGAAATATCCCCCGGCCAGAGGGACGAGGCTGCGAGGGCGGGATTAACCCCCGGACGCTACATGCTATACCTGGATGCCCTGCAAAGGGGGCAGTCTGTCAGCCCGGAAGACTTTAAGGGAAAAATAAATAGAAATGGCAAAAAGGGCGATTCACCGGACGTTGTTCCCGGTCAGCGGGAAAAGTCCCGGAAAGGTAATGGCGGACAGGAAAAAGTATCCGGCGGGCCTGATAAAGGGACTGTATCTTCAGAGCAAAATGCTGACGGCGGAAATGATGGAGAAGCCGGTGTCGTTCAGCAGGATATGCCCCCAAACGGGAACACCCGGTCATGGCATCCCGGTGGCCAGGACAACGGGGTTGGCGCACCGGTAAACGGCAGGGGTGTACCGGGTGGCGGAAATGAGGCAAATGGCCGGCAGAACCGGGTTGATAATGAAAATAACGGCGAGAAAAATGCTGACAGCGCAGGGGTCGGCAATAAAAAACAGGAAGATACCGGGGTTCAGTCCGGGAGTGGCGGCCATGGGGTAAGCGCAGGCAGTAACCGGCAGGGGGGATGGGTCGGCGGAGAACCGGCCGAAGCCTCCCCCTGGAATAATAAGGGACGCAATGGTTATGGAGGCGGAAAGTGACTGTGGGGGGGCGAATTTGTTCTTGATTGAGGTCGGGGAACGGGATATAATTTATGTCAATGAAACAATGAATGTTTTCGCTTGACATGTGTGTGAAAATCAGTTAGCGTGGGAAAATGGCCATGAAGGTCTGAGAGCTGCGAAAGCGGTTATATAATCAGGTCTGATTGGCAATTATTATTTTAAAGAGGGACAAATGACCTCAAAAGCAGTATTAACAGGCGGTGAGGCCCGGCGGGGGCCTCTGGTTTTAAACCGGACGACTTTAAAGAGATAATGTTCTGGGAAACGGGGGAGGGATGATAGTTGGCGGACAGTCTGGTGTGGCTTGAGCCTGAAAGCCTTCACTATCACACAGGTGACGTGGCACATATCAAGGCGCTGCAGGGAAAAATGATGCGGCGGGAAGCCGGCGCTGATTTTTCCGGATGGGTGGGCTATGCCGTAGACCCTGCCGGCGATGTGCTTGATGCCGATATAGTGCCGGGGGGTGCGGATTACCATAGGGTGGCCTTTTTTACCGGGGGCGAGGGGCTGTACAGCCTGGTGCTGGAAAATGGCTTTCCCGACAACGCCGGTCAGTCCGGGGAAGCGGGAAGCGGGTCCGGGTCTGCGGGAGGGAACCGCCCCGTACAAAGAGCACGGCTGTCGGTGCCGGTGGGGCACGATATTCAGGCCTCTTCGGGCAACCTTTGCAAAGAAGGACTTGACGTATACTGTGAAGAATTCAAGCAGTATAGTCCCGGTGACATCATAACCATAAGGGTTATGTATAACGGCAGGCCCCTTTCCGGCGCCAGTCTGGCGGCAACCCACCACCTGCACGAGGGGGATGGCTACCTCTGGCAGGGTGAGACAGGGAGTGAAGGCGCCGTATCGCTAAAACTTACAGATAAGGGCCACTGGCTGTTTGTATGCCGTCATACCGGGGCGGGTATTGTTCACACATCCACCTTTGTGGTGCCCGGAGTGCGGTGAAATAACAGGGGGAGGTACATATTTAAAGTTGAAAAGAATCAGGCTGTATCTGGCCTTTATTGTGTCAAAGGCAGTGCTGGTGGTGATCAGGCTGCTGGGGCGGGGAAAGGGCTCATCTCTTCCCGGCAGCATTGCCCTTAAAATTTACCCCGGTTTTATTGGCGACCTGAGAGATCGCCTGCAAAGGGGGCTCATCGTTGTTACCGGCACCAACGGTAAAACCACGACCAACAACATGCTTGCCAGGGTGCTGGAAGGGAGCGGCTTCAGGGTGCTGGTAAACAGGGAGGGGGCAAATCTTATTACCGGGATTGCCTCGGCCCTGGCCAGGGAGATGGACATAACCGGCCGGCGGACCTTTGACTATGCCTGTTTTGAGGTGGATGAGGCGGCTTTTCCGGCGGTGGCCGCCCGTGTGAAGCCCAATTATGTGGTGATCACCAACTTTTTCAGGGACCAGTTGGACAGGTATGGTGAGTTGGACAGGACGGTGTCACTGGTGGGAAATTCCCTGAAGGGGCTGGAGGGGGCCAGGCTGATATTAAACGCCGATGACCCGCTGGTCGCTCAATTAAGCATAAATACCGGCCTTCAGGCCGTTTTTTATGGTATGGCCGAGCACGGGGAGGTTCAAAAACAGGGGTCCGAGGCCAGAGAGGCCAAATTTTGTCCCTTCTGCGGGCGGGAGCTGTCATATCTCTTTTACCACTACAGTCAGCTTGGATCGTACAAATGCAGCGGTTGCAGTTTTTCCCGCCCCCTGCCCGATGTCGAGGGGGTGTCTCCAAGGTCCGGGGCCAATTCCGTATCGTGCCAGGCAAGGTTTCGCCAGGGTTCCCCGATCCCGCTTAACATCCCTGTTTATGGAATGTACAATCTGTACAATGCACTGGCGGCTTTTTCAACCGCTGTTCTGCTGGGCATCGGCCCCCGGGCGGCCGCTGAAATGATGGCGGGATACAGGCCGGCCACGGGTAGAATGGAAAGATTCCTATACAGGGGGAAACCGGTTTATCTCAATCTGGTCAAAAACCCCACCGGCTTTAACGCCGGGCTGGAGGCGCTGTTAAAAATGACGGACGGGCGGGTGGATACCCTCATTGCCATAAACGATAACGGTGCTGACGGGAGGGATATCTCCTGGCTGTGGGATGTGGATTTTGAAATACTGGAGGAACACCGGGAGAGCTTCGGTGAGTTTGTCTGTTCCGGGCAGCGGGCGGAGGAAATGGCCATCAGGCTGAAATACGCAGGCATTCCGGATTCAAGGCTGGTGGTGAAAAGGGATTTCAGGGAGGCCATAGACCGGCTTCTTTCGGGCGGGGCCGAAAAGTTATATATAATGGCCACATATACGGCGCTGTGGCCCGTTGAAAGGATTCTGAGCGGGTATGCGGAACGGGACAGGATTGAGACTGAACATATGCCATATGTATCCTGACCTTTTAAATCTGTATGGCGACAGGGGGAATATTATTGCCCTTGCCAGGCGCTGCCAGTGGAGAGGCATACAGGTGAAAATGCACAGGGTCAATATAGGTGAAAAGGTTAATTTCGGTGAAATGGATTTTGTTTTTCTGGGTGGGGGTTCCGACAGAGAGCAGAATCTCATGGCCCGGGACCTGATGCAGAAGTCAGAACATCTCAGGGAGGCCATCGAGGGGGGGCTGGTGGTACTGGCCATTTGCGGTGGCTACCAGCTGTTGGGCAAGTACTACAGGACACTGGAAGGCGAGGTCATTCCGGGACTGGGCATGCTGGATCTGTATACAGAGGGGGGACGGGACCGGCTGATAGGCAATATCGCCCTGGAGATTAACCTGGATGGTGTCGTCCGTAGAATTACCGGTTTTGAAAATCATTCCGGCCGCACCTATATAGGCAACCTGGAGCCCTTCGGCCTGGTTTTGGCCGGGCATGGCAACAATGGCGAGGATAAAACCGAGGGCGCCAGGTATAAAAATGTTTTTTGCTCCTATCTCCACGGGCCGCTGCTGCCCAAAAACCCGGCCATAACCGACCATCTCATTCTCCAGGCCCTGCGGCGGAAATACAGCGATGTGACCCTTGAGCCCCTGGATGACAGGCTTGAAAACTCCGCCAACCGGGTTATGCTGGACAGGCTGTTGTAATGAGTTCGGCAGTTAATTCCTGCAGTCATACACTATCTCACCGCCCACCATGGTCAGGCGGACGTTCAGATCAGAGTCCAGCAGCAGCAGATCCGCGTCCATTCCCGGGGCCAGCGTGCCCTTTATGCTTTCCCTGCCCAGCATCCTGGCCGGATTCAGGCTGGCCATCATTATTGCTTCATAAAGAGGAATCCCCGCCATAGTCACCATATTTTTTACAGCTTCGATCATGGTAAGGGAACTGCCTGCCAGAGAACCGCCGGCTAGTGTTACTTTGCCGCCTTTCAATATAATTTCCCTGTCACAAAAAGTATATTTTCCGTCCGGCATCCCGGCGGCGCGGACCGAGTCCGTGGCCAGGGTAAGTCCTTTTCTGCCCTTGACGGAGTAAAGAAGCTTCAGCATGGATGGGTGCAGGTGAAGCCCGTCGGCGATGACCTCGGCGGTTATGTCTTTATGGGCCAGCACAGCACCAACAAGGCCCGGTTCCCTGTGATGAAGGGGGGCGGAGGCGTTGAAAATATGAGTGGCGTGCTTCACCCCGGCAAAAAAGGATGACATGGCCGTCTCATAGGTGGCCTCCGAGTGTCCGGCGGAGACAATAATATCTTCCCGGGCAAGCATCTTTATTATTTCTCTGCATCCCGGAAGTTCAGGCGCCAGGGTCACCATTTTGAGGGAGCCCTCGCAAAGGGACACAAAGCTTTCCATTTCCTTTAAATCGGCCGGCCTGAGGTGGTCCGGGCCGATGGCCCCGGCCCGGGAGGGATTGAGATAAGGTCCTTCCATGTGGGCGCCAAGCAAATGAGCCCCGGCTGAGTTCCTCATGGTGTGAGCGTTTATGACCGACAGAGCCTTCTTCAGCTTTTCAGCGGGGGCGGGGGCCACCGTGGCCAGAAACGAGGTGGTCCCCCCCTTGGCGTGAAAGGCCGCAATCTCCCGTATCGCCGTGGCTGTGCCGTCCATAATATCGTACCCGTTTCCACCGTGGACATGCACGTCGATAAATCCCGGCGATATATAAAGTCCGTCGGCGTCAATTTCTATGCACTCCTGCTGGCATGAACCGGTGCCCGGTTTCTTCTTTTTGTCCCCGGCCGATAATGCTCCTGACTTGGACGGCAATTCAGGCCTTGTCATGACGAAGGAGCAGGAAAGCCCGGCAAAAAGATCATCCGGCCTGATTGCCCCGGGGATGGCTATTTTCCCCCTGGTGATAAGGAGCCCAGTGTTCGGCATGGTGCCGCTGGATGTTATCAGCTGGCCGCCGTGAATTAAATAGTCTTTCATGATGTAATAGAATTAGCCGCCGGGACATTAAAATCCTCCCCCGGATGACGGCGGCATTGCGCAAAATCAAACGTAACTGCTATAGGAACAAAAAAAGTAAATATTGCCTGATAGGGGATAAAAAATTTTTAGGGGGATAAAATATTAATGCTGCATCAGGCAGTAAACCAGCCTCCTAAATCTCTCTCATGCCCCGCCAATCCGGCGGGGCTTTTTTCCTGTGTATTTCGGCAGAAGAATGAAATTGCCAATATATTTGAATGCCCAATAGGTCTATTCTGCCAAATCGGCCTTGTTCATTTTGCATACCCCTTTTCCAAACTAATACAGCTTTACTTCAAAGAGCTTTACCCAGCCCAGCATGTCCAGCACATCATCGAACTGCTCGAATATTTCCTTCAGCTCGTCTATGCTGAGCTTTTTCATCTCTTCCACCAGTTGTTCCACCTTGCCCAAAACAACACCCCCAGCAGCTTTATATGGTTAAAGGTTAAATACATATTGGCATATAATAAGTCCTTTTTTAAAAATAAATGAGAGGGAGGGGTGTTGTCAAATAAAGGTTTTTGCCGGGTTTGCGTCAAGATTGATGGGTCTGAGAGGCTACCGGGTTGTATAGACACGGTACCTGCCGGATTCCTTTAATCCCATGTCCGACAGTATTTTGATCATTGGACGGTTGTCTTCATGAATCTGGGAAACGTCAGCCAGGTCGTATTTCTTGTTGACCATGACGGCAATCAGGTGATTGATGAGGTAGGCATAAAGCCCCTTGCCTCTGAATTCCGGCATGACCCCCAGTATTGCCGCCCTGATTGATTTTTGGGGGCCTCTTTGGCCTGTGGGAAGAAAAATGGCAATGCCGGCCGGCTTTCCTTCCGCCCACATGATGACCATAAAGTCAGGATCGGCATGCATTGCGCAGAAGCTCATCATGGAGGCCGATTCTTCCATTGTCAGCGGGATATAGCCCCAGTTGCCGGACATTGTTCCATTGAAGAGATCCCTTGTCAGGGCGCCAGCCCTCCCGTTAAAGGGATTTAACCTCGATAGGGCGAGTCCGGGGTATCCGGCGGCCTGCCGGGCATAACCTGCAATCTTTTCCGTGACACCCATTTCTTTGTGCCAGGTAAAAGTCAGGAGGTCTGTTTCCTTTTTCAGGCCCGATTCCAGCATGAGGTCGTTGTAGTAGGGGGGATTATGGGGAAGGGTTGGCTGTGGTTTACGGGAGTATCCCTTCAAAAGAAAGCCAACCTTCTGGTTGCTGTTGAAGGTGGCCGGGCCCACCATCACAGTACAGCCCTTCCGGGCCAGCCAGTCCCTGGCGGTTTCGATCAGCGCCGATGCCGCTACGGCGTCATTTTCACACTCAAAGCAGCCGAAGAAACCGGTATCCTGCTGCGGGTTCAGATGGTCCTTGATGGCGGCAATGCGCCCGGTGGGCCTATTGTCCCTGTAGGCTATAAAGTATTGTGCCTCCAGGTGCCTGTGCACCGGATTTGTGGCCGGACTGTAATCCTCCATTCGGTCCGGCGGTATTTCCCCCACCTCCCTGTAGGCCCCGGCAGGCCTGGCCATCCTGACGAAAATGGAAAAGTCGCGGATACCTGACACCTTTTTTATTTGTAAAGACAATAAAACCACACCCCATTATTTTTTGTATAGAATATGATTTGTGGGGTGTCTTTTGTTCAATACTTAAAATTCTTATACTGATATGCTCATTCTGTCGGAGTGGCCAGAGGTGTACTTCCGTCCGGTCGGAGAGGCTAAGATGCATTTCCGGTTGGTCGGAAAGGCCTGAGAAGCATTTCCGATTGGTCGGAGTCAGAATAGGCAAGATATTCCTGATAAGTAAAATGAAGCCTGTCAGTCAGGCTGAACTTGAGATTTTGGGGAAGGATTTCAATAATTGTTGGTGGAAGATTATAAGGAATGCCAAACTGTTTTGGTAGAGTGGAAAGTTGGAAGGGATTGACACGGTGTAAGGAATGACCGGGCATTCTGAATTCTGCCCTGAAAATTACAGATTCTGAGTGAAATCGTTGTCGGGAGCCAGGAGCCAGAAGTCAGGAGCCAGAAGAGTTTAGACATTATATTGGTCCCATATTTTCATTATTTGTGGTGCCGCATTTATGCGGCTGGGGGTCTGGATTCTGAATTCTGGATTCCTGACCCGGAATTCATTCAGTATAAGCACTTTTCAGAGGAGTGAAAAAGTTGGATAGAAAAAAAATACCGGGTCCGGCATTGATCGGGATAGCCATTCTGACCTGGGCGTTTATATTGTGGTTTTTGACAATAAACAATCCTTCCTTTGTGCCGGTTGCCAGGCTAATCTTCATGGTGCTTATAGTGCCGGTGGCACTGGGGGAGTGGTTGAAAATGAAAGGTATGGTAAGCAGTAAGATGGACCTTCCGGTGAAGGTTGTGTTGATGGCTGCCGCCCTTGCCGCCTGGTTTTACTGGGGCAGGCAGTAAAACAGGGGGACCGGAAATGTTGGTAAGGAGTCAGAAGACAGGAGCCGGAAGCCAGGAGTGTTTGGATAATTCCTGGTGGGTTTTGTATATAATGATAAGGGTTCTGTTTGTATAGTTATAAAAAGTAAAACCCGTGGAAAACCACGGGTTTTAACATGATTATTCTGAATTCTTGGGGCTTCCGCCACCTGCGGGGTGGCGCCGGCCGGAGGATGGTTATTTAGAGCCTGACCAGTTGCCCCAGCAGAAGTCCTGCTCCAACGGCCACCACCACACTGACGAATACCCAGCCCAGGTCTTTTTTTACCCTCTCTGTCACTATTTCAATGGTTAGTACCGGGGGAACCTCCTGCCGGACAGCACTTTTTGGTTTTGCCAAGGTTAATACCTCCTCATCTAGACCTCTGATTTAGCATTTCAGGGAAGTTTTACCGGGATTCTGACCATGTTTATATCAGATCCGTCTTTGGGGCTGGCGGAATAAACCTCAAGCACTCCGTTGCCCTTGCCGGGCGGAGTAAAGGTCATTTGTATTTCGAAGTCACCTCTTCCGGGCGCTCCCCGGGACGCCGTGCAGTTGCCGGAGGCTAGTTTTTTACCGTTTTCGTCCAGCAGCCGCGCGCTGACCCTTCCCTCGAAGACCATGGCGCTGCCCTTTACCAGAAGGGGAACTCCCACAGCCTGATCCTCCACCGGGTGTGTAACCCATATGGCCGGCTCAATTACTTTTTCCAGATTGCGCCGGAACGGCTGCTCGTAAAGACCCACATGGCCCCACCAGTCCATGGTCCGGCTGTCATTTTTACCATCCACCATGAAAGAGACTTCTCTTATCTGGGGGAATTCAGTAAGTGTATTAACAATGCTCTGAATGCCCAGGGCTTCTGACAGGGAACCTACGCTTGCCTTTAAGACCTCACTGGAAAAGTTGACTACAGCCCGGCCCTCATTAATTTCAATCCCGAGAATTTTTGTGTCCGGCGGGAGTATCCTTGCCGCATCCTTTGTGACGGGGTTGGTCTTAATAAGTTCATTCAGGGCCGCTTCAGGGCCGTTGTCGGTATAGGGAACCCGGTGTATCTCCCTGACCAGATACTCGTCATTATTATTGAATTTGACATAGTAGACCGCCAGATCCATTGTCTTGTCTTCAGTAATGTTGGTGCTATTATCATCGGGAATATCCCTCTGCTTGTCGGTATGGAAGTTAAAATACCAGATTGCCGCAAGGGCAATGATGGCAATAACGGACGTATATAAAACCGGCCTTTTTATACTTACACCACCTTTTACGGTCAGATTCCGCTACCTGTGAGGCCGTTTAATTTGAACGGCCTCCGGCGTATTCAGTAACACATGTAAAAAAAGCAGGCATGAAATACCTGCGGCGAGATCAGTGGCTTAAGTGCCCGCTGGCCTGTTCTTCTGTTTCGTCCATTATTTTATTTATGGAAGATTTGAAAATGGCGGAAATGATCCCTATAACCAGAAAAGCTGCCGTGGCTACATAAAAGTATGTAAAGTCAAAAGTCATTTTATTTTCCTCCTTTATTTGCCGGCCCCGGGGTGTTGCCGCAGTTCCTCCCGCGCCGGGTGTAAACAAAAAAATGTACAAACATATTATTACACATTTTAATCAGATAGGGAAGAGGGCAAAAATGCCATGGAGGCTCAAGCCTGGTCTCCAAAGGTCTGTTGAAACTGGTCCAGGGTCATTTTTATGCTGCGCGGCTTGCTGCCCTCAAAACCGCCGATAATTCCCCGTCTCTCCATTATGTCCACCAGCCTGGCGGCCCTGGCATAGCCGATGTGAAGCCTTCTCTGCAACAGTGAGATGGAGGCGGTTCCGCTTTCAATGAATATCTTTACCGCCTGGACCAGCAGGTCGTCCTGGTCGTCGGCGTCATCCTTTTTCCCTTCACCGGCCGGCGGTGCGGTCATAACCTGTTCGTCATACACCGGCTGGGCCTGTTCCTTGAGGTAGGTTACCAGGTTCTCCACCTCTTTGTCGGAAAGAAATGCCCCCTGGAGCCGGACGGGTTTTGAGGCGCCTACCGGGAAAAAGAGCATATCGCCGCGGCCCAGCAGCTTTTCCGCCCCCCCCATGTCCAGTATGGTCCTGGAATCCACCAGGGATGAGACCGCGAAAGAAATGCGTGACGGTATGTTTGCCTTGATGAGGCCGGTAATGACGTCAACCGACGGCCTCTGGGTGGCGATCACCAGGTGGATTCCGGCGGCGCGCGCCATCTGGGCCAGGCGGCAGATGGAGTCTTCCACGTCCGCCGGGGCCACCATCATCAGGTCCGCCAGCTCATCTATGATGATAACTATGAAGGGCAGGGGGGGTTCATCTCCGCCGCCTGCGCATATCCTGTTGTACCTTTCAATATCCCTTACCCCTGAAGATGCGAAAAGGGCATAGCGTCGCTCCATTTCTTTTACCGCCCAGCGCAGTGTTCCGGCAGCCTTCCGGGGGTCGGTCACCACCGGGGATATAAGGTGGGGCACTCCGTTGTAGGTGGTGAGCTCAACCATTTTGGGGTCCACCATAAGCAGCTTAACCTCGTCGGGGGTGGCCTTGAACAGTATGCTGGATATAATGGTGTTTATGCAGACGCTCTTACCGGCTCCGGTAGCCCCCGCCACCAGCAGGTGGGGCATTTTGCCCAGGTCGGCCACAATGGAGGCGCCGGCAATGTCCTTGCCCAGGGAGACTGTAAGCTTGGACGGGGAGTTGCTGAAATCCCGGCTTTCAATCAGCTCCCGCAATGTCACGGGGGATATCTCCCGGTTGGGAACCTCTATACCCACTGCGGCCTTACCCGGAATGGGCGCCTCTATGCGCACTCCCGGGGCGGCCAGGTTCAGGGCGATATCGTCCGCCAGGCCGACTATGCGGCTGACCTTAATCCCGGGCGGAGGCTGTATTTCATAGCGGGTGATGGCCGGGCCCACGGAAATTCCGGATACCTTTGCCCTAATGCCGAAGCTTTCCAGGGTGGATTCCAGTACCCTGGTCCGGTCGGAAATCTCCTTTTCGGAAACCTCGTTCTTGACTTTTTCCGGCGGTGTGAGCAGGCTGACCGGCGGCAAACGGTAAATCCTCCCGTCCGAAAGGGACAGGGGGGGGATGTCCGGTATCTCGACCGCAGTTTTTGCGCCTTTCTTTTTACTGCCGGTGTCATTATCGCCCGGCAATTTGTTTTCCACCAGCTTGACCGGGTCGGGGGTGTATTCCCGTCCTTCTTCGGATGTTTCCCCGGGGGTTATGTCGTCATTTTCAACGGCGGGCCCTGTCTCCTCGTAGAGGAAATTGAATATCCAGCTCCATATTCTGCTGCCGGCCTTTTTAGCCCTGACGGCCGCCAGAAGGCCCAGTTGGGCCAGGGTGTGGCCGGTGATAAGGAGCAGGGAAACAAGGGTTAATGAGGCCAGAATTATATATGTTCCAACCGTTCCGAAAAAGCCCTTCAGGACGTAAACCAGGGCAGCCCCGGTGACGCCGCCTCCCTGCCCGGCCATTCCACTGCTGAAGAGGAGGTCCTTGGACACTTCCATGTGGGCGGCGGTGAGAATAACCAGGGAAAGAACAATGAATCCCGCAGCCCCCGGAGTTATCCGGAAAGCGGCCTTTTCCCTTATCAGTTTCAGCCCCAGAAGGAGCAGGGTTATTATTATTATGTACCTGTGTTCCCCCGCGATAACCTCCATGCACCTGTCCAGTATCAGTCCGGCGGCCCCGAGGGACGCAGTAAAAAGGCTGGCCGTGCCCAGTGCGGCCAGCGTGATAACGGCAATACCCAGCAGCTCAAATTTAAGATTGCCGGTGTTTTTTACTGTTGTTGTCTTTCTGGAAGCGCTGTCCTTTGATTTTCTTTTGGTCCTGGCCTTCATAAACCTGCTCCCTTGATCGTTAACCGGTTTTATAACACAAAAGTTACAGGGGCTCCATGGAGGATAAAAGGGGCCGATAGCATGTGGTCAGAAAACGACAAATACGATAAAAAAACGAGCCCATATTTATGAGCTTACCATAAAATGGGCTGTGGTACAAGTATTGGCCGGTTAACGGGCGATGCGGAGGGGGTGTCGGTACGGCCACACCATCGCCTTTGTGCGAAGAGTTATCTATTTGACAGTGCCCTTTGTTTCCTTCTTTCTTCTCTGGTAGAATAATGTGATTCCCGCAAGGATCAGTATAATGCTGACCAGTTGGGCGACCCTTATTGTTCCCAGCATCAGGCTGTCGGTTCTGAGCCCCTCTATTATAAAGCGGCCGGCGGAATAGAGGACAAGGTATAACAGAGCCACCTCTCCGGGCATTTTTTGCTTTGTGCGGTAGTATATCAGGAACAGAAAAACTCCCAGGTCCCATAATGATTCATAAAGGAAGGTGGGATGGTAGTAGTGTCCCTGTATATACATCTGGTTTCTGATAAAAGCCGGAAAAGCCTGCATAAATCCTTCTGTTACAGGTCCGCCGTGTGCCTCCTGGTTGAAAAAATTGCCCCATCTGCCTATCGCCTGACCCAGTATCAGGCTTGGGGCGATTATATCCGCGGTGTTCCAGAAGGGTAGTTTGCATTTTCTGATATACCAGACGCCGGCCAGAAGCCCGCCCAGTATGCCGCCATGAATGGCGAGGCCTCCATGCCATATGGCAAGGGCGCTCAGGGGGTTGTCCCGGTATGCCTCCCAGGTGAAAATAACATAATAGAGCCTTGCCCCCAGCAGGGCCGACGGGATGATTATTGTAATAAGGTTTAGTATATGTTCCGGATTGATCCCGTCATGGACCGCACGCCGGTACGCCAGAATGGTACCGATTAAAAAAGCGGTGGATATTAATATTCCGTACCACCTTATCTCAAAGGGGCCTATGGTCAGGGCTACCGGGTCAATCAAACTCATTCCACCTCCGGGTAAAGGGATGATAGTATCAATTCTATAATTTTGGCGTTAATTTGTCATTACCTTCATGAATACTTCAATATTTCGGGGGTGGAGTAAAATTTGTTCCGGGCAAAAAAAATATTATAATGCAAATTTGGCCTTTAGGAGACCTTTTGGACTATATTTTCACCCTTGCTTTTCTTACTGGCCAGCTCGTCCGAATAGTCGGTGGAAATAAGATAAAGGTTTACCCAGAGTTCATGCTCGTTTGGTTTTCCCTCCAGTTCCCTGGCCACGTCTCTGAATTTTTTTTCCACCCTGTCTTTAAAGGCTGAAAAATCGGTCATCAGTTCAATTATGTCCCTCTGGCTGTATGAAAGACCCTCTTTAATCGACTTGGCCATATTTTTCCCCCGTTTCAATAAGATATTTTTACTGAACTCCCTATAAACAATATTATAGTAATTATGCCATATAATGTTAAGAAAAAAGAATGTCACTTTAACCTTTATCCTGCTGAAATATATTAAGGGGAGGCCTGTTTAGCCTCCCCTTTGCAGAAACCCTTTTTATCTGAATCCGAACTGGTTGGCCTGATATGGCGAGTAGCTTATAAGCCCGGCGCCTGACTGGCTCTGCATCATTGGGCTCATGGCGCTGGTTCCCAGCGGTGATGAAGTCATCAATCCCTGGCTCAGGCCCTGACTGGACAGGCCGAGGTTGCTGGCGCTCATCGGGCTGGAAAAGGCTTGGCTGGAATAGCCCGGTTGATTGCCGGTGCTGAATACCCCGGGGTTATAGCTCTGGCTGTATGGATGAAGTTGTGAGGTAAAGGTGTTCAGGTTGATGCCGGGGGCCTGTCCAATATTGGTAAGTCCCTGGTTCCAGCCCAATTGGGAAGTGCCCTGGCTAAAAGCGCCATACTGAAGGCCACCCATCACGCCGGTGGTGGGAATTTGGGTGGTCAGGCCGGCCTGGGTGGCATAGCCGGGGAAGACGCCGGTGGACTGAAGTGTCCTTTGAAGAGGCCCGATCTGGCCCACGATCTGGCTGGTAATATTGGAAATCTGGCTGACCTCCTGGCTCAGCTGGTTGGCGGTCTGCTGGATCCTTCTCAGACCCTGGGATGCCAGTAATTCCTTTTGTGTCATTTGCTGGAGCTGAATGGCATTACTTTGCTCGGACTGCTGAAGCTGGTTGCAGACCTGGGTAATGTCATTAATCTCCTGCTGTAGTCTCTGGATTTGCTGCTGGAGCTGAATTACTTGATCCATAAATGTTTTCCCCCTTGGAAAATATAATTTTATGCCTTCCGGCTTCCGGAATTTAGTATTTATCTGCAAGGAAGCTTATATACAGGTAATATCAGGAAAATGAGCCGGCTATTACCTGTGATCAGTGCTGCTATTCAGTTTTTTGCAGCCCGTAAAGGTCCAGCAGTCCGAACCCGGAGGCAATTACGTTCTTGACACGGGGGTTATGGGCTATTCTTACCATACTGTGGTTTATGGCCACTGCGGGCGCCTCCCCGGCAATTATTTCAGATGCTTTCTTGTAAAGAAAATCCCTTTTGTCCCGGTCTGAAACGCCCCTGGCGGTAACCAGGTATACATCCAGCTGTTCATTGTTCAGCCCCGTTGCATTAAGTCCCTGTCCCACCTGGCTGGAGGAAAAAAGTGTGTACAGTATGTTGTCCTGGTCGCCGTTGTCACAGGTCCAGCCATAGAGGAAAAAATCCCCGTCCCTGTTCAGTATGGCCTCCTTGTGCTCCTCCCAGGGCCTGGCCAGGACTGTCACCCTTATTCCGGCGGGCTCCAGCTGGCTTTTAATTTCTTCCGCCAGGGCAGTCCCACCGGAGGGACAATACCTTTTTTTATCCTCATAGGCTATGAGGGTGGCGTTTATGCCTTCCGGATATCCCAGCCTGGACAGTATTCTACGCACATTGTCGGCATCGTGCGACAGGGGTGCGGAGTTTTTATAGGTGGACATAGGCGGGGGCAGGAAGCTTTCCGCCGGAACCCCCTCTCCGCCAAATGTTTCTGAAACTATTTTTTCCTTATCGATCAGGCTTGATATGGCCTGTCGCAGGTTTTTATTATTAAAGGGGGGTTTGTCCGTATAAAACCCCAGATAGCTTATGTCAAGCCCCGGCACAGAGATGACCCCCATGCCCGCGTCCCGGAGCAGGGCGGTATTATCCGGCCCCGGATTCATTATTATATCGGCCTTTTTCCCGATCAGCCGCCCGGCCCTTTCGGAGGGGTCGGGCACGGCTTTGAAAATTATTTCCCCGGAGGGCTTTCCGCCGCGGTATTCAGTGTTTGGGGCCAGCTCTATTGTCTTTTTGCTGTAGCTTTTCAAAACATAGGGCCCGGTTCCCGATGGGTGTTTCCAGAAGCTGTCGCCGTACCTTTCGAGGGCTGTGGGGCTTACCACCGGTGCGGCAAAGGGGAGGGCCAGGTTTTTAACGATTGGCGCGAAGGGCTGTTTCAATATAAAGGATACGGAATACTTGCCGGGGGTTTCAATAGAGGTGACGTTTCCTAAGACCAGTGAGGCATAAGGCTGGCTGCCCCTCAACTGCAAAACCCTGTCCATGCTTTGCTTTACAGCCCCGGAGTCAAGTTCGGTTCCGTCGCTGAACCGGACCCCCTGCTTCAGGTGAAAGGTCCAACGCCTCCCGTCCTCCGATACCTCCCAGTTTTCGGCGAGGCATGGCTCCGGCACAAGGGTGGAGGGATTGAGTCTTACAAGCCCCTCATATATGCCGGTTACAGGCTGAATGACCTCGGGGGTTGAGTTCATGGCCGGGTCCAGGGTGTCCGGCAGTGTTTCCAGGAGTATTACTATTCTGTTGCCGGTATTGTCCCAGCCCAGCGCCGATATGGCTTCCCGTACAATAAAAAGTATGGCCAGCAGTGCTATCAGTGGTACCAGGTGTTTGCGCAAGCATGTTCCCTCCTTTTATGTTTTTCCGGATTATGTTTTACGATAAGTAGTTATGGAAATATATGTTAAATTCCTTCCGGATAAAAAAGTAGCAATACAAAAAAGAATTATTTACATTCATGCCCGGTGGGATTATATTGGGAAAAATATGTGGGACACGTTGCGTTGGGAGGGGGAGTTTAAAAGTGGTTTCAAGATTTGGGCCGGCCGGTAACCCGGATTCGTTTTACAGCCAGGGGCACAAGAGTTCCCTGGACATGCCCCGCTGGCTGAAGGAAATGGGCCTCAGCGCATATGAGTACCAGTGCGGCAGGGGTGTCAATATCGGTGAAGCGACAGCCAGGAAGCTTGGCGCCCTTGCCGGTGAGAACGGCGTATACCTGAGCATACACGCCCCATATTACATAAACCTGGCCTCCACCGACCCTGATTTGAATGTCAAGACGGGAAAGCACCTGCTGGGATCGATGCAGGCCGCAAAGTGGATGGGGGCGGAGGTGGTGGTGTTTCACCCCGGCTCGGCGGGTAACGACCGCGCCGGCGCCCTGAGGCGGGCCAAAAAATTACTGGGGGAGATAGTCAAACGGGCCGGGGAAGAGGGCTATGAGGGCATTTACCTGGCCCCGGAGACCATGGGCAAGAAAAGTTTGCTGGGAAGCCTTGACGAAGTGCTGGAACTGTGCGGTTGCGGCCCGGGAATTATACCGGCCATAGATTTTGGGCACCTGCATGCTGTTACCGCCGGAGGCTTTGATCTGGAGGAGGCCTTTGCCGGGGCGCTGGACAGGGTTCAGGAGGTCCTTGGGAAAGAGGCCCTGAAAAGGCTGCATATACACTTTAGCCCCATTGAATTCACCGCGGCCGGGGAGAAAAAACACAGGACCACCAGGGATGCCGGATATGGTCCTGATTTTACCGGACTGGCCCGGCAGCTGGTGAAAAGGGGCGCGGAATTTACAGTTATTTGCGAGTCGGACGGCCTGCAGGCCGAGGATGCGCTGGTGTATAAGAATATTTATGAAAGTCTTTAAAGCCGGGGCGACAGCGGTGCGGGGGCCGGGTGGCGGTTTTGGCCGCCGGGCCCGGCCGGATGGGGAGTCAGTGAATCTCCACATCCATTCCGCCGTACTGTTTTAATATCCTTAATGCCTCTTCCGCCCTTTTATCATCGCACTTTACCGTTACCAGGGTATCACCCCGCTTTATCCTGTCTTCAAAGTGCCGGCCCCTTTCAGCGGGGATGCCGTAGTCGGCAAGGCCCCCTGTAATTCCACCGGTGGCCGCGCCGGAAAGAAGCCCTGCGATGGGGCCCGCGGCCAGAATGGGGCCTATGCCGGGAATAGCCAGCGCGCCGGCCCCTGCCGCCAGCCCGACCAGCCCTCCGATCACGCCGCCGGTGCTTGCGCCGTCGGATATGGGGTCACCGCCGGTAAATTGTGTGCTATAATTTCCGGCATCCTTATTTCCACTGTCGTCCTTGGCCAGAACAGAAATGTCCCGCTCAAAGCCTTTGCTTCTCAGGTCGTTTATCGCTCTTTCCGCGCTGTCACGGCTGCTGAAACTTCCTATCACTGTTTTGGACATGGTATTCCTCCTTGATAGTATCAGATTGCCTTCATATGATTTGTCAATGGCAAGAAAACTATACCGGCATTTTTCCATGCGGCAGGAAATTTATTGATTGGGAGGCCCGGGTGCCAAAAAGCGACCGGATTAAAAAAATATTGTATTTACCTTTGCCGTGAGTATATAATTATATCCGTATGTTTTGTAATTCATAGGAGGGAAAGACGTGCTGCCCACACCAAAAAAATTTTTTCTTACCGCTTCCGGATCCGAGGGAAATAGTCCCCTCAACGCCTTCGATAATGCGCTTCTGGCTGGCAGGATAGGCAATATCAACCTTATCCGCGTAAGCAGCATACTGCCGCCCGGCGCGCAGATGGATGAAGATCTGGTCATACCTCCCGGGTCCCTTGTGCCGACTGCATACGGCTATATTATCAGTGAACAGCCGGGGCAGCTTATTGCCGCTGCAGTAGGCGTAGGTTTTTCAAAAGACGCCTTCGGGGTTATAATGGAACACTCCTGCGTGGGTTCCAGGGACGAGGCCCGGGATGAAATTGAAAAGATGCTCATAGAGGCGTTCAAGGTTCGCGGCATGGAACTGGTGGATATGAAAATCGCCGCTGCCGACCACAGGGTGCAGAAGATTGGCTGTGTCCTTGCCGCCGTGCCGATGTGGTATTAGGCCGCCGGTGCGCCTTCGGCATGATAAACTTTTGAATGGGAGGAAATGGTACTATGGATTTATGGGTGACCGAATACCAGACCGATGATCTTACCATCGGCTGCCGTGTGGTCAGGACGCTTTACCGGGAGAAAACGCCTTTCCAGGAGATTATGGTGGTTGAGACCAGCCAGTTTGGCAGGATGCTTCTCCTGGACGGCATTATCCAGACCACTGTGGCCGACGAGTTTGTCTATCACGAAATGATTACGCACGTGGGGCTGAACACCCTTAAAAACCCGCGCCGCGTTCTTGTTATCGGAGGTGGCGACGGTGGAACGGTGAGGGAAGTGCTGAAGCACAAATCGGTGGAAAAGGTTACCCTGGTTGAGATAGACGGCAAGGTTATCGAGGCGGCCAGGGAGTATCTGCCTGAAATAAGCTGCGGGCTGGATGACCCCAGGGCTGAGGTAATAGTGGACGACGGGATAAAACATGTCCTTGAAAACAGGAATACCTACGATATGATTATTGTGGATTCCACCGACCCCATCGGCCCGGCGGTGGGCCTGTTCAGCGCCGAGTTTTACGGCAATGTCTACAATGCGCTGACCGAAACCGGGCTGTTTGTGGCCCAGACCGAGTCACCCTTTTTCAACAGGGACCTTATACCCAGGATAGTCAGCGATGTCAGGTCAAAATTCCCTGTAACCAGGCTGTTTACAGGGAATGTTCCCACCTATCCCGGCGGCCTGTGGACCTTTACCATGGGATCAAAAAAATACGACCCGGTAGAGGTTGATATATCGCAGATTCCGAAGATGGACACCAGATATTACAGCCCCGAAATACACCGGACAAGCCTTATCCTTCCGCCTTTCGTCAGGGAACTGATTTCATAATTGCGATAAAGCATATAAAGGGTTGACCGTTATGTACATTGAGAAAAGCAGCGGCTTTCTGGGAAGCAGGGATGAGTACGGGAGCGCCCGCGCGGTTATACTGGGGGCGCCCATGGACCAGACGGTGAGTTTCAGGAGCGGTGCAAGGGGCGGGCCGGCGCAGATACGAATGGCAAGTGACGTGCTGGAGGAGTACAGCCCACGCCTGGACAGGGATCTGGCGGACATTTTATACACTGACCTGGGGGACGTCGCTGTTGTCCACGGGCTGGTGGAGGAAACCCTGGAAAGGATAGGCCTGTCTGTAAGCAGGGTTCTCCGGGACGGAAAACTCCCGGTAATGCTGGGGGGAGAGCACCTTGTATCCCTTCCCGCGGTGCGTTCCGCCGCCGAAGTTTATCCCGGGCTCTCCGTGGTCCACTTTGACGCCCATGCTGATCTCAGGGATTTATATATGGGCGCAGCCCTTTCCCATGCCACGGTGATGAGGAGAATAGTTGAAATAATTGGCGGCGAAAACCTGTACCAGTTCGGCATCCGGTCCGGTACAAGGGAGGAATTTCAGTTTGCCAGGTCCAGGGCCAATTATTATCCCGGTGTAAATGCCGGTGATGTGTTGAGGGCTGCTGAAAAATTGCAGGGCAGGCCGGTCTATGTCACCCTGGATATAGACGTGCTGGATCCGGCCTTCGCTCCCGGAACAGGAACACCGGAGCCCGGAGGCTGCACCCCGGACCAGCTTTTTTCAGCCCTGGAGGCGCTGGCAGGACTGAACGTGATAGGCTTTGACCTGGTGGAGGTCTGCCCGGCCTGTGATCAGTCCGGCAGGACTGCAATTTTGGCGGCAAAGCTGGTAAGAGAGGCGCTGTTGATTTTCGGGAGCTGAAGCTTATACTGAAATTCTTATACTGTCGGGAATTCAGAACTCAGGACTCAGAATTCCGGGCATTCCTTAATTGGGGACATTCCTCCAACCCTCAGCCATTCCTTGTTATCCGCGTTGCCAAATCCATACGACAATGGTGCCGCTTGCGGCATGAGTAATTACATCATAAACAGAAAATGCTCCTTAAAAAGGAGCATTTATTATAATGCGTGGCCAAATAAGGTATGCATACTCATTCTGACTCCTGAGTTCTGAGTTCTTGCCGTCTGTAAAGACGGCACCGGCCGAAGGCCGGTTTAATGATGGTGGTCACCCTTCTCCTCAGGTACGGTGGCCAGGGTTATATCAGATGCCGAGCCGCTAACCAGCATTGCCGTTACCGCCGCGGCCAGAGCTATGCCAAGAACTATAAGTATACCCTGAGTCATATGTTTCAAAAACCTCCTCCCTTTTTTGATCTAAGAATAAACCAAGCTCGAAAAAAAGGCAAGCCTGTATATGGGTGTTCGTGCCGGTCTGCGGGAATGGATAAAATTACATTTCTGCATTGCAGCCTTCCGGCAGATAATTTCAGCCGGTGCATAGCAGAATACTTTTTATGAGATATATCAGATTTTTTATTTACGGATTGCTGGGGTGGGGACTGGAGATACTGTGGACCGGCATGGGGTCTGCCCTGAGGGGGGACGTGCGTCTGGAGGCCACCACCTATCTATGGATGTTTCCCATATACGGCCTGGCTGTTTTTCTGGAGTCGGTGCACGAAATAATCCGTGCCTGGCCGTGGCTGTTGAGGGGCGTTGTATGGGTGCTGCTGATCTGGCTGCTGGAATATTCCACCGGCAGCGCCATAAGGCACCTGGCGGGGGTTAGCCCCTGGGACTATTCCGGCTCAAGGTGGCAGGTGGGAGGACTTATCAGGCTGGATATGGCCCCGGCCTGGTTTGTGGCCGGGCTGTTATTTGAGAAGGTCCATGATTTCCTGTTGGTGCATTTGTATATAAAGTGAAAAACACCTGTGGATATCCTGTTGATAACAGTTAAATAGGACCCTGGTCCTACGAATATATGTGCGTTTTTTGGCCTGTACGGTTGTGGATAATTTCTCAAATTGCCCCCGGGGGGATCGCTGTCATTATCCGTTCCCTGAACGTAATTTTACCAGGGATTAGCTCTTCTGATTGCGCCGGGGGCTTTTTACGCGTATGCTTAATGGTAGTGCATATAAATGAATGAATTTGATGGAGGTAGGCGGAAATGGATCTGAAAACACTTATTTATGAAGAAGATGGACATGTTGCAGTTGTTACGCTGAACAGGCCAAAGTCTCTGAACTGCCTTAACGAGGAACTGTGGGGGGAAATGGCTGTTGTTCAGGACAGGATTGAAGAGGACGACAATATCAGGGCTGTTGTAATAAAAGCGGCGGGTGACAAGTTTTGTGCAGGAATAGACATATCTCTCCTTGGGGTTATTAATTCACAGTATATACTTAAAAACCTGCTGAAAATGCAGAACATCTACACCCGCTGGGAAACAATGTCCCAGCCGGTTATCTGCGCGGTTAACGGTATTTGTTTCGGGGCCGGCACCGAGCTGATCCTGGCGGGTGATATAAGGATTGCCTCCAGGGATGCGGTGTTTGCCATGCAGGAGGTTAACCTCGGGCTGGCGCCCGACATGGGAGGCACACAGAGGCTGACAAGAACAGTGGGACCCAGCCAGGCCAAAAGGATTATACTGGCCTGCGAAAAAATAGACGCCGCTGAGGCCCTCAGGATAGGTCTGGTGGACATTGTTTGCGAGAATGGAGAGCTTGAAAAGGAAGCCATGGCCCTGGCAACCAGGATAGCTGAGAAACCGCCTGTAGCGGTGAAATTCGGTAAAAAGGCCATCAATATCGCCCGGGAGAGCTCATTGCAGGCAGGTTTGCTTTATGAGCAGGCCCAGTCCGCCTTTTGTTTCGGAACGGAGGATATAAAAGAGGCGGTTGCGGCCTTTTTTGAAAAGAGAAAGCCACAATTCAAAGGCAGATGAATTTGTCATATTTATTTTAAAAAATACCTGTTCCATAGTAGGAAAACTCCAATCATGGTCGAATAATTACCATATTATGGGACAGAGGGGGCATTTTTTTGGATACCAGTACCTTCCTTAAAATCATGTCTGTGCAGAGACATGATTTTCTAAACCATCTTCAGGTAATTTCCGGTCTTGTCCAGCTGAACAAGACAGACCGGGTGAAGGAATATATCAGCCAGGTAAGCCGGGAGTTTGAGAAGCTTGGCAGGGTTGGACACATCGCCGTGCCGGAGGTGGCCGCCGCGCTGCTGGAGGGGCAATATCTGGCCGGAAAGCACCAGGTCGAGGTTGTTTTTGAGATAAACACAAACCTTGAAAAGTGTGCAGTTCCCGGGCCGCTGCTGGGGGAGGTGCTGGAAAAGGCCATTATTCAGTCGCTGGAGTGCCTGGTTCCTCCCGGAATTCCCAACAGGCTTCTTAGAATAACCCTTAACGAGTCGGATAAAAAATATATGCTGCGGTTGTATTCACCTGATCCCGGCAGCGAGGATGAGGCTGCACGGCAAAGTATGGCCGACATCGGGAAGATGCTGGACCCATATGGCGGTAAGGCGGGAATAGTGGTTTCCGGCAGCGGCGGAGAGATTTTCATACTGGCGCCCAGGTATATTGACTGAGGAAGATGTGGTATATAATACATAGGCATGCAAACAGGCAAAATTTCCTGAGAGGACAGCGTTTGTGATATGTTTTACGACAGGGCCAGAATATATGTGAAGGGCGGGGACGGGGGCAACGGGTGTGTTGCCTTCCGCCGGGAAAAATACGTGCCTGACGGCGGCCCCTGGGGCGGTGACGGAGGAAGGGGCGGGGATGTCATTTTTGTTGCCGACGGCGGTCTCCGCACCCTGGTGGACTTCAGGTACCAGCGGCATTACAAGGCCGGGCGCGGCCAGCACGGCATGGGTAAGAACATGCACGGCCGGACCGGGGAGGATTTGCGGCTGAGGGTCCCTGTGGGCACCGTGGTGAGGGATTCCGACACCGGACAGCTGATCGGCGACCTTACCTTCAGCGGACAGACCCTTGTGGTGGCCGGGGGAGGCCGTGGAGGGCGGGGCAACGCCAGGTTTGCCACCATGAACAACAAGGCGCCGAAGATGGCTGAAAAAGGAGAGCCGGGGGAAGAGCGCTGGCTGGACCTGGAGCTCAAACTCCTTGCCGACGTGGGCCTGGTGGGGCTGCCCAATGCCGGCAAGTCCAGCCTTATTTCCAAAATATCGGCGGCAACTCCAAAGATAGCTGACTATCCTTTTACCACCCTGGTACCCAACCTGGGGATGGTCAGGGTGGATGATGGGAACAGCTTTGTGGTGGCGGACATACCGGGCCTTATTGAGGGCGCCCACGCCGGGTCCGGACTGGGTCACGAATTTTTAAGGCACGTTGAAAGGACCCGGATACTGGTACACCTGGTGGATGTGTCTCCGTTCCCAGGACGGAATGCAGCCGATGATTTCCGCACCGTCAACAGGGAATTGTCCCTTTACAACCCGGAGCTGGTAAAAAAGCCGATGCTGGTGGCGGCAAACAAGATTGACATGCCGGGGGCGCTGGAAAACCTTGAGCTGCTGAAAAAAGAACTGGGAGACAGGTACGAAGTCCTGGCCATTTCAGCCCTGACGGGGGAAGGAGTGGCGGCGCTCGTGGCCAGGGTTTCCAGGCTGCTGGAGGATCTTCCGCCCGTGGTGAGTGCCCCTGACAGCGCAGAGGAGAGGGTGGTTGTACATGCCCCCGGGCCCAGGTTTACGATAGAAAAGGAAAATGGTGTTTATGTGGTGGGCGGCAGGGAAATAGAGAGGCATGTGGCCATGACGGACCTTGACAATGAAGAGGCTGTCAACCGCCTGCAGAGAATTATGTATTTTATGGGCATAGACAAGGCTCTGAAGGATGCGGGGGCAAAGAACGGTGATACGGTGAAAATAAACAAATTTGAGTTTGAATATATGGAATGACTTGCTTATACTGAGTGAATTCCGGGTCAGGAGCCAGAAGCCGGAAGCCAGAAGGTTCGGACATTCCTTGCACCCGAAAACTCTGTGTTCCCCATATCGTAGAGAATTATAGTACCACAGAGAAATGAAAATAATTTTATGGATTCCTGACCCGGAATTCATTCAGTTACATAAGCAACTATATTGGATTCCGGCTTCTGACTTCTAGCTTCCGGCCGCATAGAATTTCAGTATAATCTGTTTTCAGGGTAGGTGAGATGCCATGTCCAGAGACACTTTTAAAACCGCCGGAAGAATTGTAGTCAAAGTGGGCTCAAGTTCTTTGGTATATCCGAATGGAAAACCCAACATTTCCAGGATGGAAATGCTGGCCAGGGAACTTTCCGACCTGCGCAACAGGGGTATTGATGTACTGTTGGTTACTTCCGGCGCCCAGGGGGTCGGCCTGAAGCGGCTCGGCCTTGCCAGGCGGCCGGCAAGCATGCCTGAAAAACAGGCTGTGGCCGCCGTGGGACAGGGTATGCTGATGCACATGTATGAAAAGCTGTTTGCTGAATATGGCGTCATAGTGGGCCAGGTGCTCCTTACAAAAGAGGATTTTTCCGATCGCAAGAGATTTCTCAACGCCAGGAATACCATGTACTCCCTCATGAGCTTCGGGGTGGTTCCCATTATAAATGAGAACGATACAGTGGCCGTGGATGAAATAAAGCTGGGCGACAATGACAACCTGGCTGCCCTGGTGGGGTGTCTGGTAGACGCGGATTTGCTGATACTTCTCTCAGACGTGGACGGTCTTTATTCCGGGGATCCCAGGTCGGACAGCAACGCCGGCCTTATCCGGGAGGTAAGGGTAATCACCGGGGAGATGGAAAAATCCGCAGGCGGATCAGGCAGCAGGGTCGGTACGGGGGGAATGGTGACCAAACTTCAGGCCGCCAAAATTGCCATGCACTCCGGTGTGGCCATGGTGCTGGCCAGCGCCTCGGAAAAGGACGTGGTGCGGCGTATAATCAGCGGTGAGGAAATAGGGACTGTCTTCTGGCCCCTTGAGAAGCTTGCCAATAAGAAAATGTGGATTGCCTACAGCTCATCGGTGCAGGGGAAAATAACAGTGGATGAGGGGGCGGCAAAGGCCCTGCTGTTCTCCGGAAAAAGCCTTTTGCCCTCAGGCATTATCGGGCTGGAGGGGGACTTTGAAATTGGAAATACCGTCAGTGTGACAGACCCCGGAGGTCGGGAAATAGCCAGGGGCATTGTCAATTATTCAGCCGGTGAGATAGAGAGAATAAAAGGCAAGCACTCCAGGGATATAAAAAAAATACTGGGGCACCAGGACTATGATGAGGTCATACACCGGAACAACCTTGTGCCTGTGTATGATACGGGGAGGAAGGAAGAAGATGCTTGAGCGGGAGGTCGGGGTAGGGCTATTGCGCCGACGGGCAGGTGAGAGCCTGATTACCGCCCTTGTTAACACAGCCGAAGAAATCCCGGCGGAGGTGGAAAACAGTGCCTGATGTGTGGACTCACCTTATATGCGGGCGGCAAATACTGCCCGAGGTGGAGGCCCGTCTGGGGGTTCTCACGGAAGATCAGAAAAAGCTGTTTTTCCTGGGCTGCCAGGGGCCGGACCTTTTTTTCTATTACAACTTTATGCCCTGGGCCGGGGATAAGCGGGCGGTAGTCCTGGGCAACAGGCTTCATCATGAGAGGTGCGGGCTTTTTTTCAGGGAGGCGCTGAAATATGCCAAGGCACGCCCTGAACCCAAAATACTTGTTTATATTACTGCCCTTTTGAGCCACTGGTGTCTTGACCGGGCCACCCACCCTTATATAAATTACATTTCAGGCGTGTTTAGCGGAAAAGGTCCCGGTGGGGAAAAGATTATCAACAATCACAAGCGGGTTGAGGCGGCCATAGACGTGATTCTTGCGCGGAAAATGCTTAATGTGGACGTGCGCAGGGTGCCGGTTCACCCGGAAATAGATGCCGGCGCCACCCTTCCTGATGCTGTCTGTGATTTTTATCATCACGTGCTGCCGCTGGTGCACGGGGAGCACTACAGAAACCTGGAGGGAACGGACTTTATAAACAAATCATACCGTGACATGGTTTCCGCCCTCAGGCTGCTGCATGACCCCAGCGGTCTCAAAGCCGCCCTCGCCTCCCTGTATGACACGGTAAGCATCAATGTTTCCAACTGGAGGTATTACTTTTACAGGGATCATGATGGTGACGGGGAGGAGTATATGAACGGGGAAAAAAGACCCTGGTGCCATCCCATGGATTCCGGAGAGCGGCACAGAGAAAGTTTTTATGAACTTTTCCAGACGGGTGTTGAAGATTCCCTGGCCATGGCAGACCTTGCCGCCAGGTATGTCCGCGGGGAGGCTGACGAGCGGGAATTGCAGCGCAGTATTAAAAATATCTCCCACTCCACGGGCAAGCCCGATACCGACCGGAGGGTTATGAGGCACTTCAATCCAGTTTTGCCTTAACTTCAAGGAAGAACGTTGTAAAGTGGACTTTTTCAACAGCCTTCCAGATTAATGCCGGCTCAAGCCGGGAAAGGTCTTCAATTTTTCCGCAGACTTTAAGCATGCCCTCCTTTTGGAATTCCTCCTCCGGTAGACGGATTGAATTATTTTTTTCCCCTTTTAATTTGTTATAATGGTAAGGCGTTTATATTTTGCCCAAAAGATAAGTTGGTCAAAAGGAAATTAATGGTAAATGTGGAATAGATGTATTAACCGGTTTTAAAGAGGGGTGGCTTCCGTGAACCAAGTTCTTGAAAAAATAGTGGAACGGCTGGACCGCATCGAGGAGCGCATCGATTGCCAGAATATCATCCTCAGTGCCCTTCAGCACAGGTCGGAGGTGGCAGGAGCCGAAAGTGATGCCATAAGCCTGGCCCTGGCCAGGTCCGGCGAACAGATGGCTGAAATAGCCAGAATGTCCGGGGATATATTAAAAAGGGTGGAGTTGTTGGCCGCCGGGCAGGAGATAATCAGGGAAAGCCTTAGAGACCAGGCTATGGATATCAATCTGCTAAAAAAAATAGTATCCATATAACGCCCGGTTATGGTTCCGGAGGTCCGGGATGTTAAGCCAGCGGTACCGGGTGTCTGTATTTTCAATGGCGTTTGGCAGGAATAAGAGCCGGTGGTTATTGAAGATTGAAGGTGCATTAAAGGCCTTTTTCAACGGCCTTACGGCGAAGGGTGGTCCGGTATATGACCGTGATAATTAAAGCTGAAAATATAGTGGTAGCCAGGAATAATAAAGAAATACTCAGGGTTGACAGCATTGCCCTCCGCAGGAGGGAAATACTTTCGGTGATCGGTCCCAACGGGGCGGGGAAAAGCACCCTGCTTACGGTTCTGGCCTTATTGACGCCGCCTGTTTCCGGTGATATAAAATTTTTTGGGGAAAGGGTAACCGGAAAAAACGCACTTGCCTGCAGGCGAAGGATGGCGGTTGTTTTTCAGGAACCGCTGCTGCTTAATACAAATGTTTTTAACAACGTGGCCCAGGGGCTGAAATTCAGAGGCGTCCCGTCCGGAAAGATACGTTCGGAGGTGGAAATGTGGCTGGAGAAAATGGGTGTGGCACACCTGGCCGACCGGTCGGCCAGATTCCTGTCCGGGGGCGAGGCCCAGAGGGTGAGCCTGGCCAGGGCCCTTGTGCTGCAGCCGGAAGTTCTTTTTATGGATGAGCCGTTTATGGCACTGGACTTTTCAACCAGGAACGGGCTGATCAGGGATCTGGCCGGGATAATCAGGGAAAAGGGGATAACCACCTTTTTCGTTACGCACAATTATTCGGAGCTGCAGTTTTTTATGGGTAATACAGTTGTTATGAGCGGCGGCAGAATAGTTTACCGGGGTGAAACAGAAAAACTTTTTAACGGGGAGATGAATGACCCCGGGGTTATGAAATATATCATGCCGGAGGGTTGCGAAATGGGGGGCGTATTGCCGCCAGGATTAATATGACCTGATGAAAGTGAGGGGTAAGGTGTGGACAATATTGGCGAATTCTATGCGGAAAGGGCCGGCAGGGTTGTTGCAGCCCTTAACAGGAACCTGTTTGAGGCCCTCTATGCCCCTGATGGTGAGCAGGCGGTTGAGGAGATTATGAAAAGGATTCCGGCCGGTGCCACTGTTGGGGCCGGGGGGTCGGTAACACTGAGGCAGTTGGGTGTGTTGGAACTTCTGAAGCAGAAGGGGCACCAGGTGTTCGACCACTGGCAGGAAGGTCTGGACCCGGCTGCAATTGATGAGATCAGGCGTCGCCAGATAACGGCTGATGTTTTTTTGTCCAGTTCCAACGCCATTACTGCGGATGGGCACCTGGTAAACATAGACGGTTCAGGAAACAGGGTGGCCTCACTGACCTTCGGCCCGCGAAAGGTTATTGTGGTGGCAGGCATCAATAAGATTGTCAGGGACAGGGAGGCTGCGATGTCGCGAATAAAGAACGAGGCGGCACCGCTGAATTTTTACCGCCTTGGGCTGCCGTCGCCATGCGCCAAATCCACCTTTTGCGCCGATTGTTCACCCCCTGCCCGCTTTTGCAGGATAACAGCCGTTACCGAGGTCAGGCCTGCCGGCATACCGGAATTTGTGGTCATCATTGTTGGCCGGAATCTGGGCCTTTAGATGCTTATGCTGAGAAAATCCGGGTCAGGAGCCAGGAGTCAGAAGTCAGGAGAGTTTGGGTATTGTGATAAAGCCTTTATGCCGCCGCGATGGCGCGCTTGTTTAATGATTATCGGAAATTAGGAAACCTGTATTTTCCCTGTGCTTTATAAGAAATGCATAATCATTCTGAATTCTGACTCCTGAATTCTGGATTCCGCCACCTGTAAGGTGGCACCGGCCATAGGCCGGTTATTTTAATTTTTCTCCCCATCCTTTGTAACATTTTAATTAATTGGAGAATATTTTGTAAAAAAAGGAAGGGGGATTTATTTATATGGCATATGGAATGGCTGGCGGCGGAAGTTTTATTATTTTCCTTATCCTGATACTGCTTGTTTTTGGAACCGGGTTCTGTGGCGGCGGATATTATGGAGCTGACAAAAAATAATATACCCTGAAAGATTTAAGAGAGGCCTTCATCATATGATGAGGCCCCTCTGTTTTGAGCCCATAATGGCCTTTGCTACAACTATTACGCGTATCTGCACAGCCTGCGGCAACCTTTCGGCTGTCGAAGACCGTTACAACACCCGCAATAATCTTGCCCGGCCACCGTGAACCCGTGATCTTATTATGTGCAGAATGAAGCGCGTTATTTATCTTCTTGGTGCCAATTTATGGCGGTTGAACATATTTTGATGTATTTTTCCCGGCGCCGGCTGTGTAAAATACATTGTATCCAGTACCGGGCCGGTGTATAATATCTTATCAAGAAAATAAGTTGTTTTTCAGGGGTGTCCATGTTTTGGGCTGAGATAGGGCTAGTGAGCCCGGACCCTTATAACCTGATCGAGGTAATGCTCGCGTAGGGAAGGATGTGATTATACAGCCGCGCGCCTTGTCAGGTGCACGGCTTTTTAATTTTAAAAAGGGAGTGTGGGCAAATGCATCTTGAGGATACTACAATTTCGAAGGCGATTATTGAAAGGTATACCAGCCACCTGCTGGATGTGCTTGAGTCGGACGTGGCCATAGTGGGGGGCGGGCCCTCCGGCCTGGTGGCGGCCTTCTACCTTTCCAGGGCGGGCATAAAGACAGTAGTTTTTGAAAGAAAGCTTAGCGTGGGGGGGGGAATGTGGGGCGGTGGCATGATGATGAATGAAATAGTCATCCAGGAAGACGCCCTGCCCCTGATGGAGGAATTCGGCATCAGGCATAACGTATACCGGGAGGGCTATTATACCGCGGGATCGGTGGAATCGGTGGCGGCATTGACCTTGAGGGCGGTGCAGTCCGGGGCTTCGGTAATGAATCTTATTTCCGCCGAGGACGTCATGGTAAGGGAAGATGGGATTACAGGCCTGGTTCTCAACTGGACTCCTGTGGAAATGGGAAGGTTTCACGTGGATCCCCTGGTCATGCGGTGCCGGTTCGTGATTGACGCCACCGGGCACGACGCCTCGGTAACCTCCATTCTGGTGCGCAAGCTGGGTAATGTGCTGAATACACCCTCCGGCGGCCTTGAGGGAGAGAAGCCCATGTGGGCCACCCGGGGCGAGGAGCAGGTTGTTCTTAATACCAGGGAGGTATATCCGGGGCTGTACGTTTCAGGTATGGCGGCCAACGCTGTTTGCGGCGGTCTGAGAATGGGGCCGGTATTCGGAGGGATGCTTCTTTCCGGACAGAAGGTGGCCGAGCAAATCATTTCCCGTATGAAAGGTTAGTGAGGATAGATGACGCAACTGGAAGCCGCCCGGTCGGGGATTATTACCGGGGTAATGGAAAAGGTGGCCGCAGACGAAAAGGTGAGCCCTGAGTTTATAAGGGACGGCCTGTCCCGGGGGACAATTGTCATTCCCTGCAACAAAAACCACCGGAACCTTTTGCCCGCCGGCGTGGGAAAGGGTCTCAGGACAAAGGTGAATGCCAACATAGGGACCTCCACAGCCTTTATGGATGCCGGTGACGAACTGCTCAAGCTGAGGTGCGCCCTGGACGCCGGAGCGGACAGCGTGATGGACCTCAGCACCGGTGGAAACCTGAATGAAATAAGGAAGACCATCATTGCCAACAGCACTGTGATGGTGGGCACTGTCCCGGTGTACCAGGCGCTGGTGGAGGCCGTTGAAAAATACGGAAAAGTGGTGGACATGACTGCGGATGATCTTTTCAGGGTAATAGAGGATCACGCTGCCGATGGTGTGGACTTTTTAACGGTGCACTGCGGGGTGACCGCCGGTGTGCTGGAACGATTGAAAAGGCAGGGGCGCCTGGCGGATATTGTCAGCAGGGGGGGATCCTTTACAGCAGGCTGGATACTGCACAATCAAAAGGAGAATCCTTTGTATGAAGAGTATGACAGGCTGCTGGAGATATGCCTGAGGTATGATGTTACCCTCAGTCTCGGTGACGGCCTAAGGCCGGGCTGCCTGGCGGATGCCACAGACCGGGCACAGCTGGAGGAATTGATTGTACTGGGTGAGCTGGTGGACAGGGCAAGGTCGGCAGGGGTCCAGGTGATGGTCGAAGGCCCCGGGCATGTCCCCATCGACCAGGTAACCACTAACATAAGGATACAGAAAAGCATCTGCAGGGAGGCCCCGTTTTATGTGCTGGGGCCCCTGGTTACCGATGTGGCGCCGGGATATGACCATATTACCTCCGCCATCGGAGGGGCAATCGCAGCATCGGCGGGGGCTGACTTTCTCTGTTATGTGACGCCGGCGGAGCACCTGGGCCTGCCCACCCCGGAGGACGTAAGGGAGGGTGTGATAGCCTGCCGCATTGCAGGACATGCGGCTGACATAGCCAAAGGAGTGCCGGGGGCGGCATTGTGGGACAGGGAAATGTCCGCCGCCAGGAAGGCCCTGGACTGGGAAAAGCAAATCAGCCTGGCCATTGATCCGGAAAAGGCCGGGAAGTACAGGAAGGACCGCAACCCCGAGGATACTGAAACCTGTACCATGTGCGGAGAATTCTGTGCAGTTAAAATGGTGGACAGGTATCTGGGTGAAAAATGTCCCAGGCCATGATAGGCCATATCGGGCGGGAACCGGGCGTTGGGGGTGGTTATTGGTGAAACGTGACGACAGGGTAAAAAAATTAAAATCAAATAAGCTTTATGTTATTACAGGGCAGTCTTTCTCAAAAGGAAGGAGCCTTTCCTCAGTGGTAAAGGCCGCCTTGGAGGGTGGGGCCGGAATTATTCAGCTGAGGGAAAAAAGGATGACAGGGAGGGAGTTGGTGGAGGCCGGACTGGCGGTAAGGGAGCTGACCAGGGAAAGCGGGGCCCTCTTTATAGTCAACGACCGGCTGGATATAGCCCTGGCCGTCGGCGCCGACGGGGTTCACCTGGGTCAGGATGACATGCCCCTGGAGGTGGCCAGGAGGGTGGCGGGGCCGGACATGATAATAGGGATTTCGACCCACAGCCTTGATCAGGCCATAGAAGCCGAGCGGGGAGGGGCTGATTATATAGGGGTGGGCCCATTATTCGAGACCCGGTCCAAGGAGGACATCTGTGCGCCGGTGGGGCTTGATTTGTTGAGGGAGGTTTCTGCCGGGGTGCGTATTCCAAAAGTGGGCATTGGCGGGGTTAAGGACCACAATGTCGGCAGCGTGATGGAGGCCGGGGCTGACATGGTGGCGGTAATCACCGCTGTGGTGGCGGCCCCGGATGTCGCCGGGGCCGCCAGAAATCTGATAAATCGTATTAACTCCGCAATTAACGATGGACAATTGACGTAATTATCCGCCTGTGGTATTATGAAAAAAATACCCCGGAGGGTATAGGTACTCAAAATAATATAAATATTAAGGGATGCCATATGCTAATGCAAGGGGGTATAATGCCGGAGGTGATAAGACAGTGGCGATAATGTATTGTAAGTGTGATGACTGTAAAAACAGGTTCGAGGTCAAATACCTTATCTTTAAGCCGGAAAACAACAGGTGTCCCGTATGCGGCAGCAGCAAAATAAAGGAAGAAACCGCCGGGAACCAGGGTTGCGGTTGCGGCGGGTCCGGTGACAGGCCTTATAGGTTTACCTGAGGCTAAACATAAGGGGAAACATTTTGTTTCCCGGCATAATAATAATAGTGAATCAACCCGGTAATACCGGGTTCTTTGTTTTAAAAAACAGATGTTTTCAGGGCTGCCAAATAAGCATGGTTAATTTTTTGTAGATTTTTGAGGTATTTTCTGCAATAATATAATCAAACTAAAATATTTGTAAGGGAAGGACAGGCCTATGTCCGATCTTATCAAGATTGATATCTCAAGGGACAAAATGATAGCATCCGTAATGTTGAAACCGGGCAGCGAGGTTACGAGGGACGACATTCTGGAAAGCCTGAAGAAAAAAGGTGTTATTTACGGCGTGTTTGAAGATGTGATAGAAGAATGTGTTTCCGGTGATGCCGACGGAGTTAAGATTATTGCCCGTGGCACACCTCCTGAGCAGGGTAAAAACGGATGGGTTGAAATATTATGGGATAAAAAAGAGGATGTAGGGGAAAACGAATCTGACAAGGCTGTGGATTACAGGGAGACAAGCAACCTGACCTCGGTAAACGAAGGTGTGCTCCTTGCCGTCAGGCATGCGCCCCGGGAGGGTAAGCCCGGTATAGCGGTGACCGGCGAGCCTGTTGCGCCGGCGCCCTTAAAAGAGGCCAGAATTATAGCAGGAAAGGGAGTAAGGCTGGAAGAAAACGGCGACAAGGTTTATTCCGTCACCAGGGGGAGGCCGGTGTTCAAGGGGCAGGGACTTACCGTAAGCATTTCGGTTGAGCCCACCTACACGGTGAACGGGGATGTCTCATTAAAGACCGGTAATATCAGGTTTAAGGGCGATGTCATTGTTACGGGCAATGTAAGGGAAACAATGACCCTTGAGGCATCAGGCAGTGTCAGTATAGGCGGGGTGGTTTCCGGCGCCCATGTATACTGCGGCGAGAGCCTGACGGTGCAGAAGACAGTCATCAGCAGTGAGGTGGTGGCTGGTATGGGCGCCACTGAGTGCGGAAAAATAAAATACCTTGTCCAGGATATATTTAATGATCTGGTAAAACTATTACAGTTTATGGACAAAATAAAGGAACAGTCTCACAGCTTCTCCTTCTCCCACATTGTCAATACCTTGATAGACAACCGTTTCAAGGATATTAGGGCTAATGTCCGGAAACTTGTAACGGTAAAAACCTTTAACCTTCCCAATGAGGTGGTGGAAGCTGTGGAATCGGCTAAAATTATCTCAGGAATGCAGTTTACCAGGGAGACTTTCAAGGAGATGATGCAAAAGTTCGCCAGGGCAATAGCAATTATGGATTCCAGTGAAGACAAGACTGCCAGCATAACCCTCGACTCCGCGTCATCATCTACCATAATGTGCTCCGGCCCGGTAACTGTTACAGGAAAGGGCTGTGTAAACACAACAGTTTATGCGGGGGGAAATGTAAAAATATCCGGTCACTTCAAGGGTGGGGAGATTTATTCCGAAGCCAATGTTGAGGTGGGGGAACTGGGCAGCACCCTGGGGGACCCCCCGCTGGTAAGGGTCAAGTCCGATAAGCGGGTAAGGGTTACCAGGAGTGTGCCCGGACCCACCATTCAGATAGGGTCTATGCGTGTGACAGTATCCCGGGAATTGGGGCGAAGTACATTTAAGCTGGATAAAGAAGGCGAGATAGAGATAATATCAGGATAATTAAAGTCTTATTCTGATATTCTTATACTGTCAGGAATCCAGAATCCAGAATCCAGAATCCAGAATCCAGACCCCCATGCCGCATAAATGCGGCACCATTGAAGGATGAAAATGTGTTCACTACTTATAAGGAATGCCCTACCATTCTGAATTCTGCCCTGAAAATAACTTATTCTGAAATGCTTATACTGTCGGGAGCCAGGAGCCAGAAGCCAGGAGCCGGAAGGGTCCGGGCATTCCTTTCGGAGGACCCTTAAGCGACATGCATCCGGGGGGAGTGTTCAACCCCGGGCGGAATTTATCGGAGGCTGCTACAGTCTCTTAACGACCGAGCCTAAGGACTGACAATTTGGCGGCTGGACGCCGCCAAAAGCCTGAGAGGAGCTGGACGCGACTTTCGAAGGCGGTTGACAGTCCTTTGGCGACCGAGTTTAGAGACTGTTGCAGCCGGAGAT
>JBMOPF010000054.1:0-43500 GCA_049325075.1 Bacillota bacterium | reverse complement strand
ACCAGGCTTAATAGATCCGAAAGAAAGTTTTTTAAACGGGTTTGGCATTTTTTTAATTCTGATGTTTTCATGAGCATATTATCTCATGGAAAATACCACCAGTCAATCATTACTTAACGTTGTAATATTAGATACCTGTCCGCAAAGTCCATTTCCGACATGGGCGGTTTTGAGTATACTCCTCCCCTGGCATGTATGTGAACCGCCCTTTTGTTGCTGAGTAGCCCTACCGGGCCTTCTTCCGTATATCTGAATGTTTTCCCGGCTATGACCACTGTGTCCAGGTAGGCTTTCATCATGGGTGGCAGGCCAAGGTTCCACATGGGAGTGACAAATACATAAATGTCGGCCTCTATGAACTGGTCGGTCAGGGCCGCTATACGGGACACCTTCTCCTGCTCGGTCCCGGTAAGGGCCTCATTCCTCTGAAATTTACCCCACCCGGAAAATACATCGGGGTCAATGAAAGGAATGTTATCCCCATATGCATTAACCTCACTTATGGTGTCGCCGGGGTGCTTTCTCCGGTATACATCCAGAAAGACTCCGGCCATGGTAAGGCTCTTTGACTCCCCGGGGCTTTTGGGATTGGCGTAAATGCAAAGCAATTTAGACATATCTGTCCTCCTCAATATACCTCTCCATATGATTAAACAAAAGCCCGGCAATTATTCATTCAAGCAGACCGGGTAGTTCCCCATGCCGCAAGCGGCACCATCAGAGAACGAAAATACAAGGAATGCCCGGACCCTTCTGAGTCCTGAGTTCTGAGTTCTGACAGAATAAGCATATCAGTATAAGCCCTTTTCAGGGTAGCCGCGGGAAATTTCCTCCGGCATACGGGATTGACACAATTAACCTCCTCTGGTATTGTGGTATTACCACTGAATATTTGTTGTCATACCATAGGGAGGGTACAGCATTGACAGTCGCAGTTGCTGAACGGCGCACCTCTGATGATGTGGAGAGAAGGCTGATCAAATCAGTACTGGGAGGCGAGTACCCTCCCGGGACTCAATTGCCCCCGGAGCGGGAACTGGCGTCAAAAATGGGTGTGGCACGGCCTACCTTAAGGGACGCCCTGCGGCGCCTGGAGCGGGATGGCTGGCTCACCATAAGGAAGGGACGGCCCGCGGTGGTCAATGATTTCTGGAAAACCGGCAATCTGAATACCCTTGCAAATATCACCGGCAACAGTGATGTGTTTCATGAGGAATTCATTATTTATCTTCTGGAAATAAGGGCTGCCCTGGCGCCTGCCTTTATCAGGAGCGCCGTCACCAAAAACCCGGCCAGGGTTGTGGCGGCACTGGTGGAGAGTATCGAACTGGAAGACACCCCGGAGGCCTTTTCTGTTTTTGACTGGGAATTTCAGAAAAGCGCCGCCGGATTGGCCGGAAACCCCATCTACCCGCTGCTGCTCAACAGCTTTGACACTCTGTACATTAAGCTGGCCGGCCAGTATTTCTCCAGAGAGGAGGCAAGACAGGCATCGAAAAGGTTTTACCGCCGTCTCCTGGCCTCGGCCATGGCCTCCGACCCGGTTGCCGCCGAATCCGCCGCCAGGGACGCCATGGAGGAAAGTATTCACCTCTGGAAAACCCGCATAAAAAAGCCTTAATGTTTAAGGCTTCCCTATAGCCAACAGAGGAATGCTTTTTTGAAACGCTTTTAACGGAAAGTCGGAAACAGAGGAGAACTATACTTTCCTAAGCGTTATAAAATAACCGGCCTATGGCCGGTGCCACCTTACAGGTGGCGGAATCAGTAATTCAGACTCCCTTGCCGCATGTTTTGTGGGAATTGGGAATCGGGAATTGGGGGGTTCCCCGTGCCGCGAGCGGCACCGAAAAAGGGTTTCAGCAAAAAACCTCATTTTTTAAAACCAAAGATAACACAGAATTTTATTAGCCCGGCTGATAAGTTTCATTTTACTTATCAGGAATGCCCGACCATTCTGAATTCTGGCTTCTGGCTTCTGAATTCCTGACAGTATCAGCATATCAGGATAATATAACAAACCTTATTAACTGGAGGTTATAGAAAATGAGACGATGGAACGGCTGGGGTGATGACAGCTACACCTATCCGGTAAACCCTTCGGCGCTGGCCTTTATTGAGGCGGCCCTCGGGCCTGCCGTCGCCGCGGCAAGGGATATAACCCTTGAGGAGGCTGCGGCCAGGGTTCCCCCATCACGGCTGAAGGAACACCCCCTTATAACCACGGCTGCCACTGACCGGCTGCTGCACTGCGCCGGGCAGAGCTTCCCCGACTGGGTGGCCATGAGAACCGGCACAGTGCCGTCCTTCCCGGATGGTGTGGCCTACCCTGTGTCCGGTGAGGACGTGAAGGAATTACTTAACTATGCAAAGAACAAGGGCGCCATTTTGATCCCCTATGGCGGCGGGACCAGCGTGGTGGGGCACCTGAGCGCTCCAAAGGGTGACCGGCCCGTACTTACCGTGGACATGGGCCGCATGAACCGGCTGATTAACCTTGATGAGAAGAGCTGCTTGGCCGATTTCCAGGCCGGGGTGCGGGGGCCGGACCTGGAGAACGCCCTGCGCCCCTTTGGCTACACCCTGGGCCACTACCCCCAGTCCTTTGAATACTCCACCCTGGGAGGATGGGTGGCGGCAAGGTCCGCCGGGCAATTCTCCCTGGGCTACGGTAAGATTGACAGCCTTTTCACCGGCGGCACGGTGGAAACACCCGCGGGCAGCCTCATTCTGCCTGTCATACCGGCGTCTGCAGCCGGCCCTGACCTGCGCCAGCTCATTCTGGGCTCCGAGGGCAGGGCGGGAATCATAACCAGGGCTGTGGTAAGGGTATCCCCCCTGCCTGAGAAAGAGTGCTTCCAGGCAGCCTTTTTCCCGGGACCGGAGGAAGGAATGTCGGCGGTGCGGCAAATTGCCCGGGCCGGAATTCCCCTTTGCATGATGAGGCTTAGCCTGCCGGAAGAAACCACCACCAACCTGGCCCTGGCCGGACACGGCAAGGCCATTCAGCTGCTGGAAAAATGGCTTTCCATCAGAGGGGCCGGAGAAGGTAAATGCATGCTGCTGTTCGGGGCGGCCGGCAGCGGTAAAAAGGTCCATCATTCCCTGAAAATGGCCAAAGAAATAATCTCCCAAAACCGGGGCGTCGCCGTGGGCTCCAGGCCGGGCAAAGAATGGCTGAGAAGCAGGTTCCTGGTCCCCTACCTGAGAAATAACCTGTGGGAAATGGGCTATGCAGTAGACACCCTGGAAACGGCAACGACCTGGGACAAGGTTCCCTCCACAGTACAGTCTGTGGACAACGCCCTGAGACATGGGCTGAAGGAAGAGGGTGAAAGGGTCCATGTCTTTACCCACCTTTCCCATATTTATCCGCACGGGTCCAGCATTTATACAACATACCTTTTCCGCCTGGACGCCGACCCGGAGAAAAACCTCAGCCGCTGGCGCTCACTGAAGGGCGCCGCCAGCCGGGCCATAGTGGAGGCCGGCGCTACCATCAGCCACCAGCACGGCGTGGGAACCGACCACCTGACCTACCTGGAGTCGGAAAAGGGTTCTCTGGGACTGGAGGTTATCCGTTCCGCGTGCCGCTCCCTGGACCCCTCAGGGATAATGAACACCGGAAAAATGGTACTGTAACCGCCCTCCGGAATTCACTTAGTATAAGTTTATGGGAATTGGAGGTCTTTCCATGGAGACGCGGGAACAAATTCCGGAAATACTGAACAGCCGGTGGGATATAGTTGTTATAGGCGGGGGCATAACCGGCGCCGGTGTGCTGAGGGAGGCCTCAGGAAGGGGGCTGCGCTGCCTTCTCCTGGAGCAGAGGGACTTCGCCTGGGGAACATCCAGCCGTTCAGGCAAACTTGTCCACGGAGGGCTGAGATATCTGGCCCAGGGACAGGTTAAAACAACCTGGCACTCCGTGCGCCAGCGGGAGATGCTGCTGAGGGAACTGACCGGCCTGGTGGAGCCCGTCGGCTTTCTGATTCCGTCCTACGGCAATGACAGGCTAAGCCCACTGATGATAAGGATTGGGCTGGCGCTATACGATACCCTGGCCATGAAAAAAAGCCGCAGGAGATATGGCAGGGATAAAACCCTGTCCCTGGCCCCCCATCTTAAAAATGACAGCCTTACCGGCGGTTTATGGTACCGGGATGCCCAGACCGACGATGCCCGCCTGGTGCTGCGCATTATCCGGGAGGCGGAACGGAAGGGCGGTGTGGCCCTCAATTACGCCCGGGTGGAAGACCTTTGCCTGGACCAATCCGGGAGGGTAAGGGGCGTGGCGGTGAGGGACGTTGTTTCCGGCCGGGATTACGAGGTGCAGTGCGGGGCGGTAATAAGCGCCACCGGTGTATGGGCCGACCGGATGAGGTCACTTCTCGGCTTCGCCCCCAGGCTGCGCCGCCTCAGGGGAAGCCACCTGGTGTTTCCGCGCCGGCGTCTCCCGGTTTCAGTGGCCATAAGTTTTATGCATCCGGAGGACCGGCGACCCCTTTACGTTTTCCCCTGGGAGGGGGTAACCCTTCTGGGAACCACAGACCTCGACCATGAATTTTCCCTCGATGACGAGCCCGGGATAAGCCCCGGCGAGGGGGAATACCTGCTGGGGGCGGCAAGAAAAATTTTCCCTTCCCTCGGGCTGAGCGGCGGGGATGTTATATCCACCTTTTCCGGTGTACGCCCGGTGGTCGACACAGGCAAGAAAAACCCCTCCAGGGAATCCCGTGAACACGTGGTCTGGAGCGATAACGGCCTGGTCACGGTAACCGGAGGCAAGCTGACCACCTTTGCCCTGATCGCCCGGGAGGCCGTGAACAGCGCCGTCAAATGGCTTTCCCACGTCCCTTCGGCCCCAAAGGGCACAGGGGGGTTGTTTGACCGGAATAAGAGCGGGCTGCCGGAAGGCGATGCCGGACCCCGCCGCCTGGCCGGCCGCTTCGGGGCCGATGCCGCGGCTGTGATGGAGGAATCCGGCGCCATGGGCCTGGAAAAAATCCCCGGAACCGAAACACTGTGGGCAGAAATACAGTGGGCCGCCCGCCACGAAGGAGTGGTACACCTGGATGACCTGCTGCTGCGCCGGGTAAGGATAGGACTGCAGTTGCCCATGGGGGGCCTGGAGTTGATGGACCGGGTTCGGTCATTGGCCCAGCCGGCCCTCAACTGGACTGATAAGCACTGGGAGAAAGAGTTGGGCAGGTATCGGGAACTATGGCGTAAGGCATACAGTCCATCTCTGATTAACCAGTCTACGGAGAAATAACTTGCGGGAGGCGGTAAAATGAAAAAGGAAGCGGTTCTGGCAATAGATGCGGGCACCCAGAGCGTGAGGGCGCTGGCATTCGACCTCCGGGGAAAAATACTCGACAGCGCCCGGGTAATCTATTCCTCGCCCTATGAGTCACCACATCCGGGCTGGGCGGAACAGGACCCCCGGTATTACTGGCGGTGCCTGGCGGAAGCCTGCCGAAAGCTCTGGAACCAGGGCAAGGTTTCCACTGAATCCATCGCCTCAGTGGCCCTTACCACCCAGAGGGCCACGATGATTAACCTTGACTCCGGCGGCAATCCCCTGCGCCCGGCCATAGTCTGGCTGGACCAGCGCCGGGCGTCAAAATTGCCGCCGCTGGGCCCCCTGTATGACACCGTATTCCGTATAGCCGGTGTAAAGGGGACACTGAATTATCTTCAGGCCGAGGCCGAAATAAACTGGATCAGGGAGCACCAGCCGGAGATCTGGGAAAAAACCGCCCATTACCTTTTTCTTTCCGGTTACCTGACCTACAGACTATCGGGTAATTTCTCCGACTCCACCGGCTGCCAGGTGGGATACCTTCCCTTCGACTACCGCAAACAGGACTGGGCGCCCCTTTCCCACTGGAAGTGGCGGGGCATAGCCGTAAAGCCCGGAACGCTGCCCCATCTTGTTTTCCCTGGTAATCCGCTGGGATACATAACCCCCGCCGCCTCCCGGGACACCGGCCTGCCGGAGGGCCTGCCGTTGATTGCGGCAGCATCGGACAAGGCCTGCGAGGTGCTGGGGTCCGGGTGTCTGGAGCCACACCAGGGGTGCATAGGGTACGGCACCACCGCCACCATAAATGTCAACTCGCCCCGCTATATAGAATCAATACCCCTTATCCCCCCCTACCCCAGCGCCTGCCCGAGGCAATACAACCTTGAGGTCCAGATTTTCAGAGGATTCTGGATGGTTTCCTGGTTCAAGGACCAGTTTGCCGTCCGGGTGGTGGAGCAGGCCATGAAGGAAGGGCTGGCCCCGGAAACTGTACTGGACAGGGCCATCGGGGAAATACCGCCGGGCTCCATGGGTCTGGTGCTGCAGCCCTTCTGGTCCCCCGGCCTTAAATACCCCGGCCCCGAGGCCAGGGGGGCGGTAATAGGCTTTGGCGGCCAACATACAATGCCGCACCTGTACAGGGCGATACTGGAGGGGCTGGCCTACGGCCTCCGGGAGGGAAGAGAGAGGATAGAAAAGCGCTCGGGCATTCCGGTCAGTGAACTTTATGTCTGCGGCGGAGGGTCCAGAAGCGACCAGATGATGCAGATTACCGCCGACATTTTCAACCTCCCGGCCACCCGGCCGGCAACTTACGAGGCGTCGGGGCTGGGCGCCGCCATCCTGGCCGCCCTGGGATCCGGGCTGTACCCGGACCTCAAAACGGCGGTGCGGGAGATGACCGGAAAGGGGCGCACCTTTGAGCCACAGCCCCGGGCTGTGGAAATTTATGACCGGCTCTTCCGCAGAGTTTATCTGCACATGTACAAAAAGCTGATGCCCCTGTACAGGGAGATTTACCGGATACCCCCGTCCTGACGGCTATTTATACCGGCCCTGCAGGGACAAAACATGGTCATGCCACAAACGGTCACACTGAGCGGAGTTTAATTCCGGCTGTTTAAGCATTTTCTGCAAAAGCGCCTTCTGGTCCGGGGTATTGATAAAATTGGCCAGATGAGCCAGGGCATACTGGGCAAAATCACTGACCATGAAAGCAAAGATTTGATTTATTAAATCATCGTCAACATTAAACAGCTTTGCATTTTCCAGCACCAGCTGGGCATAGACAATCATGGTGAACAGCTCTCCCAGGTGCAGCATGTAGTCTACATCCTGCATCTGTTCCCCGGTGGGCGGCGCGGCAGCCAGCATTTTCCTGAACAGGCCGGCCAGCTCAAGGAAAATGCCTGTGTTGGGAAGGTTTACCCCTTCGTATGCCTTCCTGTAATCGGGGAATTTTATCCCGGCCAGCTTGCCGGTGGTCTGACGGAACAGGTTTGAGTCATCCTGGGCATCCCGGCGCACAGCAATTTCAGGATAATCAACATTGTCGAAAAAGTAGTTGGCCATGAATTTTATTACCAGAGCCATGTTTACATGGGTTGTGCCCTCAAGTCTCGGTATCATTCCGATGTCCCTTATGGCCATCTCAAAATAGGTGTCCTGCTCAAACCCCTTGGCGGCAATAACATCCAGCAGCATGTCTATCACCTTCATGCCCTGGGTGGTTACCTTCATCTTCTGAATGGGGTTGAAAAGCAAGTAACGGCGATCCTCCTCGGAAGACGACCGGAAGTAGTCAACCGCCCGGAGGGCAAACAGCTTCATGGCGGTAATCCTGGCATATGATTCTGTGAACAGTTTTCTCACATGGCTGAAATCCGTAACCTTTTTCCCGTACAGAATGCGGTTATGGGCATGGTCAATGGCCTCATAAAAAGCGTGCTGGCAAATTCCCGCCGAGGCAAAGCCCAGTTGGAATTTGCCTATATTTATAGTGGAAAGTGAAGAATCCCAGGCCAACCGCCCCTCGGACAAAATTTCATTTTCCGTTACCGGGTAATCCTTTAGTGAAAATTCCCCAACATAGGCCGGGCGCACCCCGGAAGTGCGTATTTTTTTAACCAGCTCATAATTGTCGTGCTTTGGATCGACCACGAAAAAAACAAACTCACCGCTGTCTGCATATTTGGCAAAAACCGACACCAGAGCGGCCTCGTTGGCATTGCCTATGTAATATTTGTCGCCCCTGGCTGAAAAGCCCCCTCCCGGCCGGCTGTACAACTTCATTTCATTGGAATAAAGGTCCGCACCATGGGCCCTTTCCGACATTCCGAAGGCGAAAATGCCTCCTTCCCTGAGCAATTTACCGGTTAACCTCTTTACATTTTCATTATTCCCCATCCAGATGGGGCCCAGACCCAGAATGCTGACCTGGAAGCAGTACTGAAAGGCCAGGGAATAAAAAGCTGTCAATTCGCTGAATTCACATATCCTGGACAGGTCGAAACGGGCGTCCGGCTCACCGTAGCCGGCGGGCGTAAGAAGAATGGAAAAAATATGCTCGTCTTCAATAAACTGCAGGAAATCATCATACCAGCGGCAGGCATGATCGTCTTCCTTTATCCCGCTGAGACCCTTGCGCTCAAAGAACTGAATAGTGTCCAACATTATTTGACGGCTTTTTTCATCAGGAAACTCCCGCTTGTAATTTTGGGGGTTTAAAAAAAACATTTCATACGCCTCCTTTATGCTGTATTGTTCAACAAAGAAGTTCAAATTCCTTTCGATTTATAAATTCCGATTCGTAAATTTATAAATGGTAATATTGACAGCTCAAAATACATGGAGATAGACTGTATATCAAACAGCCTGATCTACACAGTCACAAAAGATACGGGGGACATGCAATGGAAGATTTCACAGACTTTATCTGCTATCAAATGAAAGCATCCATGAAAAAAGTGGAAAAATACATGGGACAGAGATTTGAGGAGTACGGGGTCAACCTGGCCCAGTCATTCATACTATTCTCCCTTTTGGAAAGGGACGGACTGACACTGACCGAAATAGGCAACCGTACCGGCATAGAAAATTCCAGCCTGACCACCATGGTGGACAGGCTGGAGAAAGAAGAACTGGTTAAAAGGAGTCTGGATGCCCAGGATCGCAGGGTAATAAGGCTCTTCATCACCAGCAGGGGACGGGAGCTGGCGGAAAAAGTGCTGGACATGGGCACTGATTTCAACAGGCGCCTCAGAAACTGCCTGGGCGACTCGGAGGAACATTTCATAAAGGGTCTACAAAAGATTTACCATGGCATGGACAATATCAAGAAGCAATAAGAATTACGTAAACCTCCAGCGGCCCGGTCATCCCCTTCACCAGCGCACCCTGGATATCCGACGTGGCACTGGGGCCGCTGATTATGGAAATATGCCTGCCCAGGGGCTTGTTGAGTTCCTCCTGTGAAATTTTTCTGCACAGGGCCATGGCTTCGGTCATTGATGGCACCACACTTTCCGTACCGGCGATAACAATATGTACGGAGGGAAGAGCGGAAATAATATGGTCGTTGCCACGGTCCTCCATGATCACCACGGACCCGGTATCGCCGGCAATGGCCGTCGCCCCGGTAATACCGTACGCGGCCCCGGCCAGCTTTCCGGCCAGGACTCCCCTGGGCCGTCCGGCGTCTCCGGCGGCGGCGTCCGCGGGGGCATAATCCCTGTCCGCCACCCAGGACTCAATACCCCTGGACTCCAGGCATTCCTTCAAAGACAGGTCCTTTATATACCGGCTGCCGGACAGGGCCACCGGCCCGGCCTTCACAATCTCCATTACCTTTTCCCGGGCCGCGGCCGGGCTATCAACCAGGTAAACCTCCATGTCCTTTTCCCTTATTTTTTCCATGGCCCTTTCCAACAATGGACGGCTCATATTTCCATCACCTCACCTGCCGCTTTTTCAACGGCCTCCCCGCCCGGCAAAAGCCTTATCAAGCACCTGCACGGTGTGCAATACATCTATACTATGGCCTTCCCTCTGCAGAAGGTCCCTCAGGTGCATGACACAGCCCGGGCATCCGGTGACCACGGCGCCGGCACCGGTGCCGGCTATGGCCTCCACTTTTTTGGCGCCTATTCCAAGGGACAGCTTGTAAAAATCAAAGCTGAAGCTGCCGCCAAAGCCGCAGCAGGCGGTGGAGTCGTTCATCTCCCTGAGGTTCAGCCCTTCCAGCCCTGTGAGGAGCTTTCTGGGAGCCTCACTGACCCCCATGCCCCTGTTGAGGTGGCACGGGTCGTGGTAGGTTACATCCCCGGAGTATTGGCCCCAGGCCAGATCCCGGACCCCCAGGTCGCTGATAAAGGCGGCAATGTCCCTCACCCTGCAGGAAAAAGCTACCGCCCTCCGGTGCCAGTCCCCGCAGTCCCTCAAAAGTTCCGGATATTCCAGCAGGGTGCTTCCGCAGGTGCCGCAGGCCGTGACAATGGCGTCCACCTTTTCCCTTTCAAAAAGCTGTATATTGGAGGTCATCATGACAAGGGCGCCTTTCCAGTCACCGGCGGTAAGGCTGGGAATGGAGCAGCACATCTGCCCCTCCGGCACCACCACCTCCACGCCGAGACGGCGCAGCAGACTGAGTGCGGACTCCCCTATACCGGTGTAGAACAGGTTGATCAGGCAGCCGGCAAAAAAAGCAACCCTGGCCGCTTTCCCCCCCGGCAGGGAAACCCCGCCATAGCGGGAAAGAAATGTTTTTTCCGTCAATGAGGGAAACAGCCTTCTGCAGTCCAGGTCCATAAGCGGACTTTTAAGCCTCCAGCCGTCAAGCCCGGGGTCTTTAACACCCATAAGACTTTCCCCGCTTTTTACCAGAAACGAAATTCCCTCACCCATGGGCTTTGCGGCAAACCGCCGCAGGAGCACCCTTTTGGCCAGGGGATGCCGGGCCATGCCCATATCCCTCCTGAGTTTGAGAATATACCCGGGGGTCTTTATTTTAAGCGGACACTTCTCCACGCAGGTCATGCAGTTGATGCACAGGTCCAGCCCGGACTCCAGGGCCTTCTCCCGGCCCTCCCTGAAGGCCGTGTGCAGAACCCCGATGCCTCCTATATACCTGCTGCCGAAATTTTCTCCCATCTCCAGGTAGATGGGGCACTCCACCATGCAGCTGCCGCAATTGATGCAGCGGAGGGTTTCACCATAGCCGCCGCGCAGCGCCTCCCACCGGCCCTGTTCCAGGAGCACCACATGCACCTCCGCCGGCCCGATACTGCCGGGGACGTCCCCTTCCTTATCAATAAGGGGGGGCTCCGTCAGGACTGTTATGTAGGTCCCTATATCCTGGCCCACAACGTAAACCGCCGCGGCGTGAACAATTTTCAGCGCGTCCTCCAGGGCCGGAACCACCTTTTCCACGCCGGCCACCACAATGTGCACCGGCGCCAGGCTGGTCAGCGCCCTTATATTGCCCTCATTTTCGGTCAGCACTATTGATCCGGTATCGGCAGTGATGGCGTTGGCCCCGGAAATACCGAAATCAATACTTAACAGGTCTTTCCTCATAGACTGCCTGACTGCCCTGACAATGTCGGAGGGATTGGAGGAGAGGGTCTCTCCCAGTTCCTTTGAAAATATTTCGGCCACCTTTTCCACCGGCACATGGACAGCAGGCCCCACCGGGTGGCTGGGGGGAATATCGCCCAGCTGGCATATCCTGTCCCCCAGGTCGGTCTCCACCACCCGGCAGCCTTTTTTCTCCAACTCTCCGGTAAGGCCTATTTCCTTGGTGGCGTTGCTTTTGGACTTAACCACCAGGCCGCCGCTCACTATCCCCTTTATGTAATCCAGTGCCGCAGCGTTGGTACCGGCCCTGAACACTCTGAACCCGTTGGCCTCCATCCGGCTTACCGCCTGTCTGGTCAGCCTTTCCAGGTCGTTGACGGACCTTTCCTTGATCTCCCTTACCTGGTCCGACAGGTCCGGCCACCTGTTTATATAGATGGAGGTCCTTGCCTTCAGCCCCATCTTCAGCAGGGCCCTGAAGCGGACCGCCGCCTGGTCGCCCATTCCCTTATCAATACGGCTCTTGAGTTTTATAGCGTAGGATTGCATAAAGCATCATCCCTTCAGGCCTCTTAGGACTTTCCGACCGCCTCAAGGCCACTGTTGAACGCCCTCAGATTAAGATCCCTCACCTCGCCGGAAAAGAGTCTGTCAATCATCCCGGTGAAATACCCGGAGTGGAAGGGAAGAAGCCCGCCGCCGGAAACCGCCCCGGTCAGCACCATATTGGCCGCCATAGGGTTCCCGGCCTCTTTGGCCAGGTCCGTGGCCGATAAAACATAGTATTTCGATACCAGCTTGCCCACCGCACTTACAATATCCCGGAGTTCAGGGTATTTCTCATCCCCCTGCAGAGTTCCTATGGGGTAGTTGGGCCGGTCGTTCATTACCACCATTGTCCCGCTGTTTCCGTACTCCATCAGCACCCGCAGGCTCTCCAGCGGCTCAAAGCCCACTATGAGGTGGGCATGCCCCCTGGGAATCAGCGGGCCGTATGTCTTCTCCCGGCTGATCCTGACATGGCTCATCACCGATCCGCCCCTCTGGGAGGCGCCGAAGGTCTCGCCGATGGAAACCCTGTACCCGGCCTCCACCGCAGCGGCGGCAATAACCTGGGAGGCCAGCACGTTCCCCTGGCCGCCCACACCGGTAACTATAACATTAAGGGGCTCATTAAACTCACCCATTCCTCACACCGTCCTTTCTACCACGATGGCCTGCCGCGGGCAGAGGGAAGCGCATACGCCGCAGCCGTTGCAAACCGCCTCGTCTATCATGGCCTTCCCCTTTTCTTTGTCCCAAATATTGGCCGGACAGCCGAAAACCTTGCTACAGAACCTGGCGCAGCCGCAGCTGTCGCCAATGCACCGATCCTGGTCAACATAAACCCTGTTTTTCTTTTTGCCCTTAACCGCCACCAGGGCGCAGGCCCTCCTCATAACCAGAGCCCTGGGGCCGTTTTCCTGAAGGAGTTTATACACCGTTTCGATGGCGCCCTCCACATCATAGGGGTCCTGAACGGTAACGGGAATATCCAGCCCTGAAAGCAGGGACTCTATCTTTACCCTGCCCAGCGGCTCCCCGGTGGCGCTGACCCCGATGCCGGGGTGGGGCTGGTGCCCGGTCATGGCGGTGGTTTCATTGTCCAGTATCACGCAGAGCATGGCGGACTGGTTGTAGCGGGCGTTAATCAGCGCCTGGGAGGCCGCATGGAAAAAGGTGGAGTCCCCCAGCATGGCGATCACCGGCTGCTTAAAGCCGAACCGGCCCAGCTTGCCCAGGCCGCCGGCTATCCCCACGCTGCCCCCCATGCAGTGCACCGTCTGGAGCAAGTTGTACCCGGTACGGGCCAGGCCAAGGGTATAGCAGCCTATATCGCCCAGCACTATAGCCCCCCGGCTGTCCAGCTCGATGGCGGTCTTTATGGCCCAGAAGGAGGCCCTGTGGGGGCAGCCTGCGCAAAAGGCCAGCTCCCTGCCGGGCATATTGCCGCTGATCAGATCCCGGGCCTCGCGCAAATTGGGCATCTCCGGGGGGTAATAGGGAACATTGAAAATTTTGCCCAGGCAGCCGGCCATTATATCAGGGTCCAGTTCCCCCACATGTGGCCCGCCCGGGCCGGCCACATGGCCGGAGCCTTTCCCGTAAAACTTGACAGCGCCCAACTCATCCCAGTGCCTGGCGGCCAGGGCCATCACCCCGTCCTCCAGGAAGGAATCGATTTCCTCGGCAAAAACAACCTCTCTGGCCGGAATAAGGTACTTCAAAAGAAAGTTTTCCGGCAGCGGCCAGGTGGTGGCTACATTTACCACCCCCACGCTTCCGGTCAGCCCCAGCATTTCCACGGCCTCAACCGAATATTTGCAGCTGGGGCCGGAGGCTATAACCAGCCTTTCGGCATTTTCCGGGCCGGTGTAGGTATTGAAGGGCGAGCTGTCCGCCATGGACGCCGCCATCCTGACCTTGTTTTTCATAAATTGCAGTAAAATGGCATTGGTGACAAACCTCTGGTCCCTGTTCAGGGATGCTTTCTTTTCCGCGGACGGCAAATTGCCCAGCTTCACATCCCCGCTGGCATGGCAAATCCTGGTGGTGCACCGGACCACCACCGGCAGCATCAATTTTTCAGACAGCTCAAAGGCCGCCAGGGTTATGTCCTTGGCCTCCTGAACGCCGGACGGCTCCAGTATGGGAAGGTTGGCGGTCCTGGCCAGAAAACGGCTGTCCTCCTCCTTTGTGCTGGAGTGGGCCCCGGGATCGTCCCCCACTATAATCACCATTCCGCCCAGTATCCCCGACAGCGATACCGAGGTGGCAAAATCCAGGGCCACGTTAAAGCCGTCGGCCTTACAAATGGTAAGCGCCCTGAGGCCGGCGAAGGAGGCCGCCGCGGCGCCCTCTATGGCAACCTTTTCAGTGGTGCTGTACTCGGTGTAGATATTGAATTTTTCCCCCAGCATGGCCAGCGTGGGCAGCACCTCCGAGGTGGGAGAGCCTGGATAGCATGCCGCATAGCCCACTCCCGCCTCAATGGCCCCCCTGGCCATGGCCTCATTGCCGGTCAGGACAACGCTGCGGCCGGGCTCATCAAGGGAAACTGCAAAAACACTCATTACTGCAGCACCTCCCACTGTTTCTTCATCTCATCCATATATGAGCCGTCGATTGAAAGGTAGTCCGGCCGCCCTTCCCCCGCCAGCACCCTCATTTTTTTGTTCAGCGCTGCCTTTCTCAGTATGGGCAGCCGGTCCGCGGGGTAAGGTTTAATTTCTATAACCCCCTCCGCCGCCGCATCGTCCACCAGGGACCTGCCGGCATCACTGCGCACCACCAGCGTGTTCCACGCAGGGTCATATTCCGTTGACCCCACCGACAGGTCGGCCCACTCGGCGGTACAGTCAACACAGCTGTTGCATGATCCCTTTATGTACTGCCTTATTTCATCAACCGGCCAGGTGCGGGACCCGCCGGAGGTGGTTATGGTCAGCCCTTCCACGGGTATATCCACCCTGAGTATTTCCTCTCCCCCGGCCCTTTCGGACAGAAAGTCATAAAAGCCGGGGTCCAGGGACCAGAAGCAGAACAGCCCCACCGTCAGGACAACCGACCCCCGCCAAGCGCCGTGGGCCTCGTTTACCTCCGCCTGCTGCAGCTTTCTCACGGCCTCCACCTGGCAGGGGCGTCCCACCAGGCCCAGTTTTCCCTCTCCTTCCCTCACCGCCCTGTTCAGGGCCGCCAGAGTCGGCGCCGCCGTATACCTGGAGCCTGCGCACTCCAAAACCTCCCGCCCGCTTTTGGCCAGTACCGGCCCCGGGTTAAGAGCGTCGCCCCCGGTTACCACCGCCCCTCCGGCCAGGCCACGGTCCAGCGCAAAGGCCATCAGGCCGGAGGCCACTCCGCCATACTGGCCTCCCGCCGGCTTTTTCACCGCCCTGGCAAAATAAATGTCCTTAAACACACCCAGCGCCTGGTCCACCCTCGGCGCGCCGAAAACCAGGCTGTCCATCCGGCTTACATCCAGGCCGGCCTTCGGGCACGCCATGTAGCAGGTTCCTTCCTTTATTCCGCAGGGGTTGATCACCCCCACTCTGTCCCGCATGGCCTTTATGTACGGGCAGAGGTCCACGCACATCCCGCACCCTGAGCACAGGCCCTTTTCAATAACACCTGTCTTCAGCTGTTCCTGACCCGGCATTCATTTACCCTCCTTGCCATACTGAAAAATGCTTGTCATTCCTAATACTGTCGGGAATCCAGAAGCCAGAATCCAGAATCCAGAAGTGGCTAGGCATTCCTTGCACCAGAAAAATCTGTAGCCTCTGTATGCCAGCTTCACCCGATCTGAGTTTTAGTCCGATGCCATCACTCGTGGATAGAACACTACCATGTTAATCAGTTGGTCAATGATCCCTCTTTTAATGAAATGCATACCTCTGCGACGTGTGACGACCTAAATTGCACATAAGGAATGCCCGGACTATTCTGACTCCTGACTCCTGACTCCTGAATTCTGACACCAAATCCCCTCAGTATAAGTAATATTGTATTGTCCCGTCGGTGAACACATTTACCCTTGTGCCCGGGCCGTGGTTCTCCTTCAGTTGGTCCATCACCCCGTCCCATGTGTCTGTCCAGACCGGACGCCCGAATCCCCCGAACCACTCCTCATCGGCGCGGTTCCTGTGCGGGCTGAAAATGATTATCTTCCTGGCCAGGTGTCCTATAACCTTTGTACGTTCCGGGGCCCACAGTTTGCCTCCGATAAATTTTCCGAATCCACCCAGCAGGTAATGTGGAATCTGCCCCATGGGTGTATGGTTGATCAGAACAACGTCCCCGTCGGGCACCTTCAGTGAGGTTATGGCCATAAGCATGGCAATGTACGCCTCACAGGCCTTGAAGTTGGCGTTGGCCACCACCACGTCCGCCCCCGGCACCAGCCTGGTGGCGTATATCTCCCCGGCTGTTTTGACTCCGGCATAATGGGCCTCGATGGGGTGGCCCACCACCAGGCCCACCGTCTGGCAGCGGCTGTTGACCAGGGCGTCAACCACCAGGTCCAGGCCGGCCATCCGGCAAACCTCCTCCATTTCCAGCCGCATGACATTGTCCTCGAACTTGCCCATCCCCTCAACGGGATTAAGGCCTGAGCCCATCAGCGCTGAAGCCGACAGCACATGGTTGCCCATGATTGTCTCGGCCCCGGAAACCCCCGGGAAAAGAATCTTTCCCCCTCCCCCGAAGCCGTTGAAGGGGTGGGGGGTTATGCAGCCGATGCCTATCCTCAGATCGCACTTCATAACCTCTTCGTTTACCGACACAGGGGTGCCCCGGCTGGTATTCCCCAGCTGGCGGCAGTTTTCATAGGGGTTGTGGTTGAAAACCGGAAACCTTGCCACAACATCCTCCCCCAGCTTTTTGACAAAATCCGGCCTGGTGTGGGCGCCGTGGTTCCCCAGGGAGCAGATGAACCGTATCTGTTCATCCTTTATGCCCGCCAGCGACAGCTCCTCCAGGACATAGGGCACAATCTCGTAAACCCTGGTGCCCCGGCTGATATCGTCAAAGAGTATACACACCTCCGACTTGCCCTCAGCCAGCTCCCTTATTGTTTTGGCGCCGATGGGGGAGGCAAAGGCCTGCCTGAACTGCGCGTCAGTCAAGGGTTTCATCCCTTCAGCCGGACAGTCGCAGACAGTTACCTGCCAGTCCGGGGGAAAATCGATCTGTATCTCCCCCTCGTCATACCAAGCTCCTTGCGCGAGTTTTACATTGTTTTCAGGCAAAAGGATTCCTCCAATTCATTATTATCCTTAGTCACATCTGAACCTTCTTATTACCCGAAGCACGACATCATCACATAAATCAATACACTCTTTAGTATATTTTTAATAATACATTAATAACATTCAAATTAAAAGACACCTGGATAGACATGCAGCTGAACCGTTTTTTTTAATCCATAATCATAAAGATTATCCAATACAAACCGATACTTTTAATACCGGCCCTTTACCGGAACAGGTTGTTAATACCGGCCTTGACTCAGGCATTCCAGCCAAACAACACCCGGGAGGAAAAACTATGATATCCGTTTTGGATATGGATGCGTCTACCCTTGCCATAAAAATCAGGTCAGGGGAAATTACATCCCTGGATGCAACGTCCCAGTATATAAATCATATCAAAAAGGTAAATCCGGCACTGAACTGCGTGGTTGAAAACAGATTTGAAAAGGCCGAAAAGGAGGCTGCGCTGTGCGACCGTATTTTAAAGAGCGGCAAGGCCGCAGGCAGGCTGTTCGGTGTGCCCGTAAGCATAAAAGAGGCCTTCAATGTGGAAAGAATGAAGACCACCGGAGGCCTGTCCCACCGGAAGGGTAAATTTGAGAAAAAAAACGCTGTAACGGTGGAAAGGCTGAGAACTGAAGGTGCGGTTATCCTTTGCAAAACAAACACACCCACCCTCTGCTTCTGCCAGGAAACGGACAATAAGCTGTACGGCAGAACCAATAACCCGTGGGACCCCTCCAGAACCGCCGGCGGATCCAGCGGCGGGGAGGCCGCCCTTATTGCCGTGGGAGGCGCGGCGGTGGGCCTGGGATCCGACATTGGGGGCTCAATACGCTTTCCCAGCCACTTCAACGGCGTGGTGGGCTTTAAATCAGGCTGGAATCAGGTGCCCCAGGAAGGACATTTCCCACACGTAACCGACCCTTTTCAGGAGAGAATGGTGGGCTTCGGCGCCCTGGCCAAATCCGTCAGCGACGCCCGGCTTGTAAATGAGATTATTTCCGGCAAGGTCCCCGAAAAAAAAGATCTTTCCGGCTTCAGCGTATGCATACCCCCCAAACACCCCCGGCACCCCCTCGGCGCCGCCACAGCAGGGATTTTGGAAAAGATCCGGGAGTCCCTCGGGGCCGACTTCCACTGCCACCGGGACCTGCCCCCCCACTACGGGGAGTCCTCCCTTTTATGGCAGCAGATAATGTCCATTGACGGGGCAAGGGAGATCTCCCGGCTGGCCTTTGGCGAACGGCCGGACAGGCCGGTTCTGGAATACCTGAAAGAAGTTCTCACCGGCAGGGCCGATCTGCACCGGTACGCGTCCTGGGCCATTATCGGCGCCCGTTTATTCAAACCCGGCGCGTCAAGGATAAGGGAAATGGGAAATATACTTGAAAGCGGCGGAGAAACAGTAAACCGGCACCTGGATGAACGGATACTCATTATGCCCGTCTACCATGTCCCGGCCCAGCCCCACACCAGGGTGTACCGCCAGTTGTTTTCCGCCCGCAGAACCTTTCTTATTTACATGCCCTATGTCGCCTACGCCAACGTATGGGGTCTCCCCTCCCTCACAGTTCCCGCCGGCGAGGACGAAAACGGGCTGCCCATCGGCATACAGATTATCAGCAGGGTGGGCAACGAGGACGCCGTTTTCCAAATGGGTAACATAATAGAGGAAAGGTTCAGAGGGTATGTGCGGTGTAAAAAATATGACTGACTGGTTCAGATTCCAAAATACGGCCCCAGTTCTTCAAGGGTGGCAATGTTCTTTTCATGCATGAACCGGGCCACGGCAACACCGACATAGCGAAAGTGCCAGGGCTCATACGCATAGCCCGTAACACTCTCCTTGCCGGGGGGATACCGCTGCACAAAGCCGTACCTCCCGCAGTTGGACTCCAGCCACCGGTACGCCGCCGGACTTCCGGCAATATCCACCGCCAGTCCGGTATGGTGCTCGCTGTATCCCGAAGGGGCGACAGTCTGCTCCGCCGCCGCCTGCCCCAGGCTCCCGGCCCGGGCGTTAAAAAGGGACTTCTGATCACTCACTGTCCGGTAGCCTGAGTTAAGCCCCAGTTCAAACCCTTTCGCTTTGGCCTCTGCCATGAGATCAAGCAGGGGTTTTTCCATCTTCCCGGAAACTTTAACCCCCCCTATTTCAACCAGGGGACCGGGATCGTAGTTCTCCGGCAAAGCGTGCTCCCTGTTAATCAGCAACAACCTCCCGCCGGCCGGAGGCTGAAGCATAACCCCGCCGGAAGGGTATATAAACAACGCCTTAACGGAATTGTCCCACTCCACCGCATAGCCCAGGGACCGGACCACCCACCGGGCCGGCAGATAAACCCTGCCCCCCACCACCACAGGAACGGCATCCATTTCCGTCAGGCTGCCGCCCTGACTCAGAAACTGGCTCCCCACCTGCATTACAATTGAATCTTCCTGTCCGCCAAGGGTAATGGTCCGGCCCCGGTCATCCCACATTATTTCTTCATCACTGAGACCGCAGGCTTCGGCAAGATAGCGCACCGGCACAAAAAGCCGCCCTTTTTCAATATAGGCCACGGCGTCCATTTCCTGATTACTGCCATTAATCATAAAACTGTCGCTTCCCGCCTGAAAAACCGCGCTGTTTTCCGGCGGCGGCGGACCGGCAGGCCCTATTGACAGGCATAACCAGATAAAAGCCGCCGCCAGGCCGAAGGCCAGCCTCTTCATCCCACAAACCCCCTGTTAAACCGGTCAAATAACCGGATAATACCGGAGCCTGTTACAAATCAGGACAATATAACCTTTACCTTCTCATTCCCCAGTATCTTGAGCAGATGTGCCGCGGCCACCATTTTGGCGTTTAACACGTCAGGGGACTGGACCCTGGCCAGGTCCACCTGTTCCTTTATAGTGGCGCCCTCCCTGAAGCACTTGTTTATCTCCCCGCTCAGCTCCATGCGGGACTGGTCATTGCCGGCAAAGCTGATGGCCGCGGAAAATACGTCCCTTAAAACATCCCTCTCCATGGCAGGGTCAAATTCCGGCAGGTACACCGGCATCCCCCGGTAAATCTCAATCAGGGCCGCCAGCATATATTCCTGGTCTTTATTGTTCTCCATACGCGCGCTCACTCCCCCCAATATCATTGCACCGCAAGCCATGCCTGCGGTGCACATTTTACACCCAAGTAATATAATACCCCACCGTTCTCCTTTTTTAAAGCATAACCCGGACCGGCTAACTGATTATACTGAGAAAATTGTTGCCCAGTATATCCCTCTTTTGCCCGTCGGGTATTTTCATGCCCTCAACCCAGTCCTTCATCTCCGAATAATCGTAATCACCGCCGGGGTGACTTATTCCGTAAGGGCCGTCCGTGCCGTACAGGCACTTTTCATATCCCACATTCCGGACCGCCATTTCCGCAAGCCCGGCGTCCAGGTACCCGCCGGACAGGTCCACATACACATTTTTCTTTGTTTTGATATACGCCCACAGCTTTTTGAAATGGGGTATGCCGGCGTGGGCATAGATCACCTTCAGCCCTGGATATTTATCCGGCAGGTACCGGTAGCATTCCTCCTGGGATGAAAGGTGGATCAGCAGAGGCATTTTCCTTTCACTGCACAGGGCGGCCACCCAGTCCATTACTTCAATGTCATACTTGTGGAAAAAGGGGTGCACCTTTACGCCAATCATCTCCGGAACAGACGCGTACTTTTCAATTTCCTCCGCGGCTTCTTTCCGGTATTCCGGGTTGATGGTAATCCAGCCCCAAAACCGTCCCGGATATTTTTTTACGGCCTCCACCAATGGAGCGTTGTCCGGCCTCATAACTATCGCCGATGTTTCTCCCAGAACAAGAAAATTGCCTTTTTTGTCCAAAAAGCCGTCATATATTTTTTTGCCCAAGGAATTGAAGCCCAGCAGGGATTTCCTGAAAATTGAAGACATCAGCCGGTTTTTCAAATTGTGCTTCATGTAAAAAGGCTCACACAGCTTTGCCATCAATGCTGTTTTCCCCACCCCGTTTTTGTCCATGGCGCGAATCATCATTTCAAGGGGCAGCATATTTTCGTCCAGGTGGCAATGGCAGTCGACGATTATTTCCACCAACCCCTTTCCATATATTTATAGTCAACTTTCGCACAAGCCCGGCCAGCCTGGAACCGGGCGCGGCCGGACCATCGCAAGCATTTTTCCTGTGCGAAAGCTGTATTAACACCCCACTCAGCTATCAGGATTTGCAGCCTTCTTTTTGGCCATTTCCTCCTCTCTGAGAACACGGCGCAAAATCTTGCCCACCATTGACTTGGGAAGGGAATCACGAAACTCAACTATTTTGGGAACTTTGTAGGCCGCCAGTTTGGTCCGGCAGAAGGATATTATTTCCTCCTCGGTGGCCTGCTCCCCTTTTCTAAGCACAATGTAGGCCTTCACCGTTTCTCCCCGGTATGTGTCATCTATACCGACTGAGACCGCTTCTTCCACCTTGGGATGGGCGTAAAGCACCTCATCTATTTCCCGGGGGTATATATTAAAGCCGCCGGCGATAATCATGTCCTTTTTCCTGTCCACAATAAATATATAGCCGTCTTCATCCCTGACCGCTATATCGCCTGTATACAGCCAACCGTCGCGAATCTGCCCGGCGGTCTCCTCGGGTCTGTTCCAATAGCCCTTCATGATAAGGGGACTCTTGATTATTATTTCTCCGGGTTCTCCCGGACGCACATCCTCCACCCCCTCCTCGACATCCACCAGCCGCACGTCGGTATCCGGCATAGGTATGCCTATGCTGCCGGTCTTTTTAACCCCCATAATGGGATTGGAGGTGGCCAGTGATGTCGATTCGGTCAAGCCGTAACCCTCGCCGAAGTATATGCCCATATCCTTGACCCGCTCGATAAGCTCCACCGGCATGGGCGCGGCGCCGGCATTGAGCAGTCCGAATTTTTTGCCCAGGTCCAGCTTCTCCGCGTCCGGGTGATTGACCACCGCGCCAATCAAGGTGGGAACAGCGGGGAAAAAGGTTATTTCATTGAAGTTGGCCAAAAGTCCCATCAATTCATCGGGATAGAAGCGGGGCACCACAATCTGGGTGGAGCAATTGAGCATGGAAAGATTCATAGCAAAGGCATTGCCGTAAACGTGGAAAAAGGGCAGCACTGAAAGAACAAAGCGTCTTTCCACCGGAATAGGCTGCGTTATACCCCTGCCCCACATATAGGCCTGGAAAACAGAAGCCACCATATTGGCATGGGTGAGCACCGCGCCCTTCGGGTGCCCCGTGGTCCCGCCGGTATAGTTAATCATGGCTATATCGTCCGGGCCCACCTCTACGCGGCACCTCTTGGCGCCCGGGCTGTTATCCAAAAAATCGGAAAAGTGATGCCATCCCTCCTCCAATTCCAGCTCCTTGGCGGTACTGCGCCCCATTCCTTTGACGAAATCGGTCACCCTTGTCACAATAACCGAGGGTATCTCCACTTCCTTACACAGTTTGCTGATTACCGGAACAACCATGTCGAAGGTGATCAGGGCCTTGATCCCGGTGTCCTCAACAATAAGCTTCAATTCATCCATGGAGTACATGGGATTAAGGTTCACAACCACGGCGCCCAGGCTTAGTATGGCATAGTAAGATATTATGTACTGGGGGCTGTTTGGCAAATGCAAACCAACCCTGTCGCCCTTGTTCAGACCCAGGGCCCCCAGCGCGTTGGCCATAAGAAGAATCTGCCGCCGCAGTTCCCAGTATGTTATTTTAGTGCCGTAAAAGTTGATGGCCGGCTTGTCGGGGCAGGTCTTGTACGCCAAATTCAGCAGTTCCTGAATCGGCAAACGTGGATAGCGGATAGTAACAGGAACATCGTAGTCATAGAACTGTTGCCATACTTTTGCTTCCATATCTCAGCCTCCCTGCTATTTTTCTGATTATATAATATCATATGAATTAACAAAATTTTATAACTTTTATGCGTTTTTTTCCTGACATAATCATGTTTTTTACGAACCTGTTCACCCGGAAAAAACTACACCCGCTAAAATTTTTCGCAGTGCAACCTCAATTATTATGACAAAACAGGATCAAAAAAAGCCATCTCCGGTTACATCAGGTTAAAATTATGATATTATATTATAGTGTATTTTAATGATTAAGTTTATATATTGAACCATACGGAGGTGAGAATGGAGAGTACCGGAAATTCATACAGTCCGGCTAGTCAGAACATTAAGAAATACGTTAATAAAATGGAAACACCAAAATCATAGGGAGGTTTGTATTTTGGCGACAAATTTCATTTACTCCAACCGTGATCACAAATTTATAGCAAAAGAATGGCTTGACATGGAAAAGATTTTTGGTTTTGAAGCTTTTAAGGACGTATACGGCATTGAAGACATAGACATGATCCTTGACCAGGCCCTCAAAATAGCAAAGGAAGTCGTGGCCCCCACCAATGAGGAAGGCGACAAAATAGGGGCAAGGTTCGAAAACGGCAAAGTCATGGTTCCCCCGTCTTTCCACGACCTGTACAACTTCATGCAGGAGAACGGCTTCGGAGCATCAAACTTCAACCCTGAAGAAGAGGGAAGGCTCCCGTCAACAATGCACTTCATGGTAGGTGAATTCTTCAGCGCCGCCAACCCGGCCTTTATGCCCTATATTGCACTCACTGCAGGGGCTTCGGGACTTATTCAGAGCTTTGGCCGGGAAGAGGACAAAAAGCGCTTCCTCCCCAAAATGTATTCCGGAGAATGGACCGGCACCATGTGCCTGACAGAGCCCTGCTGCGGGTCCGACGTGGGCGACATCACCTCCAGGGCCTATGCCACCGATGAGCCCATGGTGTACAAGATTAAGGGCACAAAGTGCTTTATCACCGCCGGCGACCATGACCTGACCGAAAATATTATCCACCTGCTGCTGGCCAAGTGCGAGGGCGCAGCCCCCGGAACAAAAGGCATATCCCTGTTTATAGTGCCCAAGTACTGGGTAAATGAGGACGGCAGCCTGGGCGAGCTGAACGACGTATCCACCGTGGCCATAGAGCACAAGATGGGTATCAAGGGCTCCGCCACCGCCATGCTCAGCTTTGGTGACAACGGCAACTGCCGCGGCATACTGCTGGGCAAAATCCCCGGTGAGGACGGCAAGGCCGAGGGTATGGCGCAAATGTTCCAGATGATGAACGGCGCCCGCCTGGACACCGGTCTTTCCGCCATGGCCATCGCCGCACAGGCATACTATAACGCCCTGCAGTACGCCAAGGAAAGAATCCAGGGCCGCCCCATTTCCAACCGCAAGGGTGAAAGAACAAGAATTATAGACCATGAGGACGTCAGAAGGATGCTCCTTTTCCAGAAGTCGGTGGTAGAGGCCTGCCGGGCTATGATCCTCAAAGTCGCTTATTACATGGACCTGGCCGAGCACAGCGATGATCCCGAAGAGAGAAAGATGGCCAAAAGAAGAATAGAGTGCAGCACTCCCCTGGTCAAGGCCTACCCCTCCGATATGGTCTGGGAAACCGTCAGAGACGCCATCCAGGTCCACGGCGGCTATGGTTTTACCGAAGAGTACCCCGTGGCCCAGTCGGCCCGCGACTGCAAAATACTTTCCATATGGGAAGGCACCAACTTCATTCAGTCCCTTGACCTGATCGGCAGAAAGATGACCATGGAGGGCGGGCAGGTCTTCATGGAGTGGTTGGCTGAAATAGACAAGTCCATCGAGGATAACAAAGGCATTGAGGGACTGGAGAAGGAGCAGGAACTCCTGGCCAGGGCCATGGCCGCGTACAAGGAAATAGGCACGTTTATAATGGGCATCTTTATGCAAAACATAAAGATAGTACCCCTCTATTCCACCAGGATCCTTCACGCCACCTCAATGATATGGGGGGCCTCACTGCTGCTGGAACAGGCGGCGATTGCCACCAGGAAGGCCAAGGAACTGGGCGAGGGTCACTTCGACTATCCCTTCTATCAGGGCAAAATACAGACCGCCAAGTTCTATATCAGGAACGTCCTTCCCGAGGTGTTCAAGATTGTGGAAGTTATCAAGGACTGCGACACATCCGCCCTGGACATACTGGAAGAAGGCCTGTAGGATACAGTCAACATCCAATAGCGCTTTATATGAGGCGTCCGTCTGCCGTCAGGCAGGGGACGCCTTTTAAATAATATTTCCATTCTGCCGGAGACAGTCCCCCGCGGTGTTTTAATAATGGCACAGCGGATATATATTTTAATAGAGGTAAAATATACGTATAATTCCGCGGCTGCGGCAACAGGAGGGTTTATATATGGAGAAGAAAGGCAACCTGCCGGAACGTCAGGACATTCCGGACCAATACAAGTGGAAGATTGAAGACATATACGCCGGTGAAGAACTCTGGGAGCGGGATTTCCTCCGGGTACAGGAAATGCTGGGGAAAATAGAAACATTCAGGGGCAAACTGGGCGAGTCCGCCGACAGACTGCTGGAAGCCCTGAAACTGGAGAGCGAAATTCAGGAGCTGGCAGAAAAAATATACACCTTTGCCCGTATGAAGCGTGATGAGGACAACACCAACGACCGGTTCCAGGCGCTTTCCGGCCGGGCGGAAAACCTTACCACCAGAGTGGAGGAGGCCCTCTCCTTCATAGTTCCGGAAATACTGACCATACCCGAGCCCCGGGTGCATAATTTCATAAAGGAAAACCCCGGCCTGGCGGGCTACAGCTTCGTACTGGAAGAGGTATTCAGGCAAAAGCCCCACACCCTGTCCCCCTCGGAGGAAAGGATCATCGCCCAGGCAGGGGAGGTGTCCACCGCCCCCTCCAATATTTTCAGAATGATTAACAATGCCGACCTGATCTTCCCCACCATCACCGACGATGAGGGAAAAGAAACCGAGGTCACCCACGGGCGCTACGGGCTTTTCATGGAAAGCGGCAACCGCCGGGTGCGCCGGGACGCCTTTAACTCCCTATACAGCACCTACCGGAAATTCAAAAACACCTTTGCCGCCACCCTGGGAGGCGGTGTGAAAAGGGACATATTTTTCGCCAGGGTGCGCAAATTTCCGTCCTCCCTGGAAGCCGCGCTCTTTTCCGATAACATCTCACCGGAGGTGTATGACAACCTCATTCAGACAGTCCGCGGCAGCCTGGGCTCACTGCACCGGTACATGGCCCTGCGCAAAAGGCTTTTAAAAGTGCGGGAACTCCACATGTATGACCTGTATGTACCCATGGTGGAAAATGTGAAGTGGGAGATACCCTACCAGGACGCCGTCACACTGGTGAAAGAGGGACTTGCCCCCCTGGGCGGGGAGTACGGCCGCATCATCGCAGAGGGACTGAACTCGGGCTGGGTTGACGTGTACGAAAACAGGGGCAAAACCAGCGGGGCATATTCCTGGGGGCCCTACGGGGTGCACCCGTATATTTTGATGAACTACCAGAACAACCTGAACAATGTCTTCACACTGGCCCATGAGATGGGGCACGCCATGCACTCCTTCTACTCATACCGGGAGCAGCCGTACCATTATGCCCACTACAATATTTTCACCGCCGAGGTGGCCTCCACGGTCAACGAGTCCCTCCTCATGAACCACCTGCTGGCCACTGTAACCGATCAAAAGAAAAAGCTTTACCTTCTCAACCACTACCTTGAACAGTTCCGGGGAACTGTTTTCCGCCAGACCATGTTTGCTGAATTTGAAAAAATAATCCATGAAAAAGCCGAGGCCGGGGAATCGCTGACACCGGAATCCCTCTGCGCGGAATACCGGCGCCTGGTCACCGACTACCACGGTCCGGAAGTTACGGTGGATAATGAAATTGACCTGGAGTGGGCACGGATACCACACTTTTACACGGCCTTTTACGTCTACAAATACGCCACCGGCTTTTCAGCCGCCACCGCCCTGACCAGGCAGATACTTGACGAAGGGGCGCCGGCGGTTTCCCGCTACACGGATTTCCTCAAAAAGGGCGGCCACGGCTACGCGCTGGACCTGTTGAAGGAGGCCGGCGTGGACATGACCACACCCCGCCCGGTCCAAGACGGGCTTGACCTTTTCAGCCAACTGCTGAGGCAGTTTGAGGAAAGCATTTAAGACAGGCGGGCAGGCCGCCCGCCCCCGGGCATCACTATCAGTCGCTAATGTCATCCAAGTGAAAAATAATGTCACTATCTGGATATTTATAGAGGAATAAATTCATAAATAGAGAATATAACCTGTAAAAACCTGGGGGAGATGCCATGAATAATCCAATCCCGGAATATATTATAGAACAGGCTTTTTACAGGTCCGGAGGAAGGTGCGAGTGCAATAACGCCTCCCACGGCCACGACGGGAAGTGCTCGGCCCTTATACTTAAGGCAATGAGAGGCATCACCGGCACCGGCGGCTGGGATGCGCGCCTTGTTGACCCCGATGGCCCGGCCGCACCCGAAAACCTGCTAATACTTTGCAGCAACTGTTGCAAGGCAGCTGACTGATATTGACAACGCCTCAACACCTGTTCGTCCTTTCCTGTCTGTATTTTCATGAAAGGCATGAAATGGCGGGAAGCCTTACATCATATGACGTCCTTCTACATAGAATAGTGTTGAGGTGTTGAAAATTGGGCATTTTCAGGAAAAAGGCTATTGAATCTGTACTATCCCAGCGCAAAGAAAACAAGCGCGGCCTTGTACCCACCCTTGACGCCTGGGACCTTACCGCCCTGGGGGTGGGCGCCATTATTGGGACCGGCATATTTGTCCTCACCGGTGTGGCGGCGGCCAAATACGCCGGTCCGGGAATAATATTCTCTTTTATACTGGCAGGCGTAGTCAGCGGCCTGGCGGCCATTGTCTACACCGAGCTGGCGGCGGCAATGCCGGTGGCCGGCAGCGTCTATTCTTATTCCTACGTGTCCCTGGGCGAAATAGTGGCCTGGCTGGTGGGATGGAACCTGATACTGGAATACCTGGTGGCGGCCGGGGCGGTTTCCATCGGCTGGAGTTCTTATGTTACCGAACTTCTGCGATCGGTAGGCCTTAACCTTCCCCATTCACTGGTGACATCACCCCTTGAGGGGGGAATGCTCAACCTTCCGGCGGCGCTGATAGTCCTGGCCATCACCCTTCTTATCATTACAGGAACACAGCACAGCGCCACTGCCAACAAAATAGTGGTCATAGCCAAAATATCCGCCATCATTCTCTTCCTGGCCATCGGCACGCGGCACATAGACCCTTCCAACTGGACCCCCATGCTCCCCTACGGGTTTTCGGGAATTTTTCACGGCGCGGCCATAATATTTTTCGCCTACATAGGTTTTGACGCCGTGGCCACGGCATCGGAAGAGGTAAAAAACCCGCAGAGGGACTTGCCCAGGGGGATAATTTACTCCATACTCATCTCAACAGTCCTCTATGTAAGCGTGGCCGTGGTGCTGACGGGAATGGTGCGCTATTCCCTGCTCAACACCGCCTCACCGGTGGCCTACGCACTGCTCCGGGCGGGGATACCCTGGGCCTCGGCCCTTGTGTCCGTGGGAGCCCTGGCGGGGCTTACCAGCGTAATGCTCGTCACCATGTACGGGCAGAGCAGAATATTCTTCGCCATGGCCAGGGATAACCTGCTGCCCCCCATCTTCGACTGGATCCACCCCAGGCTGAAAACCCCCGTCTGGGACAGCCTCATCATCGGGCTTCTGGTAGCGGCCATAGGAGCATTCCTGCCCATCGGCCTGGTGGCCGAAATGGCCAACATCGGCACCATCACCGCCTTTATCGCCGCCTCCATAAGCGTGATTATACTCCGCAAAAAAGCCCCCGGGCTGGAGCGCCCCTTCAGGGCGCCCCTGATGCCCTACCTGCCGCTGATTACCATACTGTTTGCCGCTTACCTGGCCGCAAACCTGCCCCGCCTCACCTGGATCAGGTTCATAATCTGGATTGCCATTGGACTTATCGTCTATTTTGCATATGGTTACAGAAAAAGCCACCTTTCCAGGGACGAAGCCACCGAAATAGCCGTAAATTTATCTCCCGTACCGGCCAGAAAGCCCGGCGGTGATTCAGAAAAATAGCCGCCCTATCGGGCGGTGCCGCTGTTTTCAAGGAAAGGGGACACACCTGCTGAAACGTGTGTATTCCTTTAAGGACAGGAATGTCCCCAATGCAGGAATCCAGAATTCAGAAGCCAGAATTCAGAAGCCATGCCGAAAATTCAGCTCAATTAAAGATGAAAATTGGGTAATTGTTAACCACAGCGGCCACGGAGGTTTTATGAATTCGGTGGACGAAGCAAGCCCCGGCCCTTCAAAGAATGCCCAAACCCTTCTGAATTCTGGATTCTGGCTTCTGGATTCCCGACAGTATTAGCATATCAGTATAAGTATTTTCAGAAAGAAGGTATCCGGCCCCGGATGGAGAAAAATCTATTAAAGATTAAATACCGTAGGGGGTATGCTCATTGAGCAACCAGAAAATATCTTTTAAAATAGCGGGCATGGAGTGCGCCGCATGCGCCGCCAGAATCGAGCGTCAGCTCAAAAAAACGGACGGGGTGACCAACGCCGCCGTAAACCTGGCCGTGGAGAAGGCCACCGTTGAGTATAACCCCGACAGGGTAAGCACAGACGACCTGATTAATATAATAACCGACCTGGGATTCCGTGTCCCCACCGAAAGGGCGGACTTCAGGATAAGCGGCATGAGCTGCGCCGCGTGCGCCGCCCGCGTGGAGAGGACCCTTACCGGGATGGAGGGGGTTTTACGGGCCAATGTAAACCTGGCCATGGAGCGGGCCACCGTGGAATACGACCCGGGAAGGGTGACCGCGGCCAACCTGAAAAAGGCGGTGGCGGACGCCGGATACCGGGCCGACGACCTTGATGCCGGCACCAGTGTTGACCGGGAAAAGCTGGATCGGCAGAGGGAAACCGGAAGGCAGCTGGCACTGCTTATTTTTTCCGCGGTCCTTTCCGTTCCCATGCTGGCCATGATGTTGGCCGGGCTGTTTAACTTTCACCTGCCGGCCATTTTCCACAGCAACCTGTTTATGTTCGCCCTGGCCACCCCGGTCCAGTTTGTCGCCGGCTACCAGTTCTACCGGGGAGCGTACGCATCACTGAAACACGGCAGCGCCAACATGGACGTGCTTGTGGCCATGGGCACGTCCGCCGCCTATTTTTACAGCGTGGCCGCCACCTTCTTCTTCCCGGGCCATGTGTACTATGAAACCAGCGCCATTATAATAACCCTTATCTTACTGGGACGGCTGCTGGAGTCGGCGGCCAAGGGACGCACCTCGGAGGCCATCAAAAAGCTCATCGGCCTCCGGGCCAAAACCGCCCGGGTAATCCGGAACGGAGGCGAGATCGATATCCCGGTGGAGGACGTGCTCCCCGGAGACATGGTGCTGGTGCGCCCCGGCGAAAAGGTACCGGTGGACGGAACAGTGACGGACGGCTTCTCCGCAGTGGATGAGTCAATGATCACCGGCGAAAGCATACCGGTGGACAAAAAGCCCGGCGACGGTGTAATCGGCGGGACCATCAACAGACACGGCACCTTTAAATTTGAGGCCACCAGGGTGGGCTCGGACACCGCCCTGGCCCAGATTATAAAAATAGTGGAGGAAGCCCAGGGCTCCAAAGCCCCCATACAGCGCCTGGCCGACGTTATCGCGGCCTATTTTGTGCCGGTGGTGGTGGGTGTGGCGGCTGTAACCTTTCTGGTCTGGTATTTCCTGGCCGACCCCGGCAATTTCACCCGGGCCCTCATCAACTTTACGGCCGTGCTGGTTATTGCCTGCCCCTGCGCCCTGGGCCTGGCCACCCCCACCTCAATCATGGTGGGAACCGGGCGGGGGGCTGAAAACGGCATCCTTATAAAGGGCGGCGAACACCTGGAAAGGGCCCACTCTCTTAATACCATCGTTTTGGACAAGACCGGCACCATCACCAGGGGAGTCCCCTCCCTGACCGACATGCTGCCGGTATCCGGGGAAATAGAGGCAGACGAACTGCTGCGGCTGGCGGCCTCCGCCGAGAGGGGATCGGAACACCCCCTGGGAGAGGCCGTAGTGAGGCAAGCCCTGTCACAAAATATGCAGCTTTCGGAGCCAAAAGATTTTGAGGCCGTACCCGGCCAGGGAATAAGGGCCGAAATAGACGGCAAGAAAGTGTTAATAGGAAACAGGCGCCTGATAACCGCCGGCAATGTTGATATCACCGGCATGGAAAAAATAGCCGGCACCCTGGAAAACCAGGGCAAGACCGCCATGTTTGTGGCTGTGGACGGCAGGCCGGCGGGGGTATTGGGGGTGGCGGACACGGTGAAGGAGAATTCCGCCGAAGCCATCAGCGTCCTCCACAGCATGGGCATTAAAACAATCATGCTCACCGGGGATAACCGGCGCACGGCGGAAGCCATAGCCAGGCAGGTGGGAATCCCGCCGGAGGACGTGCGGGCGGAGGTGCTGCCCCGGGACAAGGCCCTGGAGGTGGAGAGGCTGAAGGCTGCCGGGCTGGTGGTGGGCATGGTGGGAGACGGGGTCAACGATGCCCCGGCGCTGGCCACAGCCGATATAGGCTTCGCCATCGGCACCGGCACCGATGTGGCCATGGAGGCGGCGGACATAACCCTCATCAAGGGCGACCTCAGGGGAATAGCAGCCAGCATCAGGCTGAGCCGGGGCACCATGAGGAATATAAAGCAAAACCTTTTCTGGGCCCTGGTTTATAACAGCCTCGGCATTCCGGTGGCCGCCCTGGGATTTCTCTCACCGGTGCTGGCCGGGGCGGCCATGGCCTTCAGTTCGGTTTCAGTGGTCAGCAATGCCCTGAGGCTCAAGCGCTTCAACCCTTACATCGATTTCAGCCGCTAAATGATGTTGTAGATCAAAAGGCCCCTGCCGGAGTGCGGTAGGGGCCTTAATCTATTGCATCTTGTACTGGGGTTCCTGTTCCTCAATATAATTGACCCGTCCGCTTAACGCGCTGCAAATTCCCTCCACCTGCCGGTTAAGATCATTGAACATCTGTTTCGCCCCCGGGTCCTGGGTTTCCAGGGCGAAAGTTTTCAGGCTGGCGGCAGCCCCTTGCAGGCTGGCCAGGGTCTGGTGCATTTGTGTTCCTACAGTCATTGGTTTATTACCTCCAGATAATATTTTTTTTTATTATTTTTACCCACAGGACTTTATTTACTCAAAAAATTCGAAGGATACTTTAAAGCCTCGCCATGTTTTGGAATAACAACTCGGCACATCCACCAGGTGATCAAAATGGCCGTGAGTGATAAGTATGCCCACGGCCCCCGCTATTTCCCCAATGTCAAACCGCCTTATCCTTCTGTTCATCGGGAAAAACGGATCGGTAAGAATTGTTTCCCCCGCCTCGGCAAAGGAAAGGGAAGCCGTCCCGTGCCATTTTATTTCCACCCTGATACCCCCCTCGCATGGCCCCGGTGCGGCCCTCACAAATTACCGGTTATCACAAAAATACTTTCATCACCGGCATTATCAAACTCCTCCCGGGTAACCGGCCTGGCGGCGGCTATTTTTAACAACTGCCCGCCCTTCCTCCATATGCTGACAAAGATGTCCTCCGCCTCCCGGAATGAAAAGCGCGGCGGATTGGCCAGCCTGGCCCTGGTCAGGCCCTGGATGGTGTCCGCCAGGCAAAGGGGACCGGTCACCTCCACCTTCAGCCCGGGGGAACTGCGGTGCCCCATAACGTCAACCGCCGCCATGACCATGCGCACCGCCGTCAGAAGGCACGGGCACTCCTCGCCATGGTGCCTGACGGCCTCTTTCAGAAGCATATTCTTCCGCGCCTCATGCCTGGCGGGGCGGAAATACGGCGTCGCTGCGGAAAATACAATATCATTTTCAACATACGGCTTAATGTCCAGCACCGGCGTACCATCCACCGCATCAAGCCCCTTAACGTGCAGCACGCCCCCATCCACCCTTTCCAGCCGGACAAGGCTGAGGGCTATGGGATTGGGCCGGTTTGGGGATCTCAGCCCAAACACCCCGTACTCGGGAAGATCCGGATCGATCCTCCGGTGCACCGTGGTCAGTACTTCCCTCCTGGCCTTGTGAAACCAGGACAGTACCCAGAAATGAGAGTGTTCCTCCATACGCAGCAGAGCCCTTTCATACCCGGAAAACAATTCAATGCCGGAAACCAGCCCCGGCGCGGGGGGTTCCTCCAGGCTGACGTATTCCGACCTGACCACACCGATGGGCTTAACAAAAATACCGCCGTTTATATCCACACCCATTTGCAAACCACCTCCCCTTTGAGCAAATTCTCTGTGATCTCTGTGTTCTCTGTGGTTTAAAAAATGGCACAATTTTCAGCATGAGAGTCTACAGAATGAAATTAAACAGGTAGCCCACCAGTATTATCGAAACCGCCATTATTACCTTATTAAGCGAATCTGTCGAATATTGCGATATATTCATCTTTACATTGCCCAAGCCAAAGCTATATAATGGCAAAAATGGCGTATTATGGGGTTGGTTAAATTCTGATACATTTGATAATTGAAAACCATCTTTGAATTTTGCTCTTTTTTCGAGAAGAGGTGAGAGCATTGGTTAATATTCACTTAGCACGAGATCCTACGCTAAAAAAGTGATAGTGATTTGGGCAGCAAATCAGGTACTGACCTATGCGTGAAATTTTTACTAAAATTTTCTGCAAATAATTAATAGTAAGAGGTGAAAAAATGCTTATTAAAAAATCTTCTATCATCTTATTAACCCTTTTAGCAACCTTATTAACATCAACAATAGCGTATGCAAACGACGAAAAGATTAGATAAAAAATTAGATGCAAAGTTAATTAAACAAGGATATCCGCAAGATGTATTAAACTTATTAGATAGTGAACAAAAGCAAATGTTAGTGGACAAAAAAGCAACATATATAACCCACATAATTAAAAGAGACAATTTGACTGATGATGTTAATTCAAAATCTGATGTCAGCGCAACATCGCTATCAAATTTTACTCAATCAATAGTTGTGTCGGATCTTGCGGATAGCCCAAATGGACGGATGAGATACGCACTAACATATAACTGGAATTGGAATTACGACCCATATTATACATTAACAGATAAGTTTGGTATGGCATGGTCAGATGATTTTGATATTGAGTCTGCAGCGTGGAGATATATAGCTTATGGAAGTGATGGCATTGGTAATTATGCAACCAAAAATTGGACAGGTAGTGGCATGAGTCAATCTCAAGCTGCAACAGGAGCAGGATGGAACTATGATATAGTCGATAGCTTTATGCAAAATAACAGGCTTTACTTGACCTATAGACATCAAGGAAGAGGGTATGTAGAGATCTCCAAATGGAGCAATAAAAGTGGTAATAACGAACAAGCATCCGTAGTGGGTAAATATTTTCATCAGCAAATGTCACCACAGGCCACCTTTACTTTTAGCAAAACACCAAGCATTAGTATAACTCCAACCACTTCATATGATGCATCATCTAGTGCATCACAATTGTGGACATATAATAACTATAAGTATTAGTAATGCATTAAACAGAATATTGCCAGTCGGTAGGAATAAGATATTTCTATCGACTGGTAAATGCTCTCAACAATCACTTGATTATGTATAAAATATTTTTGTGATTATTATCTGATTAAATATTCTCCTTAATTAAAGAAGATAGGGGTAGGTGGCATTATTTTGGATATTGTTTTTTTGTTTATTTATAGTATCGGATTTATGATGTCATTTTGCACATCTCTTTTTTACATTGCAAGAAAGGATAAATATAAATGGATAATATCGAGCCTAGTAAGTGGAGTTTTTTTAGGGTTTTTAATTCCTTTTCTTGAACGCTAACTAAAACAATATCAAGCCACCCGTTGAACGGGTGGCTTGATATTGCCCCTATAAGGGGCTTGGTACCTGCTGCGCCTAAAGGCGCGGTTTTGCCAGCATCTTCCCTGGCTACCCCTTAAGGGGTTTATTTGTTTGCCTTATCTTCGATGATGTCCGCTTCTTCCTGCTTCTGGATATACTCCCGGATAACATCCTTATTGATTCCAACCGTACTTACGTAATACCCCTTACCCACAAATGTTGTTGATGCCCACATTATTTGGCGGTGACTTGATAACCGTCAGTGGCGGTAATCATTGGATGACAAATAATATGATCTCCAGGTTAAGTATTTTCGCCAATGGCGGTGGTCATTTTTTCAAAATACCGGAAAGCCCACCTTTATTGGCGGTGGGCTAAACATGCTAAAACTTACGAAAGTCCTCAATTACCCTAAGCACGCTGTCCCGGTCAACCACATGGTTGACCGGGACAGGGGACGGTTCCTTGTCACGCTTAATTCTTTGTACTACTTCATTCCTTATACATTGTGTCAAACTCGACTTTTTGACGTACCTTGCCGTTTTCCCGGACTGACTCAACGACTTGTATATAGGTTCTTGTGGAACCGTCTTTGTTGGTAAAAGTTTTTGTTCGTGCATACATGGCATATATATTATACTACATTTTACCTTTAAATAAATGTATATCTTTGTAAACGTGGCACTACGTTTATGAAAATTTTCAAATTCACCCCTTGATTTTACTGGCTTTGCGGCCTCGGATAGGCCTAAATTGGGCGAAAAGTTTCAAACTTGAGTCAAAGAAGAACGAAATCGCTCCGCGATGGCCTTTAAGGGTTGCTGGTAAAATTTCATAGAAAATATAAAAAGTATGTTCTTTTTGTGGTATTGTTTAATCGCCAAACAAAACATACCAGAAAGAACATACTTTTTATGATTATACCATATACGAAGAAACAGATAAATACAGGCAAAAAAACAGCCAGACCCCCTCCTGTCTCAGAAGTATCAAGGCTAAAAATCTGTGATATATGCAGTAAAAGCATGCGTGTTCAGATAGCGCAGGCCAAGCACAATACAACCCGGTATACCATTTTATCGGATACAACCCTTATTGTGCTTCGCAAGTATTTCATGGCCTACTTTTCTTCCACAGGCTACAAGCCTGATGATTGGCTTTTTCCAGAAAAAAGCAGAAGTGGGCACATTAATGTCAAGACCATAAAAAACACAATCATCAGGCTGAGAAACCGGCTGCAGCTGGATCAGAATATATCAGCCCATACACTGAGGCACTGTTTTGCTACACACGCCCTGGAAGACGGGGTAAATCCCGTGTACATCCTGGGGCATAAGCACATTCAGACTACGACGACATACCTCCGCATGACATCAAAAAGCGTTATGGGTATAAAAAGCCCCCTTGACACCAGTTGCGGGACGAAAAATGAATACCGTGCAAGATATTTTCCTGCAGTTCCATGCACTATATAAAGAAAGCCATACTCCATCATTACAGCAATCCAAGGCCTGTAGCAACATCCTTAACTGCAGGACTGCGGCTATGGGTGGCAATGCTTTTGAATGCGAAGAATGCGGCCATATTGCCGTCCATTATAATTCATGCAGGAACCGGCACTGCCCCTTGTGTCAGAATGTTACCAAGGCTGTCTGGGTGGATCAGAGGAGAAAAGATATACTCAATGCTCCTTATTTCCATGTGGTATTTACAATGCCTCAGCAGCTTCAGCCACTGATTTATCAAAATCAGGAACTGCTTTATGGCTTGATGTACAAGGCTGTTGCCGAGACCATTACAGAGCTTTCCGGGGACAAAAAATATCTGGGCGCACAGGTAGGCTTTTTTTCATTGCTGCATACGTGGGCGCAAGATTTGCACTATCACCCGCACATACATACGGTACTACTGGCAGGCGGGCTGACAAAGCTTAAACAATGGCGATGCAGCAGCAAAGATTTCTTGGATCTAAGCCCAAACACCCCGTACTCGGGGAGGTCCGGATCGATTCTCCCGGGCACAGTGGCCAGAACTTCCCTTCTGGCCTTGTGAAACCAGGAAAGTACCCAGAAATGAGAGTGTTCCCCGATACGCAGCAGAGCCCTTTCATACCCGGGAAACAATTCGATGACGGAAATCAGCCCCGGCGCAGGGGGTTCCTCCAGGCTGACGTATTCCGACCTGACCACACCGATGGGCTTAACAAAAATACCGCCGTTTATATCCACACCCATTTGCAAACCACCTCCCCTTTGAGCAAATTCTCTGTGATCTCTGTGTTCTCTGTGGTTTAAAAAATGGCACAATTTTCAGCATGAGCGTCTACAGAATGAAATTAAACAGGTAGCCCACCAGTATTATCGAAACCGCCATTATACCGGCGAAGATCCCTATCAACCGGGGCTTCAGGACATTGCGCAGAATTATCATCTCCGGCAGGGAAAGGGCGGTGACCGACATCATAAAGGCCAGCACGGTGCCCATGGCCATCCCCTTCTCCATCAGCGCGTGCACAATGGGTATGGTGCCGGCGGCGTTGGAATAAAGGGGCACCCCTATCAGCACCGCCAGCGGAACCGCCAGCAGATTGCCCTCCCCTGCCCATTTTACCAGGAAATCCTCCGGAGCGTAGCCGTGAATAAATCCCCCGATGGCAATACCGGCAATCACATATATCCAAACCTTCCCCAGTATTTGCAGCGTATAGCCGTAGGCCTGCTCTATCCTGTCCCTCCAGGTGAGCTCAGCGACCTCCACCTCCGCCGCCTTAACCTGAAAGACGTAATCCTCCACATAGCGCTCCAGCTTCAGCCGGCCGATCATCATCCCTCCGAAAATAGCAACCAGCAGCCCGGCGCCTATATATATCAGCGCCACCTTGTAGCCGAAAAGGCCCCACAGCATGATCAACGCCACCTCATTGACCATTGGTGACGAAATAAGAAAGGAAAAGGTTATCCCCAGGGGCACCCCCGCCTCCACGAACCCGATGAACAGCGGGACCGCCGAGCAGGAACAAAAGGGAGTCACAATCCCCAGCAGCGCCGCCATTATATTGCCCACAAAGGCCCTCTTATGGCTCAGCATCTTCTTGGTTTTTTCAGGCGGGAAAAAGCTGCGGATAATGGACACCAGAAATATAATAAGCGAAAGCATCAACAGTATCTTTACAGTGTCATAAATGAAAAAATTAAGCGCCCCGGCCAGCTTGCTCTCCGGAACCAGCCCCAGAATTCTGTAGGTAACCAGGTCCGCCAGGTATTTAAGCATATTTATCACCCCTATAATATAAGCAGCTACTTATATAACATACTTAAAAAAAATCAGGATATTAATCCTGTCAAATACTGTTTTACATCTCTTCCTTAATCCACTTTGCTATCTCTTCCTTTTTAGGCACCCTCCCGGTGGATTTTATTTTTCCATTGATTATTAAACCCGGAGTGGACATTACACCCATTTCCACTATATTCTTCGGGTTTTCCACCTTCTCCACCGAGGCTTCCGCTCCAAGCTCCGCCACAGCTTTATTGACAGCCTCCGCCAGGGCCTTGCAGTTCTTGCAACCGGGACCCAAAACCTTTATCTCCATCGCCTTTTCCCCCTTCTCTCCTTTATCTCTCGCCAAGCCCTCAACAAATTTTTTATGCTCCTCCGCCAGAACCTCCGCATATTCCGCCCTTGCCGGCCCCGGCCTTGAACACCTTCACGAACCTTTTCATATAACACCCTGTTTATAATCTTCTGCTTATATAATAATATTACCTGTTGGCTGCTGTCAATTGATACTTTATTTTTTCCCGATGACATTTCTGTCCGAATCGATCCCGACAGGCAGGGGGCGGTTTCCACGCCGCCCCGCGATCCCAATTACCGCCCCGTCCCCCAAAAACGGAATATTTGCCGCTTTTTGTTTATTGCTTGGGGATTCCGGTGTTTATGTCGACTAATATATATTATCATGACCAATCATGTGAATGCTGTCTCCGTTATGTTTAAGCAGCGCTTCTTTAGTGCTTTTGGGGGTGAATTTGTAGCCTCGCCTCTGGGGCCGGCAGGGAATATCACCCCCACGCCAACCGGCGCTCCGGCTGAACCGGCTTTAAGACTTGAAGGCAACGGAATGACGACCACCATCGAAAGTCGCATCCTGCTCCTCTCGGGTTTCCGTCTGAGTCCTGTATCCGGATCGTCATTCCGTAGCCTTCCACGCCAAAACCCGGTAACAGCCTCCGCAATGTTGGCAGCGGGGGTGATATTCCCCGCCTCTATGAAGGTCATTTATTAAGATGAATTTCGAGAAAACAAGAAGGTGGTAATAATTTGAGATGCTTGACGTTTCATCATCATTTATTGCTGTCCTTGTTATATGGCAAATCTATAGTCTAATTTTTAGACAGGATTTATTTGTGGTTATTATTTCATCAGTATTAAACTGAGCATTTTTTAGGGCTTATTGGTTAAGGCTGATGAGGCACCTTTCTTTTTTATTCAGCAACTTTGATGATTTCAGTATATAAAGAAGGAGTACCAGTTTTTCCGTGGAAATTATTACTATAAATCACATTTACAAAATACTATCCCAGATAGTGAATAACATGTTCAAACAAATCATGCATTTTGTTCGGTTGAACATCATTCCAAATGGATTTAAATTGACTGCATAATGTCTATAATGGGAATTTGGTAGAGTTAATATTGATGGGGGCGTTTATTATGGGAGATTATCCAAGGGGTTCTGAATGGAGAAAATGGGACTTGCATGTACATACTGCATCTTCTTATGATGCTGAATATAAAGGTTCCGATTCAGATGAGTTATTGTGCAAAGCTTTGAAAGATAATAAGATTACCGCAGTAGCTATAACAGACCATTTCGTTATTGATAGTAAACGTATTTCTCACTTGCGGGAACTTGCACCAGATATTACTTTTTTCCCAGGTGTTGAATTGCGTACAGATAAAGGAGCGAACAACCTCCATGTAATTCTTATTTTCTCCGAAAACATTGATTTGACAATATTAGCGGCTGATTTTGATGCAATCATGCGAAGACAAAAAGCTAAAGCTTCTACGAGTAACGATACTATATACTGGACATTTGAAGATATTATCGAATTTGCGCATGGGCGGGGGGGATTAGTATCAATTCATGCAGGAAAAAAGACGAATGGAATTGATAGAGAGATTACAAATGCAATTCCTGTAAAAGAAGCAATTAAAGAAGACATTGCAAAAGAAGTACATTTCTTTGAAATTGGGAAAACAAGTGATATAAATGATTATTATACCCATGTGTTTAAAGTTATTGACGAAATGCCGTTAATAATGTGCTCAGATAACCATAACCCCAAAAATTACTCCACCAAGGAAACATTATGGATAAAAAGCGATCCGACTTTTGAGGGTTTGATTCAATGTATTTATCAACCAACAGAAAGAGTGTTCATAGGTAGCATTCCGCCAAAGCTGGATAAAGTCGAAAAGAACAAATGTACATATATTGAATCTGTGTCAGTAAAGAAAACGATTAATGCTAAGAATTCTCTCGAAAACTGGTTTGATTTCAACATACCGATTAACTGTGGACTTACTGCTATCATTGGGAATAAAGGTAGCGGAAAAAGTGCATTATCAGATATTATAGGTCATTTATGTAGGAGCAAGGCTATGAAAGAAGCTTCTTTCTTAAATGTAGAGCGTTTTAGAAAACCACCCAAAAATTTAGCAAACGACTATTTTGGAAGTATAAAATGGCTTGATGGAGATTTAGAAGAAAATGTAAATCTAGGTGAAATTGATTATGGCACAACAATTGAAAATGCACAGTATCTGCCCCAGAAGTTCATCGAAAAAGTATGCAACGACTTGGGAGATGAATTTCAAGCTGAAATTAATAAGGTAATTTTTTCTTATGTTGATACGACTGAAAAAGGCGATGCTAAAAATCTTTCAGAGCTAATCGAAAACAAGTCTGTTGCTATGTTGTCTATAATAGAGGATTTACAAAATGAAATAAGTGTCATTAATAGAGAAATTATACGATTAGAAGATCGCCTTACTACAACTTATAAAAAAGAGTTAACGGACAACCTGAAAAAAAGAGAAGACGATCTTAGAAGACATGAGAGCAGCAAACCCAAAGAAGTACAAAAGCCCAAAAACGACCAAAACGCTGAATACCAAAAAGCATTGAAAGAGATTGAAACCCAAATTGTAGAGTCAGAGACCATCATCGAAGCAAAAAAAACTGAGCTAACAGATATTAATAAAAAAATTGATAAATTGGACATTGTAAAAGCCGAAGTTAATAATTTGATTGATAGGATTGAACGCATTAACCGTTCATTTCAAGATGTAATTAATGAATTTGAATTTAACAAAGAAACGTTCACGATAAAATACTCAACACCGCTTACTGAGATAGATAACAAAATAGGCGAGTTAAAAAGTAAACGCCTTGAGTTACAAGCAGCCTTAGATAATTCGGAGACGGCTGATGTTGGCGTGTCTTTATACAAAAAGTTGGAATTGATAGTTAAAAATAAACAGGCTCTAATTGCTGAAACAGATGCTGAAGAAAAAGCATATCAAAAGTATCTAGATGATCTTAAACAATGGGAGATGGTCAAGTTAGGGATAATCGGCAATTCTCAGCTTGAAGGTTCAATAGAATATCTGAAAGCTGAAATTGAATACATTGAAAAAGTTTTACCTACTGACTACGAGAATAAAAAAACGGAACGTCTTTCAAAAGTCAAGGCATTATTTGAGCAAAAGCTAGCAATAGCAACAGTGTATTCTTCTGTATATGAACCAGTAGAAAAGGAGTTGCAAAAATTGCTAGATAGTCTGGAAGATAAAATTGAATTTGCCGTGGATATTTCCATTTCAGATAAAGTTATTGCCTCCAAGTTGCTGGAATATATTAACCAATCTTATAAAGGTATATTCAATGGCAAAACAGAAGCACAAAATAAAATGAATGAACTTATTAAGAAAACAGATTTAAATAACCCTGATAGTATTTGTGATTTTATAAATAATGTTCTTGAATGTATTTATGAAGACATAGATATGTCCTCAAAAAAGGTAAAAAACAAGGAAGCATTTTATAATCTCTTAACTTACTTAGATTATGTCGGAGTTGAATACAGCCTAAAAATGGGTGGAAGAAACTTGCAAGAGTTATCCCCTGGTGAGCGTGGTATCGTTTTGTTAGTTTTCTATCTTGCTCTTAGTAAAAACGATATACCAATGATTGTTGACCAACCGGAAGACAATCTTGATAATCAGTCCGTTTATAACAAACTTGTACGTTGTATCTGTGAAGCTAAAAATAAACGACAAGTAATTATTGTAACCCATAATCCTAACATTGCAATAGCTTGTGATGCGGAGCAAATTATCTATTGTTCAATTGATAAGTTAAACAATAAGATATCCTATATTTCTGGTAGCATAGAGAATCAAGAAATAAGAGAAAAAGTTATTGATGTGTTAGAAGGAACTATGCCAGCTTTTGATTTGAGAAGATTAAAGTATACTACAACATTTTGAACACCTCTTTATTGCACGAATTTAGGCCTAAATTTTAGTATAATTATTTTCTGAGAAAATATAGGAAACTTAAGGCAATGTTTGAAAAAAATTTGCATCCTAAAAAATACAAATGTTAAAAGCAAAAAAGAAATATTTGGTGATATGCTTAGGTTTTTTTGAACTTCTGATTATCCATAAAACAAGAAGGAGAAAAAAATTGCTTATCAGAAGAGAAACACCGGAAGAATTTTCTCAGATATATGATTTTGTTAAAGTTGCTTTTCAAACAGCAAAAGTTTCAGACGGTAAAGAACAGGATTTTGTCAATCAATTGCGCAGCGGCGGAAATTATATTCCGGAACTGGCTCTGGTTGCTGAAGAGAACGGTAAACTGATTGTACATATTATGTTAACAAAGACATACATTGTCAATGGTGACAATAAGTTTGAAACGTTTCTTTTGGCACCTGTTTCGGTTGCTTTAGAGTATCGAAACAGAGGAGTCGGCTCTAACCTGATAAAGGAGAGTTTCAAATTGGCAAAAGAGATGGGATACACCTCCGTGGTTCTTGTCGGTGATCCTGCTTATTACCATAGATTTGGTTTTAAAGCTTCTGTTAATTTTGGCATTAAAAATACGAACAATATTCCTGATGAATATGTAATGGCGTGTGAATTAGTTCCTGATGCGTTGCATGGAATTAGCGGAACAATTGATTTTTAACCTATTAAGCTCTGGATGGTCACGGGGTGCGTGGAAACCAACCCCTACCTAGTATTACTACGTTAAGTAAATGTTAAATGCCTTGTATTTCGAAGCTTTTGCCCACAGCAATTACATACTCCTGTCCAAACTGACAGAAATTGCTGAATCATTGTCCTGATTTTCGGGATGGTT
>JBMOPF010000053.1:0-44125 GCA_049325075.1 Bacillota bacterium | reverse complement strand
GCCTGAGAGGAGCTGGACGCGACTTTCGAAGGCGGTTGGCAGTCCTTTGGCGACCGAGTTTAGAGACTGTTGCAGCCGGAGATGATGCAGCCGGGGTTTAACACTCCACCTGCCCGCAAGCGTCCCCAAACCATCTTGCTTTTTCATCCTTTATGGTGCCACTTATAAAAGTGGCATGTGGGTCTGGATTCTGGATTCCTGACAGAATAACATTATCAGTATAAGTATTATTGGGATCGTACCAATTCCGCCCCCGCCTCCAGCGCCTTTAGATTCAGTGGAATCATTTTGTGGTGGTGTGGTGGCAGCACCTCCATCAGTGATTTTTCCACAGCGCCGGGGGTAACAACTCCAGTCAGCTCAATCAGCGCCCCCAGAATCACATTGTTGGCCACCTTCCCGCTGCCGAGCTCTTCGGCGATTTCGTTGGCCGGGATGTAATACACACGGGCGTCTGTATTTTTTGATTTTACCTGTATCAGCGAGCTGTTTACGAAAATAAGCCCGTTCTTCACCACTGTACCCTCGAATTTTTCCAATGATGGTCTGTTCATGGCGATTAAAACGGTTGGCTCACTGACAACCGGCGAGCTGATTGGGCTGTCGGATATGGTAACGCCGCAGTTTGCCGTGCCCCCTCTCATTTCCGGCCCATACGAGGGTATCCAGGCCACATGCTTTCCTTCCACCATTCCTGAATATGCCAGCAGCTGTCCGGTAGACAAGACACCCTGCCCACCGAAACCGGCAATTAGTATTCCCTCATACAACTAGACCACCTCCGGCTTTTTAAATTCCCCCAGGGGATAGTAAGGAATCATATTTTCCTCAAGCCACTTGAGCGCCTTGATGGGCGAAAGTCCCCAGTTGGTGGGGCAGGATGAAAGCACTTCCACCATTGAAAAGCCATGTCCCGCCATTTGCACCTCAAAGGCTGTTTTTATAGCCTTCCTGGCCTTCATCACATTGGCCGGGTTGTGCATGGAGACCCTTGCCACATAGGCTGTTCCGTCCAGAACTGAAAGCATTTCACTCATTCTTACCGGACAGCCGTTAATGTTCCTGTCTCTCCCATAAGGGGTGGTGGTGGTCTTTTGTCCGAGCAGTGTTGTGGGCGCCATCTGGCCCCCGGTCATAGCGTACACAGCATTGTTGATAAATATAACGGTAAAGTTCTCTCCCCGGGCGGCTGCGTGCACAACCTCACCGGTACCGATGGCGGCAAGGTCGCCATCGCCCTGATAAGTGAAAACAACCCTGTCCGGCAACACCCTTTTTATGCCTGTGGCAACCGCCGGGGCCCTCCCGTGTGAAGCCTGGTAGGCGTCACAGTCAAAATACTCATAGCAAAAAACCGAGCACCCCACCGGGGCCACAGCTATGGTTCTGTCGAAAACGTCCAACTCCTGAATCACTTCCGCCACCAGCCGGTGAACTATTCCGTGGGTACAGCCCGGACAGTAGTGCAGCGGCATATCCTTTAGAGCCCATGGCCTGCTGAAAACCTTTTTCATATTGCAACACCTCCGGCCATCAATCGGTTAACTTCGTTGTATATATCCCTGGCTACCGGGATCATCCCGCCTGATCTTCCATAAAAGTGAACCGGCTTTCTCCCGTTCACCGCCAGCCTTACATCCTCCACCATCTGCCCCATGTTCATTTCCACTGTCAGAAAGGCTCCGGCTGACTTCAGCAGCTGTGCTATTCTTTTTTCCGGGAAGGGCCAAAGGGTCAGGGGCCGGAGCAGCCCCACCGGCCTGCCCTCATCCCGGAACTGGTCCACAACAGCCTTGCACACCCTTGCCGCCGTTCCAAAAGCCACCAGAATAAACTCGGCCCCGTCGGTGTGGTAATCCTCCCAGCGCTGTTCATTGGCGGATATTTCCGCATACTTGCGGCCCAGCTTTATATTCAGCTCTTCACAGCTTTCCGGGACTATATAGAGGGAATTGATAAGGTTTTTCTTTTCTCTTTTCATTCTCCCGGTGGCTGCCCAGCTTTTCTCCGGAATTACCGGCGTTTTTTCCTCTCCCAGTGTCACCGGCTCCATCATTTGACCCAAAACCCCGTCCGCCAGGAGCATTACCGGGTTTCTGTATTTATCAGCCAGGTCAAAGGCGTCATACATAAGGTCTATAATTTCCTGCACCGACGCAGGGGCAAGAACGATATGCCTGTAGTCCCCGTGGCCGCCACCCCTTGTGGCCTGAAAGTAGTCTGACTGGGCCGGGGCTATGTTTCCCAGTCCGGGCCCGCCCCGTACCATGTTGACAATTACGCAGGGCAATTCCGCCCCGGCAAGGTAGGATATGCCCTCCTGCATAAGGCTGATGCCCGGGCCTGATGAGGATGTCATTACCCTGGCCCCTGTTCCGGCAGCCCCAAACACCATATTTATAGAGGCAACTTCGCTTTCCGCCTGTAGATACAGCCCTCCCACCTCCGGCATTCTTTTAGCCAGGTAATGCGGCAGTTCGCTCTGGGGAGTAATAGGGTATCCGAAAAAATATCTGCAACCGGCCCTTACGGCGCCCTCGCCGATGGCCTCGTTTCCTTTCATTAGAACCTTACCCAACCTTTTTCTCCTCCTTCTCCACCTCTATCACCATGTCCGGGCACATCATGGCGCATATACCGCAGCCGGTACACTTTTCCATTTCCTCCACCGTCGCCGGGTGGAATCCCATGGCATTGATACGGGAAGCCATAACAATTATGCCTTTGGGACAGAAATTCATACAGAGTTCGCAGCCTTTACACCTGTCTTCCCTGAATGTGACTCTGGCCAAACCCGCTCATCCCTTTCTTTAATTAGTTTTATATCAAGCAAACTCTGAAAAGAGATCCCTGACTATACATCGATTATACATCCCAGGGCGGCTTCATAAATAAATCCACAGCCAGTATATCTGTTTCACCGCCCAGTATATTAACGGCCTCACTCTCCAATTTTTTTCCCACAACAGTAAAAAAGACCGGAATACCTGTTTGCCGGCTGACATTGTTCACTGTATCAAGACCGTCTTTTACTGTTTTAATATCGGTTTCAGGACCAAGGTTTGCGTTGTTGACAAGTCCGTTCACCGGTATGCCGGAAGCTTTCACAATGCTTTTCATTTGCCGGATGATGCCCCCGGCATCCCGGGTGAAAGGCCGGCAGGTATTGACAACCATAAGCATGTAAAAGTCAGTTTTGCCAAGGGAGTCCCTATACCTTCCCAGCGCCCTGGCCCCGATGTCGTCTCCACCGATGTCAAATACCCCTTTAACACCGGTATCCTCTATGACTCCCTTTACCTCGGGGGAGATGGCCGGCAAATCTGCTGATGCCAGTTGGCCCCGGGGTGTTATGACGCGGATGCCCATCCTTTCCAGGGGTTTCTTAACAAGCCTGCTTCTGAAGTAGGGGTTTATTATATCCAGATCAACCAACGATGTTTTATTTCCCTGCCCGGCCAGGTTCAGGGCCATGTTTATAGCCACTTCCGTTTTGCCGCTGCCAAGGCTCCCGGTTATCAAGGTTATTCGCTTCAGTCTGTTCCACATAAATATTCTCCACAAAAGCCAAGAGGCCTGAAATATTATTATCATGAGACACCGGCCGGAGACCGCTTATTATACCCTTTTTCTACAACAGCAGTTAAATTCCTTTTGCCGCTTTACTTTTTCTGATACCCGCGGGAGTACCCGCAATGCCCGTACTCCTCTTCCTGAAGGCAGAAATATATTCAACATCATGTTTTTGTACCCAGACGGTCGATAAAATCCAGTATCCTGCTGGACGCGATGACTCTGGTAAACGAAACCCTTTCCGCCAGCACATTCAGTGCCAGAATTATAAACAGAAATATTGACAGGGACAGGTTGTCGAACAACATTATAGCCGTTATGCCCAATACCGCCCCCAGGGAATTGGACCCTGCGTCCCCCATCATACCTTCCCCGCCGAGATCAAGGGGCAAATATGCCAGAAGGCTTCCTGCGGCCAGTGAGGCAAATATTGTCTCCGGTCTGTTTTGGTAAATGACAATCATTGGAATGGCCAGAAGGAGGAAGAACTTTGCCGCCCTGCCCGGCCTCAGATCAAAGAGATTGACTGCATTAACCGACAGTGCCACTGTCAAGGCATGCAATGCTATTGTAAGCGGGGTGACGTCATTCCGGGAAATCAACATTGCGATAAACAGTGCGCCGGCCCCTCCCCCCAGCGCTTTTATGGATCCGGTGGTGGGGTTGCCCTTAAAAAGGCTTGCCAGGTGACCGGCCATTCCTCTGCACCTTTTATTTCCCCAGCAGTCGTCCGCCAGCCCGAGCAGTGTAAAAAAAGACAGGGCAAACATGAACACTGCGGAGCGGGCCCGTAAATATTCCGGCATAAATAAAAAAAATACAACCAGCACCATTAAGCAACTGGGAAGAAGAAACAACCCCAGTCCAGCCGGAATATGGCTTCCCCTGTAATTGGGCCTGAGAAAGCCGGCCCCCTTTATAATAGAAACAATACCCGGAAGCATCAGCCTGCAGGATAACCATCCTGACAAAAAAAAGAGAACATTTACCCACAGTCCACCGGCCGGGAAAAATTCAGGCATTGCCAAAGCCCGCCCTCCCAAGGCTCAGCAGTGTCCTTGCAACGTGATAAAACTGGCGTCCCCTGTGAATAAACCCCTTTAAATCCCGCCCTGTTATTCTGTGCGACAGGCACACCGGCACCTCAATCACCCTGTATCCTTTTCTGACGGCCTTTATGGTAAGGTCAACCTCCACGCCAAAACCCCGGGCCACCGGGAGCATATCCAAAAATACCTTCCTGATCATCGCCCTCTGGCCGGATAAGGGCGCCTCCGCCTTTATTCCCGTAAAAAATTTTATTCCGTTTCCGGCAAGAAGCTGAACAAAGCCAAACCCACCCTTATTTGCAGGGCGCGGAAATGCTGCTATGGCCATATCCGCACCGCCCCCGAGCAGCGGTTCCAGCAGTATTGCCGCCCGGGTTGCACTTTCCCCGATATCCGCATCAAGCAACAATATAATATCCCCCCCTGCCAGTCCCGCCCCGGCATTAATTGCACCACCCTTGCCGATGTTTTTTTCAAGCCTTATCACCCGGGCGCCGAATCTGGCGGCTTCATCTGCCGTTCCGTCCATGGACCCGTCATCCACCACAATTACCTGCGTCATAGCAGGTATATCCCAGACACCTGCTATAGTGCGGCCAATTGTCCTTTCCTCGTTGAAAGCCGGAATTATTGCCGAAACACTATTGGCCGGCATATACAGCAACTCCTTTTTCCGGTACCGGGACAAGGCTCCGGGCCGTCGGTTTTATACCATAGTTGCCCGGCTGCCCGGATATTGAATAAACAAGGGCCACCTGCCCGGCAATGGTGTCAATATTATCCACTGTGGCAATACCCAGCCTCTGGTACTCCTCCATGCTGGAGTATAAGTCACTGCTCCTCTCCACGCCATAAACACTGATATTGCGTCTACCCAGACAGTCTACAATATCCTGATCAAGTTCAAATGTTTTTTGCTGCCCCTTATCTCCTCTTCCCCCTATTACAACAAGATCGGTTACAGGTGAGCCCGGATGTACGCGTGCTTTGATAACCCCCGCATCCGCCAGCATATCAATAATATTACAGTCTCCCTCAGCTATTGATCTGGAAATTTCCATTGAGAGCCTGGATAAAAAGGTATTGTCCGGAGGGCATTCCCAGCCAAGCATGCCGCAAATTTCCATTGCATCTTTTTGCCGCAGTCCTCCCATGGAAATTATACAATTCACACTGGAACCTGCAGCGGTTAGGGAATCGGCCAATTCACCCGCAAGATCACCGCCGCCGGTATCAATGATGCCTATGCTGTGCCCGTTAAGCCTTCCGGATACCAGTACCGGCAGTACCTGCCTTTCAAACTGGCCCATTATGTTGTTGTCAGACTCAAGGGTATCAATCCTTGACTGTAAAATATCGTTTTTCTGTCTCAGCTTTTCTATCTGTATTTCAAGTTTTCCGGTAATCCGCTGCTGTTCATCAACCAGCACACCGTCCCCGGGCACCGCGCCGCCTATAAGCACACCCAGCCCCAGGGCCAAAAACACAGCTGCCAGTGATGCAATATGATATTTTAAATTTATGATCATTTAATGCCCCTCCCCGGCTGTAAGGTTATACGCCAAGCAGGAATCTGAACTGAAGGTAAATTAACCTTATTATCTGTCGCATCTGGGGGGATAGCACAATAACCATTACTGCGGGAACAAGGGCTGCCAACACAATTCCTCCCAGTTGCCCCGCCTTTATTCTGTTTCTGTATAGTTTACTGACACCCTTTGCGTCCACCAGCACCGGCCCCACCTTGTGTCTTACCAGAAAGGTGCTGGCCATTCCCTTTCTGCCTTTCTCCAGAAAATCATGCGCATTGGAATGGGAACCCAGCATCACGATTAATTCCGCCCCTTTTTCATATGCCAGCAGCATGGCGATATCCTCACTGGTGCCGGGGGCTGTAAAAACTGCCGAAGTCAATCCAAGGCGGCTTATCCTTTCCTTTCCCGGTGAACTGCCGTCCTTATAGGCATGCACAACAATTTCCGCCCCGGAAAAAAGGGCCTTATCACTTACACTGTCCATATCACCCACTATGACATCCGGGCGGTAACCCGCCTCCATAAGCGCGTCAGCCCCGCCATCCACCCCTATCAGCAGCGGTTTTTTTTCATCTATGTATGACCTTATAGCCTCCAGATCCTCCTTATAGCTGTGGCCCCTTACCACTATGAGGACATGCCTTCCCCTCAGGACGGTTTTTATATCAGGCACTTCATAATTTCCGTTAATCAGGTCAATTTCATTGCGGGCGTATTCCAGCGTGTTTATAACAAAATCACTCAGTAATACATGCATATTTTTCTTTAATCTGTCCATTTTCCGAATAATTTCATCTTCAGCCAATATTTTTCCGGATGCTATCAGCCTGCCGGCTACCATGATACGGCCGTCAGTAATCTTCACTGTCTGGCCGTCCCTCACTCTGTCCATAATTTCCTTGCCTGCGTCATCAATAAGCATTATACCGTTGGAAACAAGAACCAGCGGCCCATCATTGGGATACCTCTCACTGATGGACGGTGAGGCGTTAATAACCGCCTTAACCCTTGCCTTAACAAGGGCGCTGGCGGCAAGTCCGTCTAATTCCGGATGGTCTATGACAGCTATTTCGCCCTGTTTAATACGCCTCACCAGTACCTTTGTTTTCCTGTCCACCCGGGCCCTACCAATAATATCCATAATGCATATACCTGAATAAAATATTTTCTTCTATAGTTTTTATAAAAGGCAGACATTTTATGCCAGTTTTGGATAAAATAAAACACCTTCATTTTGTTCCCTTGCAGAAAAAAATGAAGGTGTTAATTTTTGACATCTTAAAGTTTTACCTCAGAACTGTTTATCCTGCCTTAGTCTCAATCCTCAGTTTGTCCGCCACCATGGCGATGAATTCCGAATTGGTGGGCTTGCCCCGCTCCAGGTTGATGGTGTAGCCGAAGAATTTGGTCATCATCTCAACATTGCCGCGGTCCCAGGCCAGCTCTATGGCATGCCTTATCGCCCTTTCCACCCTGCTGGGGGTTGTCTGATACTTCTGGGCGATCATTGGATACAGTTCCTTTGTTACCGCGCCCAAAAGGTTTATTTCATTTATCACCATAAGAATAGCATCTCTTAAATAATGATACCCTTTTATGTGAGCCGGTACTCCCATTTCATGAATTATGTTCGTAACTGCAACATCCAAATTTTTTGGTTTATTTATTGTTATGTATTGATTCACATTTATTCCATCCGCCAGTTGTCTTATTCTTGACGCAAGAACTGAGAAGTCAAAAGGTTTTAATATGTAGTAGTCGGCCCCCAACTCAACCGCCCTTTGAGTAACTGATTCCTGGCCGAAAGCAGTCAACATGATTACTCTGGGTCTGTTGGGGAAATTACCCGCCGAAAGTTTTTCCAGAACGCCAATACCGTCCAGATGAGGCATGATTATGTCCAGTACTATAATATCCGGACTGTGATTTTCAATCATTTCCAGGGCCTCAATCCCGTTATTGGCAATGCCTACAAGAACCAAATCATCCTGTTGGCTGATAAATTCCCTCAACAGTTCGCAAAAATCCCTATTGTCGTCTGCAATTAAAATCTTGATAGCCTTTCGCATCATTAAGATTCCCGCCTCCTAAATTACTTTTTTTCTTTATCTGAAATTATCATTCGACGGTGGGAAAATTTTTCCTTCAATGTTTATTAAATCAAGTTGTGACAAAGTTGTTTGGTAAAATATAATTTTTTTACAATGTTTTGACATTTTAAAATTCAATTTTTTGCAATATTTTAAAAATGGAACAGATATATAGTAACACAGATATATTGCAACAATCAATAAAAACGGGCTTTATTGGCAATAAAAAAGTATTTTTCCAACAACTATTTTTTGTTATAACTTTTTGTAATTTTATTTTTTATGACAAAATATTTATGGAGTCAATTGTTCCAAGCCGGGTCGGGTTTGTTTGGCACCTTTATCTTCTGTCCCACACGCATTATGGAATTCACGGTCATACCATTCAGCCTGGCAAGGTCCGGAGCATACTTTTCAGTGCCGTAATATTTATTGGAAATTACCTCAAAGCAATCTCCGGCTCCAACCACATGGTAAATTATATCATTGCCCTGGTTGGAAGCATTTTGTGACGCCGGAGTGCTCTGTACGGCCGTTCCCCCCTTTCCTGCAGACTGGATGACGGTTTGCTGATTTGTTTTATAACCGTCCACCTGTTTTTTTAATACTTCATTCTCGCTGTTTAATTGAGTTATCTCATTTTTCAGGCTGGAAATTTCTTTTTTCATATTCCAGAAAAAAACCGCTGCTGATGCAAAAAGAATACACATCAATAAAAGTAAAACATTTTTCGGGGAAAAGAATTTAATGCTCCTCCGCCTATAGAGGTATTCCTCCAGCTCCCTTACTGTTTTTCCTTCTATTGCAATATTTTTCCCCCTGAAATTTTTCATTGTATTCTGCCCTTCATAATATTTTATGAGTTAATTCTATAGAAAAATAAAATAACCTTCCGATATGGCCTATAAAGGGGAAACGTCTCAAAACAATAAAATACCCCCAGTATAGACTGGAGGATATATCATGTTAACAGTTCCTTCTGTTTTTGATGCCTTTTTATTTTTTTCAGGCAATAATCCCGCTTCCTTTACCATCCACTCCGCTGCCACTCCATAACCACGCAGCGGGTCATTAATAAAAACATGGGTTACAACTCCCACCAGCATTCCATTTTGCATAATAGGGCTTCCGCTCATTCCCTGGACTATACCCCCTGTTTTTTCTATCAGGTCCAGGTCGGTGATTTTTATTACCATACCCTTTCCATTGTTTTTCCAGGGGTATATTACATCTTCTATTTCGATATCATACTTTTTTACCTCTGTTCCGTCTATCACGGTATAGATTTCAGCATTTCCTTTCTTGATACCGCTTACAGCGGCAACCGGAACCGGATTTTTAAAAAATGGATTGCCGGGAAAATGATTCAGACTGCCGTAAATGCCGAATCTGGTATTCTTTGTTATGTTGCCGGCAAATCTGCCCTGTTCGGAAAACAGCCCAATTTTTTCTCCCGGTTTCCCCTTTGCGCCCTTGTGAATAGCCTGTATTTCCGATTCCACTATTTTCCCGTGGCTTATGTCTATGCCCTGTGCAGTGTCTATATCGGTAATTATGTGTCCCAGTGCGCCATATGTTCCTGTGCCGGGATGGTAAAAGCTTAGTGTTCCCACTCCGGAGGCACTGTCTCTGACAAAAAGCCCTATCCTCGGCCTCTGGGTATCCCTGCACTTGACAACCCGAACAGTGACTTTTGATATATTGTTGCCTCTTTTTACTTCCAGCACGATATTTCCCGCTTGCCGTCCCGCTAAATCTATCTCGTTCCTAAGCATGTATTCGCTGTGGATTTCCTTACCGTTGACCTTGACTATCAAGTCTCCAACCTTAATTCCCGCCTCTTCTGCGGGATTGATATTTTTACCGGTCTCATCAACTATGTTTGACATACCAACTACCATAACACCCCTGGAATGAAGAACTATTCCTATGGATTGCCCGCCGGGAATCACCTCTATCCCGGTTGTTTCATTGCGGGCCATACTGTCTGTACCAAACAGGCCTGAGTATTGCACCCCTGTTTTTTCCCCTAAAAAGCACTTTTGCCTTTGATATTGATACTGGATAATGTTATGGGCCCCGGAAAGCAATTTTGTTGCGCCGGCATAGGCAGTTACAGTCAAAGCAATGAAAATACAGGCAATAATTATTGCCCTGCGGCTATTGGTTCTGTCCAACGGCGCCCCTCCTTTATCACCTCCGTATTATTTAGGGGTTTAATAAATTTGCCGATAAATTTTCTTTAACTTAAAGTAACCTTATTTGAACAAATATATTCAATCTAATTATGCAATGCATTTCCAAAACCATTTATTATTGATTTAATTGCAGTTATGAAATATTTACTTGATTTTTTGCAGAATAAAAAATATCGATGTAATAACATCGATATTTTGCTTTAATTTTGCTATTCAGATCTAATTTTCTTTCAGCTTTTTTGCCTCTTCCAGCATATGTGTGGCATGATTTAATGCTGTGCCGCTGTCCTGTCCGCCACCCAGCATGCGGGCCAGTTCCCTTTTCCTTTCTTCCCCTTTCAATTGAATTATCCCGGACACCGTGCGCCCACCGGACTCGCTCTTTGTAATCAGGAGGTGGTTATGGGCCATACTGGCTATATTGGGAGAGTGGGTTACGCTGATTACCTGTTTTTTCTCTGAAAGCTTAAAGAGTCTCATCGCCACCGCCCTTATGGCATAACCGCCGATCCCGGCGTCTATTTCGTCAAAAACCATTGTGGGCGTATCTTCAATTGACGCCAGCACATTTTTTATGGCCAGCAGCAGCCTGGAAGACTCCCCTCCGGATGCTATTTTTGAAAGAGGCTTTACAGGTTCCCCGGGGTTTGCCGATATATAGTATTCAGCCCTTTCAAGTCCTTTTTCAGAAATCTCATCCAGCGCCGTAAAATTAATAATGAATTTTGCGCCGCCCATTCCCAGTTTTTCCAACTCCGAGGCTATGTCCCCCTCAAGCCCGGCGGCTGCTTTTTTTCTCTTTTCCGAAAGGTCCCCGGCCAGGGCTTGCAGTGACTGAAAAAGGCTTTCCAACTCCTTTTCCATCAATTCTGCTTTTCTGTCCCCGGAATCGATCTCTTCCAGTTCCTTTTCAATATCATCACGGTATTTCAGAACTTCTTCCACTGTGCTGCCATATTTTTTTTTCAGCCTGTTTATCTGATCCAGCCTGTTTTCAACAGACTCAAGTTTTTCCGGGTAGTATTCCAGGCTGTCCATGTATGCCGAAATATTATGGCAGGCCTCTTCCAGCTGATAGTAGGCGCCTTCCACCAGTTCTTTTATCCTGGACAGCCCGTCATCCAGTCCGGCGGCAGCAGTCAGTGTTTTGACCGCCCTGCCCGTCAGGTCCAGAGATGAGGTGTCTGATCCGCCGCCGCACAGAAAGCTGCTGCATTCCCCCATCAGCCTTGAAAGCTTTTCCGAGTTTGCCATTTTTCTTTTTTCCGCCAGCAGGACAATATCTTCCCCGGGTCCGGGCGAAACTGAGTTGATCTCTTCAATTTGAAACTTTAATGTATCCTGTCTTCTGACCATCTCTCTGTGGTTTTTTTTCAAATTTTCAAGGAGCCCCTTGCTTTGGCGGTACTTTTTGTACTGCTGTTCCACTCTGCAAACTGCTTCTGTGACATCCTTTCCCCCGTATAAGTCCAAAAGTTGCAGTTGTTTTTCCGGAACAAACAGCTGCTGCTGCTCATGCTGGCCCTGTATGTCCACTATTTGCTGGCCTATCTCTCTGTATACATTGAGAGTAACAGGCTGTCCGTTTATCCGGCAAAGGCTTCTGCCGCCGATGCTCAATTCCCTCGTTAAAATGACCAGACCTGTTTCATCAACAGCTATGCCCCTGTCCGTGAGCATTTTTTCCAGATTCGGCAATTTGCTGCAGTCGGCTGTTATCTGTACAATTGCCCTGTTGCAGCCCGCCCTTATGTAATCTGTCGATGCCCTGGCGCCGGTGGCTATTTGAAGCGCGTCAATAATAATTGACTTTCCGGCCCCGGTTTCCCCGGACAATACGTTCAGGCCCGGTGTAAAATTTATTTCAGTCTTTTCAATAATGCCAAAGTCCCTGATAAACATGTTAATAAGCATGGTCAATCATAACCTCCGGCCATTTCCTGAAAACGCTTCATCACACCCTCAGTAACGCCCTTTGGTTTTACCACCACCAAAATGGTGTCGTCACCGGCCACAGTGCCGATAACTCCCTCCAGCCCCGACTGATCTATGGCGGAGGCAACTCCCTGGGCCTCACCGGGCATGGTTTTAATAATGATAAGGTTTTCACTGTAGTCCACCTTTTGAACAGATTCGGCAAAAAGCCTTTTCAGCCTTGAATCATGGGCGGGAACAGGCATCCTCCCTGGCAGCGCGTACACGGTGCTGTCACCGGAAGGTATTTTCACCAGCCCCAATTCCTTTATGTCCCTTGAGACAGTGGCCTGTGTAACTCCAATACCCATCCTTCCCAGTTCCGCCGCCAGCTGTTCCTGGGTTTCAATGGCGCCGGATCTTATAATTTCAATAATTTTTTTATGTCTGACTGATTTATTCATTATTGTCACCGGTCCTGGTAACAAAATAAAGCTCCGGGCTGTCCTTGCAGCTGTTCCAGAAAACCATTTTCTGAACGTGGAAGTTTTTTTCTTCCACTCCGGAAAGCAGGCGGCCTACGGCCCCGGCCTCTTCACGGGCCCCGGCGTGGCCCGTATAAGCCACCACGCTCATACGCCCCCCCGGCCTCAGCAACTTCATTGCCGCCGTCAGACCGGCTATGGTGGTGCCCGGTTTTGTGGCAACCGTTTTGTCTCCGCCCGGCAGGTAGCCCAGATTAAACATAACCGCATCCACCGGCCTGTCTATAATGCTGCCCATTTCCTCGTGACCCCTTTGTAAAAAAAACACCCTTTCACATACTCCGGCGGCGTCGAGCCTCTTCATTGCCGCTCTCAGCGCTTCTTCCTGAATATCCAGGGCATATACCTTTCCGCCCGGGCCCACATTTTCAGCCAGGAAAAGCGTGTCGTGCCCGTTTCCTGCCGTTGCGTCCACTGCCACGGCGCCATCGACCAGTGAAGGGTGGATAAAGACTCTGGCCCATTGAACAGCGCTGGCCGGCCGCTCAAGTTTTACCACGGCCTTTCCTCCTCCCGGAGCTTTTGCTTCAGCACATCAAAAAAACTTCTTTTTTTGAGGCGTATGAACTTGACTTTCAGGGGTGAGCCGGTTATTTTTACAATGTCTCCCCTGACCAGGGTAAGGCCGTGCTGGCCGTCTATGGTCAGCATTATCTCACCCCTTTGCGAAAGCGGCTCCACCTCTACAATGCAGCCGGAGGAAATAACCATCGGCCTTGTCCACAGGGTATGGGGGCAGATTGGTGTAATCAGCATCAGGTCCAGATCCGGCGTAACCACCGGTCCCCCGGCTGAAAGGGAGTAGGCCGTCGACCCCGTGGGTGTGGCCACTATTATGCCGTCGGCGGGGTAGGTGCCCACATACTCGCCATTTACCGTTACCCTCAGTGTTATCAGGCGTGCAAAGGCGCCCTTGGTAATCACGGCGTCATTCAGTCCCAACGCCTTGTCCATCACCATACCGTCCCGAATTACCGCTGTCTCGATCATCATTCTTTCCTCAATTTCATACTCTCCCCTGATGATCTCATCAAGACCCTCATTTATTTCAGGTATGTCTATTTCAGAAAGAAATCCCAGGTGGCCAAGGTTGATTCCCAGTATCGGCACTCCCGAACTGGCCACCATCCTGGCGCTGTTAAGTATGGTGCCGTCCCCACCGAATACCAGCAGGCAGTTGATAAGCCCAACCATTTCCTCCAGGCTGCGGCAAATTGTTCCGTTAGCCAGCTCAGGAGGCATTTCGCTGTTGACCACAACATTTATTCCCTTGCCGGAAAGCCAGCTACAGGTTTTTTTTATTAAATCCCTTACGCCTTTTTTTTGCAGGTTGGCCATGATGCCTATTCTTACTGGGGCCATTATTATAATTTCCTCCATAATGCACCAAAATGGTTACGGCAGACGTTAAAACGATTTATGGGCGCTATCCACCATATTATCTATCAGATCTTCATTAAACGGACATGGTCCGGAAAAATCAATGTACAGAAGATATTCAATATTTCCCTCGGGGCCTTTTACGGGTGAGAAATCCAGCCCCCGCACACCCCACCGGTTTTCACCAATCATTTTGCAGATTTTTCTTATTACCTCTTTGTGGACCAGGGGATCCCTGACCACCCCTTTTTTCCCCACCTTGTCCCGTCCCGCCTCAAATTGTGGCTTTATAAGAGCCACTCCCCCGGCCTTTTCACTGATCAGTTGCGCCACCGCCGGCAGAACCTTTTCCAGGGAAATAAAGGAGACATCTATTGTAACGAAATCGGGCCTGCAGCCCAGGGCCTCCGGTTTCAAATATCTTATGTTGGTTCTTTCATGCACCTCTACCCTTGGGTCGGAACGGATTTTCCAGGCCAGCTGCCCATAGCCCACATCAACTGCGATTACTTTAAGCGCCCCGTGCTGCAGGGCGCAGTCTGTGAAGCCTCCTGTTGAGGCCCCCACATCAAGGACAACCAGGCCACTCAGGTCAATGGCAAAGCTTTTTAACGCCTTTTCCAGCTTGAAGCCGCCACGGCTTACATAAGGCATTGCAGAAATTATCTGTATACTGGCATCCGGGTCAACAGCCGTGCCCGGTTTTCCAGCCGGCTGCCCGTTGACACGGACACACCCTGCCATCACAGCCGACCTTGCCTTTTCACGGCTTTCAAAAAAGCCCTTTTGGTTAAGCAGAATATCAAGCCTTACCTTTTTAACGGTCAATCCGCCTGCCTCCCGATATCATCGCTTTTCTTCCGCCGGGATTAAATTGCCTGAGCTTAACCATTTTAAGCGCGCTGGACACAACCTGTTCCACCGTCAGTCCATATTTGGCCAGCAGAAGGCCCCTTTCACCGTGCTCAACAAAGGTGTCCGGAATTCCCATGGTCTGTATTTTTACATCTGTTGCCCCGTAGCCTGCAATTATTTCCATCACCCGGCTGCCCATGCCCCCGCTGAGGCTGTTTTCTTCAATGGTGATTATTCTTCCTGTTTTGCATATATATTCAATTATGCAGTCACTGTCCAGCGGCTTGGCAAAGCGGGCGTTTATTACAGCAGCCGAAACGCCTTCCGAGCTTAGCACCCCGGCCGCCTTTTCCGCAATTTCCACCATTGTTCCAATGGCAAATAGTGTTATGTCCGAGCCGTCCTGTATTATTTCAGCTTTTCCTATGGGAAGGGTTGTTATTGTTTCATCAATGGAGCGGCCTGTTCCCGCCGCCCTTGGATACCTTATGGCCACCGGCCCGTTGTGCTCAATGGCCGTTTTCAACATCCTCCGCAGCTCATTTTCATCCTTGGGCGCCATAACCGTCATATTGGGTATCTGTCCCAAGAATGACAGGTCGAATACCCCATGGTGGGTGGGGCCGTCTTCCCCCACCAGCCCTCCCCTGTCAACGGCAAAAACAACAGGAAGGTTTGGCAGGCATATATCGTGTATAATCTGGTCAAAGGCCCTCTGCATAAAAGTTGAGTATATGGCCACCACCGGCTTTAAGCCCCTGGAGGCCATGGCGCCGGCCATTGTTACCGCATGCTGCTCAGCAATGCCCACATCAAAAAATCTGCCGGGAAATTTTTTCGCCATTTCAGTAAGCCCGGTCCCGCTGGTCATGGCGGCTGAAACAGCCACCAGGTTTTCATATTGACCGGCCAGTTCTACCATTGTTCTGCCAAAAACATCGGTGTATGACGGAATCCCGGGGGAGGCCGGCGTGGTCCCGTCCGCAAGGTTGAAAGGACCTATTCCATGAAACCTGGCGGGATTTTTTTCAGCAGGCGGATAGCCCATTCCCTTTTTGGTCACAACATGCACCAACACGGGTCCACCCATTGATTTGGCCTGGTTGAGCACATCCACCATGTCCTGAATATTGTGGCCGTCAATTGGCCCCAGGTAAACAAACCCCAGTTCCTCGAAGAGCACTCCCGGAACAACCAGATATTTAAAACTGTCCTTCAGCCTTTCCGCGGCCTTAAGCATATTGACCCCGATGGCCGGCACCTTTCTTAGTAACTTTTCTATTTCTTCCTTTCCGCGGGAGTATGCGGGATCGGTCCTGAGCCGGCTCAGGTGCCTGGACATGGCGCCGACATTTTTTGCGATGGACATCTCATTGTCGTTTAAAACAACAATCATGTCTTTTTGCATGTGCCCTGCATTGTTCATCGCCTCGTAGGCCATGCCTCCGGTCATGGCCCCGTCGCCGATGACGGCGGCCACGGAATATTTTTCCCCTTTCAGGTCCCTGGCAATGGCCATGCCCAGGGCAACCGAAATTGAAGTACTGCTGTGACCTGACACAAAGGCGTCGTGCTCCGACTCGTCCGGCCGCGGAAAACCGCTTATACCGCCGTATTTCCTTATTTTTTTAAAAGAATCGCGCCTTCCGGTTATAAGCTTGTGAATATAGCACTGGTGCCCCACGTCCCATACTATTTTATCCCGGGGTGAGTCGAACACCTTGTGCAGGGCAAGGGTCAGCTCAACAACTCCCAGGTTGGGAGAAAGGTGGCCACCATTGGTGGACACCGTTTCTATTATTTCCCGCCTTATTTCAGTTGCCAGATCATAAAGCCTGTTCATGGGAAGACTTCGTATATCCGAAGGTTTGTTTATTTCTGAAAGTAAATCCATTATGAGATATTTCCCCCTATTCTTACCTTGAGGACTTCCTGGCCCTGCCGCCAAAATCTATTCCGGTTATTCCCGATATAACATTTAAAATTCTGCCGGCCATAAAAACAACATCATTTGACCGGGTCATGGCCAGGCGTTTCCCCGCAGCCTTGCCGCCCACTGTAACCGCGGCAATAGTTGCCGTAAGCAACAGGTTCAGGATAAGCCCGCCGGTTTCCTTCCAAAATGCAAGTATTTGGATGGCCAGGGCTATCCCCAGGGCGCCGCTGACGGTGCCGGCTATATCCCCCACCACATCATTCATGAGGTTTGCTACCCTGTCCGCGTTTCTCACCAGGTACACCCCTTCAAGGGCGCCCGGCACCTTTTTGGCCGCCTTTGCATGGAGCGGAACCTCCGAGGCGGCGGTAACCGAAACCCCGACTATATCCGCGATTATGCCGGTCAGAATAATAAGAAGCAGGAACACCACGGATAAAACAATACTGTGCAGTTTAACCGAAATAAGGTTTGAAAGCCAGAAGAAGATCACCGCCAGGAGAAATGACCCCAAACTGACAGAGATTATATACAGGGTGGAAACCGAAGACTTGTTATTGCGCACCTGAACACCTCTAATCCGGTATTCCAATATATCACAACATTAAGGAAAAGGCCGGGCTGCACCGGGCAAGTCAATGGTTTCTTAAAACCATGAAGCGAATCATCTCCCTGAGGAAATCCGCCCTTTCACCATATTCCCCGATAGCTCCCAGCGCCGCCTTCATCTCTTCCTCAGCCATTTCCGCAGCCCTTTCCATGCCGTAAAGGGAGGGGTATGTGGCCTTTTTATTCTTTAAATCACTTTTTGCGGTTTTTCCCGTATTCTTTTCATCTCCAATAATGTCCAGTATATCATCGGCAATCTGAAATGCCATGCCCGCATGCTCCGCATAGGAGGTCAGCCTGTCTAAATCCCTCTCACCGGCCCCGGAAAGAATGGCCCCGGTCCTGACCGCGGTACGGAACATGGCCCCTGTTTTATTTTTGTGAATATAGGCCAGAGTTTTATCATCTATATTATCCGAGTCCGACATTATGTCAACCACCTGGCCTCCAATAAGCCCCAGGGTTCCTGCCGCTTCGGAAATCTCAGCAACCACCTGAAGCAATCTTTTTTCAGTAACCCGCCCCCCTAAAGGGCAGCGGGCGATAAGTCCGAAAGCCATTGTCAGCAAGGCATCCCCAGCCAGTATGGCTATTGCCTCCCCATATTTTTTGTGACATGTCGGCATTCCCCTGCGCAGGTCGTCATTGTCCATGGCCGGCAGGTCGTCATGAATAAGTGAATATGTGTGAATAAGCTCCAGCGCGCAGGCTGCCGGCATAATGGCACCCACATCCCCTCCCAGCAGCTCCGCCGTGGACAGGGCTAAAACCGGCCTTATCCTTTTCCCCCCGGCCAGAAGACTGTACCGGACAGCCTCGTGGATTATGCCGGGATAAATCGATGGCTGTGGAATTAATTCTTCCAGAGCCGTATTTACAATTTCAGCCCGCCTTTTTAATTCAGTATAAAAATTCAAGTTACATCCCCTTTATCTATAAAAATGCCTTGCCCCGAAAACTGAACGGAGACCTTAACGATTCTATTTTTCCCCGTCCTCGGCCTTCAGCACCATAATACGGTGCTCGGCATCTTCCAGTGCTGATTGGCAAAATTTACTGAGATTTATCCCCTCCGAAAAAATGTCCAGCGCCTTTTCCAGGGGCATCTGGCCGTCCTCCAGTTCCCTTACAATTTCCTCCAGCCTCTTCAGGGCTTCATCAAAGGTCATTTTTTTCTTAGCCACTTCACCGGCCTCCTGTCTTTATAAACCAGCCATACCATTTGCCGCCAGGGCCGAACCGTTAAGGTAGTTGAATTTTGCACCCTGCCTGGTTGCCCTTGCCGCCAGCCCTTCCTCAATCATTTGTTTAACCTTCCACCAGCTGGTCCCCCAATTGGAAAAAAGGGTGTTTTCAGCCGGCCCCTTGCCCACAAGGCGCTGAATTACGATTCCGGGATCAAGGTGCTCCAGGAATTGTATCACGCTGTCCACATAACCTTCCAGAGACATTATATCAAATTCTCCCCTTTTATACATTGAGCCCAGCAATGTATTTGCCACAATGTACAGAGAGTGCAGTTTTACATACTTTACCCCCAGCGCTGAAACAATTTTGGCGTTCTCCACAACATCTGTCAGATTATCCCAGGGCAGGTTCAATATCAGGTGGGCGCATACGTCCAGTTCCCTTTTATTTATTCTTATCACGGCATCAATGAATTCCGCCAGGGTATGGCCCCGGTTTATTTTGACCAGCGTATGATAATTCACTGTCTGCAGGCCCAGTTCTATATCAATGGCCAGCCCGTGCTCCCTCTTTATTTCCTGTAGAAAATCAATGTACAGGTCATTTATACAGTCCGGCCTGGTGGATATGGAGATGCCCACAACCCTGTCCAGACAGGCGCTTTTTATTATCTCCCTGAATTTACCAAACGACATATATGTATTGGTGAAGGACTGAAAGTAAACAATAAATTTTTCAGCGTTGTGCCTTTTCTGAAAATAACCCATGTTTTCCTTTATCTGCTCCCCAACCGGAATGTTTGCGGGAAGGCACTGAAATCCCGCCCCGGCCTCATCGCAAAAAATGCATCCCCCATGTCCCACCGTACCGTCCCTGTTGGGGCATGTCCCGGGCAGGTTTACCGGAAGCTTGTGCACCTTCCCGCCGAATTTTTCCTTTAAATAGTGTGAATAGATATTATACCTTGCTTCACTGACGGCCAATAAAACCACCCACCCCCGGGTTGAAAATCTGGGTCCCTTTAAGCCACAGAGGTTTATCAGGCGGGACAAACCACCAAATTCCCCTGTGTTCTCTGCGGCTGCATTAAGCAAACGACATTTGACCGGAAGTCAAATGTCGTTTGCTTTGGTGCTGATGGTGTATGCCCGGGACGATTACATCCTTTCGTTCACGGTTGCAACAGCCTGGTCTTTGAGCCTCCTGGCCTCGGCAACAATTTTTGCCTTTTCTTCCTTCACAGCGGCTACAAACTCCTGATCTTTAACCATTGGTATATTAATGTCCGCGCTGAGAAGAACCGCGTTTACCGCGGCCTCGCATACATATGCAGCCACCCCTGCGTCGCTGATGGCCATCTTATTGCCTATCTTGGACAGCTTTTCGATAATAACCAGGGCGTCCAGCAGGGTCCGGGCTATCTCCATAGGCTCGTTGGTGGCCACCTTCATGGCCTTCTGCATGGCCTCTTCCCTCTTTGCCTTTTCCTCGTCGGTGTTTTTGGGCATCTTGTATACATCCATAAACTTCCCAAAGGCCGCTATGTCGGCTGCAACCAGTTTTTCAAGCCTGTTGATGATAAAATAGGCCTGCCCGGTTATTTCCTTTATCTCAGCCTCCACGTCCTTATACTTGGGCTTTCCGTATGTAAGATTGCCCACCATGGCCGCCATGGCCACACCCAGCGCGCCCACCATGGCGGAAACGCTGCCGCCGCCCGGAGTTGGCGCGTCGGAGGCGGAAACGGCCAGTATTTTTCTATATGTCTGATCAAACATGTCGATCATATTAAAAACTCCCTTCGTTTCTAAATATAAACATATCTCTTCGGGCCTTGGTGATGGATTGTCCATCCCCGCTACGTGCATTGTCAGCTCATGAGAATGCTTAAGCCATTCTGAGTTCTGAGTTCTGACTTCTGACTTCCGACCCCTGAAATTTACCTTTGAGCCGTCATTTGCCCTGCAGCTTGATGGCCTTCAGCACGTTCCTCTGAATAAGCACTGTGGTAAGGCTGCCCACTCCGCCGGGAACAGGTGAAATGAGGGAAGCCACCTCTTTAACGTTTTCAAAGTCAACGTCGCCGCATATGCCGCCTTCAATTTCATTGATGCCTGCGTCCACCACAATGGCGCCGGGCTTAATCCAGTCGGCTTTTACCATTTTGGGGCGTCCCACGGCGGCGATGACTATATCGCCCTGTCTGGCCTGGGCGGCAAGGTCCCGGGTCTTGGTATGGCATACGGTAACAGTGGCGTTTTGATTCAGCATCATGAATACCAGCGGTTTGCCCACGGTTTCCCCACGCCCGATGATAACCGCGTTCTTGCCCTTGATTTCCACTCCGCTGCGGAGCATGAGCTCAATACAGCTCTGGGGGGTGGCCGGGAAAAGTCCGTCGCCGCCGCTGAGGATATATCCTCTGTTGATGGGGTGCACTCCGTCTACGTCCTTCTGGGGCAGAACCGCCTCAAGCACTTTCTTCTTGTCAATGTGCTTGGGAAGGGGCAGTTCAATCATTATGCCATGTACGTTTTCATCCTTGTTCAGCTTGTCTACCTGTGCCAGGAGGTCCTCTTCAGTAACATTTCCGGGCAGTGTGAACAACTCGAAATCAATGCCGATATTATTGCAGGATTTTTCCTTTGACCTTGCATAGACCACGGATGCCGGATCATCGCCGGCCAGTATAACAGACAGCTTCGGGGCGATACCCCTTTCCCTTAAAGCAGCCACCTCGGCCTTTACCTCTTCACGTATTGAGGCTGCAACTTTTTTTCCGTCAAGCAGTTGTGCCGACATTAAAATCCTCTCCCTTCTTAACATTTAATTTCCACTTATGGTATAAGCCTTCTTTTCCCGAAGGCCTCAAGCACCTCACAGCGCAGGCTTCCACGGTCCAGTTCCACGTCCACCGCCTCACCGGGCCTGATCTCACCGGCGTTTTTTAATATACTGCCTGTTTTTACGGATACGCATACGGAATAACCTCTCGCCAGTGTGGAAAGCGGGCTTAAGGACTGCAATCGTCCGGCCGCCACGGCAAGGCGGGATTTTTCCAGTGCCGTTATCTTCTGCATTGCATGGAGCATATTTCTATTCAGCATATCAAGGTAGATTGCCCTGGCGCCGCAAATACCGTCAACCGGGTTCCGGAACGTCCGGCTTTCAAGACAGTTTTCCAGCCTTCTCCGGGAATTTCCTGCATTTTCGCCCATTGCCCGGTAAATTCTTTCCCTAATTGAATCGATTGTATAGGCAACCTCGGACTTTACGGGCACCACCAGTTCCGCCGCCGCTGACGGGGTCGGCGCCCTCAAATCGGCAACCATGTCGGCGATGGTAAAGTCAGTCTCATGGCCCACCGCCGATATAACAGGTATTACAGACTCATGGATGGAACGGGCCACCTCTTCGGTGTTGAAGGCCCACAATTCCTCCAGCGAGCCTCCTCCCCTGCCCACTATAATAACATCAACCTCACCTTTGCGGTTGAGTATTTTTATAGCCCGGGAAACCTCTCCCGGGGCGGAGTCCCCCTGCACGGTGACAGGAACCAGAACAATCTTCGCCCCCGGCCAGCGTCTCTGAATTATTTCCAACATATCCCTTACGGCTGCGCCTGTGGGAGAGGTGACTATGCCTATACGCTCCGGCAGAAAAGGTATTTTCTTCTTAATGGAGGGGTCGAACAGCCCCTCTTTTCTAAGGCGTTCCTTCAGCTGTTCGAAGGCGACATAAAGCGCGCCTATACCGTCAGGCTCCATCTCCTCCACATACAGCTGATAGTTGCCGTCCCTGTCATATACGCTGACATAGCCCCTGACCCTGACAGCCATGCCGTCCTCCGGCATAAACCCTAGCCTCTGCGCCCTGGATCTGAACATTACAGAGCGGATGCAGCCGGCCCTGTCCTTCAGGGTGAAATAGACATGGCCGCTTCCCGCCGCCTTGTAGTTTGAAATTTCCCCCTTGACCCAGAGGTTTGCCAGCAGGTGGTCCCTCTCGAAGATACCCTTTATGTAACGTGTAAGTTCTCCCACTGTCAGAACCTTCATAATTACCACCCGTACCGGCGTTTTTCACATAAACATTTTTTACCGGGACCGCTTTTGCAGCCCCGGTTGATTGACATGTTTATTTTAAAACATGATTAAGCTTTTTTGGACATAAGGTAGTCGTGTATTGAGCGGGCGCCCACCTTGCCTGCGCCCATGGCCAGAATAACCGTGGCGGCGCCGGTTACCACATCGCCCCCGGCATAAACACCCGGCTTTGAAGTGGCGCCTGTTTCCGGATCGGCTACAATATTGCCCTTCTTATTGATTTCCAGGCCCTTTGTTGTCCTGGGAACCAAGGGATTGGGGCCCTGGCCGATGGCCACCACCACAGTATCCACATCCATTATGAATTCAGAGCCTTTAATGGGCACAGGGCTGCGCCTGCCTGACGCATCCGGTTCGCCCAGTTCATACCTGAGGCATTCCATGCCCTTCACTATGCCGTTGTCGTCGGCAATTATCCTGGTGGGGCTGGTCAGAAGGGCGAATTTCACTCCCTCTTCATGGGCATGCTCCACTTCTTCATGCCTGGCGGGAAGTTCCTTGTCCGACCTGCGGTATACTATCCATGATTCCTCAGCCCCAAGTCGAAGGGCGGTCCTGGCAGCGTCCATGGCCACGTTTCCGCCGCCCAGAACAGCTACCTTTTTGCCCAGTTTTATGGGAGTGTCGTATTCGGGGAACTTGTACGCCTTCATGAGGTTTGTCCTGGTCAGGAATTCATTGGCGGAATAAACCCCGCAATAGTTTTCACCGGGGATATTCATGAAATACGGCAATCCTGCGCCAGTCCCGATGAACACCGCGTCAAAGCCTTCCTTTTCCATCAGTTCATCAACGGTGGAGAACTTGCCCACCACTGAATTGACCTCTATGGTCACCCCCAACTTCCTGAGGTTTTCCACCTCCGCCTGAACAACCGCCTTGGGCAGACGGAACTCCGGTATCCCATACATTAAAACTCCTCCGGCCACATGAAGGGCTTCAAAAACGGTAACCTTGTGCCCCAGTTTGGCCAGGTCGGCGGCGCAGGTAAGTCCTGCCGGGCCGGAGCCAACTACAGCCACCCTGAAGCCGGTGGGAGGAGCCACTTCCGGCACCTTCACCCCGGTGGAAAGCTCCATGTCTGCGCAGAACCTCTCCACTCTTCCAATTCCAACCGGCTCGTGCTTTTTGCCCAAGGTGCAGTATTTTTCACACTGGTTTTCCTGGGGGCAAACCCTTCCGCACACTGCGGGAAGTGCGTTCTTTTCTTTTATCTTGGCTATGGCACCGGCAAAATCCCCCTCGGCGGCCAGTTTCAAAAAGGCGGGAATTTCAACCTCCACCGGGCAGCCCTTACGGCAGGGCTCATTTTTGCACTGCAGGCAGCGGGATGCTTCCGCCATTGCCATTTCTTTGGTATAGCCGGTGGCAACCTCGCTAAAATTCTTTGCCCTTACGGCGGGGTCCTGGGCCGGCATGGGGTTCTTTTTGGGTTCTATCTTTTTCTTTGGTTTTTGTGTGTCGGTCATTATTTGCCACCTCCGCATCCGCACTTGCAGGAATGTTTCTCCTTTGCCCTTTGCTCCTCTTCACGGAAAAATGCGCCGCGCTTGGACAGCTCATCCCAGTCCACCTGGTGGCCGTCGAAATCAGGTCCGTCAACGCAGACAAACTTTGTTGTTCCTCCCACGGAAACACGGCAGCACCCACACATGCCTGTTCCGTCCACCATAAGGGCGTTAAGGCTGACAATGGTTTTAATGCCATATTCCGCTGTAACCTTGCTGCAGGCCTTCATCATGGGCTGCGGTCCGATGGCTATTACCAGGCTAATATTTTCTTTACCCCGGTCTTCTATAATCTCTCTCATTACATCGGTGACAAATCCCTTGCGAACATATGAGCCGTCATCCGTTGTGACGTGAAGTTCACTGCAGGCCTCACGCATCTTGTCTTCCCAGAAAAGCAACTCCTTATTTCTTGAGCCTATTATCCCTATTACATTATTGCCGGCTTTTTTCAGTTCCCTGGCAATGGGGTGTACCGGGGCTATGCCCACACCTCCGCCGACAACTATAACATTACCCAGCTTTTCTATATGTGTGGGCTCTCCCAGCGGGCCCACAAAATCCAGGATGGATTCACCGGCCTCCATTCTGCCAAGCTGCTCGGTGGTTTTGCCGACCTCCTGGAAAACAATTGTTATTGTTCCTTTTTCACGGTCGAAGTCCGCAATGGTAAGGGGAATTCTTTCTCCTTCCTCATGAATGCGAAGAATAATAAACTGTCCCGCCTGACAGCTTTTTGCTATCTTCGGCGCTTCAATGTCCATTAGTTTGATAACAGGCGAGAAAACTTCTTTTCTCAATATCTTGTACAAACCCTTTCCCTCCCCTTGAATTTATCTAAAAATCTTTCTATCAATCTTTTCTAGAAAACTGGCGCGATTCCTGCCATATGGCCCGTATTTGTGGGTAAAATTTATATATTCCGCACTAAAGCCTTTAGAAAAAAAGGCAAAAATAGCGGGGAGATACCCTACTGGTCAATCCTCCCCTCTACTGCCGAACTGTTTTTTTTAATGCTGTTCTCCGCCGGTTCATTTGGAGCATATTCCCTTACAACCCTTCCCAGAATGCCGTTGACAAATTTGCCCGACAGCTCGCTGCCGTAGGTTTTGGCCAGATTCACCGCCTCATTGACGGTAACGCCCGCCGGGATATCGTCCCTGTACAGCAGCTCGAATATTGCCATGCGCATGATGTTACAGTCCACCCGGGGCATCCTGTCAACATTCCAGTCCTTGCTAAGGGCCGCTATGATGGCGTCAATGTCAGCGAGGTGCATTATAGACCCCAGAACCAGATCTCTGACGAAATCCATATCACCCGGAGCTATTTTGTCCATCAAGGCGACGTTTTCAATGGCCTTCTCCGGGTCAACGCCGCCCACATCCACCTGGTAAAGTGTCTTGACAGCGGCCTCCCTTGCCTGTTTCCTGCCCATAAATGTCCTCCCGGCACACCGGTGCTATTTTTCCCTGAAGCGCCCTGTAAACATATCCTTCAAATCAGATTTAAGGTCAAGCTGCTTTCCAATATAATAACCGGCCACTATGCAAATTGATACGAAAATTGCCTTTAAAATGCCGTATATTATTGCAAACCAGCCAAAAACCAGACCCAGGACAATCCCGATTATTTTTCCCCTGTGCCGCTGTAATATTTCCATAATAAATTCGGCGTCCAAATCCCGCACCCCTATTCCACCCGAAGCTTTTGCGCGGAAATATTTGCCACCATTATTTTTACCGCGCTTATTTCTATCCCCGTTACCTCACGCACCTTTTCCCGGATCAATTCCTGCAGGTGCGCCGACACCTCCGGTATGCTGACATCCGGCGCCACAACAGCCCTTATCTGAATGCCGATACCCTGTTTTACAGCCTCCACGGTGGCCCTGGCCTCCCTCAGGCCCCTCTGGTCCAGGGCGACCTTTTCGGCCAGGGACTCTATTGCGTTCAGCGCTATGCGCACCTGTCCCAGGTCGCCTTCCTGAACCACCGCGTGTCTCTTTTCCCGCCTTACGGAAATCCAGGCCAGCCTTGCTCCCACCAGAAAATAAACTGCCGCCAGGGCATATACCGTCTCCCTGAATCCGGGCACTTCATATGTGCTTTTTATAAAAGCAACGGGAACCTGCCAGCCCACCGCATATACGGCACACAAAGCCGCTGTCAGCATGCCGGCAAGGGCAAACAGCAAAAACAGGGCCCTGTCGAAAGGATTCATATATTATCCCTCCAGATTGACACAGGTAAAGAATTGTTATGCTATTTCACCCTGTGCTCTTCTTCCTTTGCCTCCGCGCCAAAGGTCACGCCCTGTATATTGACGTTTACCTCCACCACGGAAAGTCCGGTCATGCTTTCAATGGCCCTTTTCACACTCTCCTGAATTTTTGCCGCCACGTCAGGAATACGTGTGCCGTATTCAACCACCACAAACAAGTCTACAGCGGCCTCTTTTTCACCGACCTCGACCTTTACCCCCTTGGACATATTTTTGCGGCCAAGCATCTCGGCGATGCCTCCAACCACTCCGCCGCTCATGGCAACAACACCGGGAACCTCTGTGGCGGCAAGGCCGGCGATTATTTTTACAACTTCATCGGCCACCCTTATCGACCCGAGATTTGTTTTTTCTTCCTTGATCAAAGCCTCATTAGCCGGAACATTATCCATAAATTACCACGCCTCCCGGTTTTTCATATTCAACTGTTTGCCACAGCCTCCGCCCCCCCGGATTACTCCGGCAGATCTTGTCTATCTCAGGGTACGGTAGGATTATTATACCAAAACGCATCCGGCCAGGCAATCGTCGTCCGGGGGGCGTCTGTATTTCCGCTCCTACAAACCGGTTATCCGCCTTTGTATAAAATTTGTGTATATCTCTCCCCTTCTGAAGAATGCGTTGTCCAGCACCTTCTTGTGGAATGGAATTGTTGTGGCCACACCTTCGATGATATATTCGTCAAGGGCACGGCGCATTCTGGCAATTGCCTCGTCCCGGTCCCTTCCCCAGGCGATCAGCTTGCCAATCAGGGAATCATAGTGCTGAGGCACCTTCCACCCCTGGTACGCGGCGCTGTCCACACGGATGCCCGGCCCTCCCGGCACGCTGTAGCGTGAGATTGTCCCCGGGGAAGGTGCAAAATTTCTGGATGGATCTTCAGCATTGATGCGGCATTCGATAGCCCATCCCCTTATATTTACATCCTCCTGTGAAATGCTGAGCTTCTCCCCGGCGGCAATGGCAATCTGTTCCTTGACCAGGTCAATCCCGGTAATCATTTCAGTAATGGGATGTTCCACCTGTATCCTGGTATTCATCTCTATGAAATAAAAATTCTTATTTTTGTCCAGCAGGAATTCCACTGTACCGGTGCTGTAATAACCCACAGACCGGGCCGCACTGACTGCCATCTCCCCCATTTTCTTTCTCGTTTCCTCATCTATGGCGGTGGACGGAGCCTCCTCAATCACCTTCTGGTTTCTTCTCTGAATAGAGCAGTCCCTTTCCCCGAGATAAACCGTATTGCCGAATTTGTCTGCGATCACCTGTATCTCTATGTGCCTGGGCTCATCAACATATTTTTCGATGTACACCTCGGACCTGCCAAAGGCAGCCTTTGACTCGGACTGAGCCGTCTTAACCGCCTTAATAAAATCCGAGGGCCCGTGGGCCACCCTCATTCCCCGTCCGCCACCTCCGGCGGATGCCTTTATGAGAACAGGGAAGCCAATGTCCCCCGCAGTGGCCAGAGCGCTGTCAAGGTCCTTTACAACACCATCGGAGCCCGGAACCACAGGAACCCCGGCCCTGATAACAGTTTCCTTGGCCACCGCCTTGTCTCCCATCCGGGCAATGGCGTCCGGAGGAGGGCCGATAAATGTTATCCCCTGTTCTTCAATAAGCGATGCAAACTCTGTGTTTTCAGACAAAAAACCATATCCGGGATGAATTGCATCCGCCCCGGATATTATTGCAGCGCTTACAATATTATTAATATTAAGGTAGCTTTGATCAGGCCGGTCCGGCCCTATGCAGACAGCCTGATCGGCTGTTTTCACATGCAGCGACTCTTTGTCCGCCTCCGAATAAACAGCCACGCTGCTTATTCCCATTTCCCGGCAGGCCCGTATAATGCGCAGGGCAATCTCTCCCCTGTTGGCTACAAGAATTTTTTTAAACATTTTGCACCTCTTAATGACTTGGTTTTATCAGTATCATCGGCTGCCCGTATTCCACCGCCGACCCGTTTTCCAAAAGTATTTCCACAATTTTTCCCGGTACTTCCGCCTCTATTTCGTTCATCAGCTTCATGGCCTCGACAATGCAAAGCACCTGGCCCTTTTCCACCATGTCGCCCACACTGACAAAGGGAGGGGCGTCAGGGGCGGGGGAGCGGTAAAATGTGCCCACCATCGGGGCTTTTACCCTGATAAAGTCCTCTTCATCATAATTAACATCCTTATCTGCAACCACCGCCGTTTTGTTTTCATCAGCCTTCACCGGCACCGCACCGGACACGGGCCCGGTCTCATCAAATCTTTTGGCGGCGCTTTTTCTTATGGCCACCTTCAGACCGTTGTTTTCCAGAGCCAGTTCATCTATATCGGTATTATTGATTAACTGGACAAGTTCCTTTATTTCGTTCAAATTCATTTCTAAATCCTCCCCCGTTATCGGACTTTCATATTTTTTCACCTGAGGCTTTTCTGATATCCCAACCTCTTCCCGGGGTCTTGATTTGCCGTCCCAGCTATCCCTGAAATCAAAATATTTTGCGGCCACCTGCGGAAACAGTGCGTAGGAAAGGTAATCCTCCTCGGACTTGGCCATGCCCTTGGCCTCTTCCCTCACCTTATACATCCTCGGCTCCAGCAAATCAGCCGGCCTGCAGGTGTACTCCTTGCGGTCTCCGAGTATCTTTGCCTTTATTTCGCTGTTTATAGGCGCCGGCGGCTTGCCGTATAGCCCCTGCACATAGGCCTTGACCTCCCCGGGTATCATTTTGTACCTGGAGCCTGTCAGCACATTTAAAACCGCCTGGGTGCCCACTATCTGACTGGTGGGTGTAACCAGCGGTGGATAGCCGAGATCTTCACGCACCCTCGGTATCTCCTCCAGCACCTCCGACAGCCTGTGAATGGCCTTTTGCTCCTCCAGTTGGGTAATGAGGTTTGATATCATCCCCCCGGGCACCTGGTGGTCAAAAACCCTCATGTCATTAATCCTTGTCACGCCGCGCTCCTGACCATATTTCTGCCTCAGCTTCTCAAAATAGCGGGCTATCTCAAACAAGGCTTTAAGGCTTATGCCTGTGTCATGGGGAGAATTTTCAAAAGCCCTCACCACAGTCTCCACCGGAGGCTGGGATGCCCCGAAGGCAAGGGGCACCGAGGCTGTATCCACCACATCCACGCCCGCCTCAGCGGCCAACAGGTACGTTCCCACTGCCAGGCCTCCTATATAGTGGCTGTGCAGCTGTACCGGCAAGCCTATTTTTTCCTTCAGAAGTTTCACCAGCTCATGGGCTTTATAGGGCGCCAGCAGGCCGGCCATATCCTTTATGCATATGGAGTCGGCCCCCATTTCCGCCAGCAATGCCGCAGTTTCCACATAATGTTCCGTTGTGTGGACCGGGCTCACCGTGTACACCACCGCGGCCTGAATGTGCGCGCCGGCCTTTTTGCCGGCCCTGATGGAAACCTCCATATTCCTGATGTCGTTAAGGGCGTCAAAAATCCTTATTATATCAATGCCGTTTTCTACCGATTTAGCCACAAAGGCCTCAACAACATCGTCCGGATAATGCTGGTAGCCCAGCAGGGACTGACCCCTCAAAAGCATTTGCAGAGGTGTGTTTTTAATCAGGCTTTTTAATTTTCTCAATCTTTCCCAGGGATCCTCATTAAGGTACCTGAGGCAGACATCAAAGGTGGCGCCGCCCCAAACCTCCATTGAATGAAACCCGATATCATCCATCATCTCAGCCACGGGCAGCATATCCTCGGTGCGCATTCTGGTGGCCCAGAGGCTTTGATGTGCATCACGCAATGTTGTGTCAGTAATTTTTACCGTCAACCAAATCACCCTAACCTGCATTAGCAGTTATTTTCGAACCGATTTTCGCATGATTAATTATAATTTATTTCCTGTATATCATAAAGATTTCTTGCGCATGTATACAATATAACCAACAAAACAATAAACACGCATACAAACTGTATACAAAATTAATTTTCTTAAGTTACAGTAAATTCTGCATAAAATACAAAATACAATAAACCTGTTGTGAATAATGGAAAAGAAATAACATGGCCCGCCCGGCGGGCCATGTTATTTCCTGGGTATTATAATTATCGATTGCTCTCCATACCCTGTTTCCCTGGAAACCATGTCAATTATCCCCGACTCTTCCCCGGGACTGAGCCCCGGGCTTTCCAGAACAACTGTCACCCCCTTCCGGTCGTGTACCGCAACTGCCTCTTTATATCCCCTGGCCAGCAATATATTCTCTATTTTCGATTCCAGGGAAACGCTCGCGCCAATTCTCATCAGCTCTTCCTGGGCGGATTTCCTCGTTTCGGCGGCTGAAGACGGATCGCTTATTATTTCTTTAAGCAGTTCCATCTGCCGGCTTCTTGTTTTGTCCCTGTCCCGCCTGTAATTTACAAAAAATGCCGCGCTCTCACCGGCCGGCTGTTGCAAAGGCGCGGCAACCGCGGTGGTTTCTCCTGCCGGCTCGCTGAAAACAGCGCTTTCAGCACCGGAAGGTTTACCGGCCAATAATCCCGCGGCGCTGTTATAGCCCAGAAACAGCGTTACAACCCCGGCCACGAACATGCCTATTACAAATATCCTCCTTAAATTAATCACTACCACTTTTTCATTCAACCTCCTTTCCCCGGCAGTACAAGTATCTTGTGGGGATCAACATTCAACGCCACCCGTACGGCATTAAAAAGCCTCTCGTTTACCTCCGGGTCATATGCACCGTCTGCAACCACCAGCACACCGGCAACCCTTGACGAGGTTTCCATCTCTATTACCGGAGAGTCCCCCTTGCCGTCTTTTGCAATAACCATCTGGGTGGAGTCGCTTTTTTCCGTTATTGTCCTGGTCCCGCCGCCCTGGTCCTTTTCCACAGTGTTTTTATTGTTAGTGGTGGTGTTTGTGGCATAGGTTTCCCTGGCGGAGGAGGCCAGCCTTACCGTCACCCTTACATTGCCGGCGCCCGCAATCCCCTCAAGCATTTCCTTCAGCTTTGCCGACAGTGCTTCCTCCTCCGTGCTCATCAACGATTTTTGCTCAGCCTTCACAGGTTCACTTATATTTGTTTCAATGCCGCTGCCGCCCTCCCGGGGCGGGGTGCTTTCTCCCCCGCTCCCTAGAACAATAAGACAAATACCAAGCAATACCGCCCCTGCCAGCCAGATAATTTTTTTCCTTGTGAATTTGACCGGACCCCCTGACCCACCGTCTTCTTTTTTTTCACCGCCCGGCCAGTTTTTGAAGATAGACAATTTTTTCCCTCCCATCACTCAAACTTCACCTTTATTTGGTCCGGGGAAAGGTTATAGTAGTCAGCCGCCCTTTTTGCCGCTGTCCGTGCTATCCCTTCGTACTGCCGCGGTATTTTCCCGTCTTCTGCTTTTCCCGGCTCTTCCCCGACACTGACCGCCACAGGTTCAATGGGGTTGATGCTGCTATTTCCGCTTCCCTCTCTTTCAGTGAAGGTAATAGTCATCCCGCTTATTTTTCCATACTCCTTTTCAGCCGGATTATCATTTATAGCCACACTTGCCCCTGATACCCTGAGCGGACCCCGGGTATCAACAAGGGCGACAACCTGCTTTTCAATGCCCTGACGGTATTTTTCCATGGCCTGCTTCCTGTTTTCCTCCTCCAACTTCCTGCCCTGGTCGAGAATATCAATCTTTTTGCCGTCATCCACGGGGCTTCTCCAGGCGTATTCCTCCACCTCCCTGAAAAGCGCGCCTCCGGTAATGCCGTTTGCGCCCTGGATTAGGGCCACCACCACCATAAGCCCCATTACCATTCTGGTATACCTTCTCATTTCCCCGTTGGGCAAAAGCATTTCCAGAAACACAGCCAGCATTATTGTAAAAATAAGATTCTGCACAAGGGTTCTCAGGGTTTCCACATTCTAACCTCCGGTTGGTGGCTATCGCAGCATTACCGTAAGGTTGCCCACAGCCACGATAATTGTCATTGTGAAAAAGAACAGCAGCCCGGTGGTGCCTACCGCGGCAAATATTGACAGCAGGCTGTTGCCAAGGTCGTTCAGGCAATCCACAATCTGCCCCTCTTCCTCCACCGGCTGAATCATCGCACCGGCAAGCTTGTATATCATGGCAATACAAAAAATTTTGACCAGAGGCACCAGCATTATGGAAAGCACCACCACCACACCGGCAATGCCCACGGCGTTTTTAATCAACAGGGATGAGCTGACTATGGCTTCAAGGGCGTCTGAAAATATTCCGCCCACCACCGGAACAAAGGCATCGGTGGCAAACTTGGCTGTCCTGAGGGTAACGCTGTCCCCCACCGCCCCGGCAACTCCCTGTATTGACAGCACTCCGAGAAACACTGTGCTCATCAGCCCAAGGAGACCCATGGCGATGTTTCTGATAAGGCCGGCCAGATTGGACACCTTGAACTTCGAAGACAGGTTGCTTGCCAGTACCAGTACCGCGGAAAAAAGAATGAGAGGCAGTATAACGCTTTTGATGATTGTTCCTATAATGGCTATGCTGGCAAAAACCACCGGCTGGAAAATGGCCGCCGCCGTAAAACCTCCCACTGCCACCAGCAGGGTCAGCAGCACCGGCAGCACTGCCTGCATAAATGCGACCATCCTGTCCACCACTTCGCACCCGGCGCTCGCCGCCACTGTAAAAGAGCCAATGGCCAGTGTTACCAGCACCAGGTATGTCACCATGTAGCTCAGTTGACCGGTTGAACCCCTGTCAAAGGCGGAGGTAAGATTTTTCAGCACCGCGCATATAACCGCCAGAATAATCAGTTTCCCCAGCAGCGAAGAATTGGCCACCAACTCCCTGAACAGGTATTTTGTGGCGCTTTTGATTATATCCTGGGGTTTGAGGCTTATTTCATTCCTGGCAATCTTATATACCAGCTGTTTGAAATCAATATCCGGAGCCACACCGTTAATCTCTGCGTCCAACTGCCCTATATATTTGTTTATCTCATTAAAATCCAGCTCCGTAGTGCCATTTTCCCCGGCAATTGCCCCAGATGAGGCATTATCGGATGAAAAGGACACAGAGGGGAATAAGGCCAGAAACATGGCCAAAAGTATAAGTATATATTTAAAATTCCCCATTTTACCACCTCATGGAACAACCTTAAGGAGCGAATTTAATACCGCCACCACTATCGGCACTGCCAAAACCAGCACCAGTATTTTGGCGGCAAACTCAATTTTTGTGGCCACCGCCCCTTCTCCGGCGTCCCTGCATATCTGCGCCCCGAAGTCGGCAATATAGGCGATACCTACTATTTTCATTATTGTGCCGAGGTAAACCATGTTTAGATTTGCCCTGTCGGAAAGGTCCTTCAGAACATCCAAAACTGCGCCTATTTTGGTCAGCATGGCCAGGAAAATAATTATGCCTGCCGATATACCGACGAAAACAGCCATTTCAGGCTTGTTGTGCCTTAAAACCACAGACAGCACCACAACTACCAGTCCCAGCCCCACTATCTGCATAATGTCCACGAAACTTTCCCCTTCCGTCAGAAAAGCTTGAAAACTGATTTCACCTGGTCAAAAAGGCTGCCCAGCTGGTAAATTACCCATACCAGCACCACAGCCACCCCGCCCAGGGTGGTGATAAAGGCATAGTCCTCTTTTCCGGCGCTTTTTAAAACCCAGTGGGCCGCGGCTACCAGTATGCCCACACCGGCAATCTTGAAAATAAGGTTTATATCAGCCCCCAAGGCTGTACACCTCCCTAATATAGAATGATGGTAACCACAAGGGCCCCGCAGAAACCCAGATAGTTCCACATCTTTGTATTTTTTTCGGCCGCCTCTTCAGCCCTGGCCAGCTCAAGGCTCAGCTGTTCGCAGGCAAATTTGAGGTGCTTGGCCTGGTCTTCCCGGTCCGAGATCCCCAGTGCCATGCCCAGACTTTTCAATATGGCCATGTCTTTCCGGGTCAGGGAGTTTCTTTGATATGACCAGTTCAGGGCCCTTTCCCAGGCCTCCCCGGCGGTACATACCTTTTTTGACATGAGTTCACCGGCGGCCTTTCCAAAAAGTCCGGCAGCCGTTCTTTCCGATCCGGCGGCAACCCTTTCCAGGGCATCAGCCAGCGGTGTGGCCGCATACAGTATCTCCGTTTCCAGCATGCGGATGGCGGAAAGCAGTGACCTGAGCTCACCCGGCCTTTTGGAGTACTCACGGGCCACCATCATTCCGGCTGCCCCTCCGGCCGCCACCAGAAGCGCGGCACCAAGCATCTTAAGCACTTTTTTCACCCCACGGTACTTTTTTTGGCGTTAAAAACCCTTTTTACCACTCCCGCATGACGGTCCCTTCCCAGCAGCACATATCTTTCTATCACCCCGAGACTGAACAGATAATTAAGAGCCGGCCTTGCAGCCAACTCCTCCAGTGATGAGCCGTGAACTGTAAAGATCACCCTGACCCCGGCGTTGAGAACCTCTTCCAGCGCCCTTACATCCTCAGCCCTGCCTATTTCATCAGTGGCTATAACCGATGGCCCCATGGACCTCAGTAGCATCGTCATGCCTTCGGCCTTCGGGCACCCGTCCAGCACGTCGGTACGCACTCCTACATTTTTCTGTGGAACCCCCCTGTAGCAGCCGGCCAGCTCGGATCTCTCATCCACCAGCCCAACTGTCTGTCCTGGCAGGCCGTAATCCTTCATGCCGTCGCTAATCAGCCTGACCGCGTCCCGTAAAACAGTTGTTTTTCCACAGCGGGGCGGGGAGAATATCATGGTATGAAAAATGCTCCCCCTTTCCCTGTCTATTATTTGTGGCATTAACTGTTCCGAGGCCCCGATTATCTCCCTGGAAACCCTTATATTGATGCCCGAAAAATATTTGATGGTTTTAACCTTTCCCCCATCCACCACTACCTTTCCCGTTATCCCCACACGGTGACCGCCCCGGATGGTAATGAAGCCGTTTTTTATCTCCTCCTCAAAGGCGTAGATGGATGAGCCGCTGATAAGATGCAGTGCTTTTTCCATGTCCCCGGCGCTAACCACATATGCCCCCCTGGGGCTGTCCAATGCGTTACCCTTTTCATCAAGGAATATGTCCCCGCTGTCCAGCCCAAGCATTAGCGGACGCCCGGACCTTATTCTTATCTCCTCCAGCCGCTTGAGAGCATTATCGCCGGCCCCGGCAACCATGCCCCTTATATTTTCAGGCAGAACCCATAATACCTCATCTGCCGGTCCGGCGCCGGATGCAGTCCGTTTCTTTTCGATAGCCAAGGGCATATCCACCACCCCTTAGATATCTATATTGGCGGCGCTGGTAATTTATGACGATAACAGCAGCATCAGGCAAGAAACCAAAAGAAATAGCGCCGGCCCCATTTAAAAGGGCCGGCGCCTTGTATTTTCTTTGCATTGATTTTATTGTTTCAGTCAAGTTCATAGGGCCATGCCTGAAGGCCGCCCTCCATGTATTTTATGTCGTCAAACCCGGCGCCGTACAATATCCTGAGGGCTTCATAACTCCTCACCCCCATGGCGCAAAGCAGCACTATTTCTTTACCCCTTGGTATTTCATTTATCCTTTCCCGTATATCACCCAGTGTCACCTGCATAACCCTTTTGTCGCTGATATGTTTTGGCGCGAATTGCTGCGGGGTCCGCACGTCGACAATTACAAAATCATCCCCCCGGTCGAGCTTCTCCTTAAGCGCCTCTGCATTAATAGAGGGAGCAATACCAGCTATTTTGTTCCTGACAATGTTTGCAGTATGATGCAAAAGATCAATGGGAGTTGAAAACGGGGGCGCGTAACCCAGATCCACATCAGCCAGGTCGTCCACGGTGGCGCCGAAGTGAATGGCTGTTGCGGCAACATCAATCCTTTTAACCACGTCACCCGGTCCGATGGCCTGAACGCCCAGAATTTTTCTTGTTTCGCCGTCCACAATCATTTTCATAATTACAAGCCCGTGAGACGGATGGTAGTGTGTCCTGTCGTGGGCGGAGTTTATAACATCCACCACTTTATATCCAAGATCAGCGGCCTGCTTACTGCCAATTCCTGTTTTCCCCACGTTCCAGTTCAGTATTTTCATTACCGCCGTACCAAGTACGCCTTTAAACACACTGTTTCCGCCGGTCACATTGTCGCCGGCCACCCTGCCCTGCCTGTTGGCTGTGGAGGCCAATGGTATGTAAACCTTTTTACCGCTAACCAGGTGAAGGTTTTCGACGCAGTCGCCAATGGCGTATATGTCCGGGTCGCTGGTCTGCAGGTGCTGGTTCACCTCAATTGCCCCGGTAGCCCCTATTTTAAGCCCGGCCTTCTGTGCCAGCTCAATATTTGGGCGGACACCCACCGCCACCACCACCATATCAGCATCAAGGCGATCCCTGTCTGTGACCACAGCGGCAACACCATCGCTGTCATTCCCCTCGAATTTTACCACCTTGTGGCCGAGCCGGAATTCCATTCCCTGTTCCTCAAGCTTGGCTGTAAGCAGGTCAGCCATATTTTTGTCCAACATGCCGGGTAGTATCTGATCCTGCAATTCCACAACCGTAACAAATATGTTCTTTTCCCTGAGGGCATCAGCGGCCTCGAGGCCAATTAAGCCCGCACCCACCACCACTGCCTCATTGACTCCTTCCAGGTTTTCCCGGATCCCCTTGGCGTCCTCCGGGTGGTTGAGGCGGAATATGCCTTTCAAGTCTATCCCTTCCACCGGCGGCGTAAATGGCCGGGATCCGGTGGCGATCACCAGTTTGTCGTAAGGAACCCTGGCCGTGTTGCCTGTGGACAGTTCCTTTACCACCACCTCTTTTTTATCACGGTCGATTTCCAGCGCCTCGTTCCCGGTTAAAACCCTTACGCCCTTTTCCCTCTGAAAATACTGTTCGTTTCTCACCACCCCGTACGAGGTGGAAAAAAGCTGGTTGAAGTCTCTTACAGAACCAGCCACGTAAAAGGGCATTCCGCAGCCGGCGTATGATATGTAGCTGTCTTTTTCAATAATTGTTATTTCGGCGTTTGGCGCAAGCCTCCTTGCCCTTGCCGCGGCCTTGGGGCCGGCCGCAACTCCTCCTATAATAACTATCCTGGGATTACTCATCCTCTCCTTACCCCCTTTTTATATTTGTCTTTTCCATGATAATCAAAAAAAGAGCGGTATTTACCGACTCGCCGGGCATCAACCCGCCCCCGCGTTGGGGATATTTTAAAACTATGTGCAAAATAAGTCAATACCGGCATTGGAATACCCGGCCATAGCTACCCAGAAAATACTTATACTGATATGCTTATTCTGTCAGAACTCAGAACTCAGGACTCAGAACTCAGAATATTTCGGGCATTCCTTACTCCGTGTCAATCCCTTCCAACTTTCCAACTCTTCCAACTAACCAACCTTTTAAAGTGGCATGAGAATTTTCTTCAAAAATAAACAGCACCTTAACTTCCAGGCACTGTCAGTCCCATAAATCAATTTTTATTATATTAAAAATCAAATATCCTCCTCGGATACTAATTCGCCCTGACTGATATATTCCGGTTCATCAGCGGTCTGCAGGTTTTCGTCATTTATAAAGACCACTTCATCGCAATTGGGGCAGGTAACCTCTACGGTGTCTTCATCTTCAAGTATGTCGGAATCAAAGCAGACTATCTCTCCGCAGCGGGGGCATTCGACCTCAAGATGATCCCCTTCCTCATCAATGTCCTCCCCACTGTCATATACCTCTTCCTCAAGGGTGAACAGGTCTTCGTCTATGCTTTCCAGATAATCTTCAAGCTGGTCGTGGGCTTCATCAATCTCTTTGATATGGGTTGCCATATCATCCAGCAACTCTATTATGCCGGTCAGCACGCGCCCTTCTTTAGATTCCGACTCAATGTTCATGCCGGCTGACATCCCCTGAAGGTACGCCACCTTTGACTTAAGGTCCTTCACCAATGTAACCCCCTTTAATATTAACACCTGGCTTGTAATATTATTTCTCCTTACAGGGGGTTTTAAACATGGGGCCGGGGATGTATTTCCGATTGGGCGGAGAGGCCAGGGATGTATTTCCTGACGGTCGGAGAGGCTAAAGGGTAGTACCTCCGGCGATCAGAGACCTTTAGTAATACATCTCGGCCCATACGACCAATCGGAAATGCATCCTTGGTTGCTCCGACCGTCCGGGAATGCATCTCCGGCCCCTCCGGCCAAACGGAAATGCATCTTTGGCCCCTCCGACCAATCGGGAATACCTATAAGCCCCTCCGGCCAAACGGAAATACTCCTGAGCCTTTATGCTCTCTTTATATACTGTCCGGTTCTTGTATCTATCTGCAAAATGTCGCCAACGTTAATAAAGAAAGGAACCTGTACCACGTAGCCCGTCTCAAGTGTGGCCGGCTTTGAACCGCCGCTGGCCGTATCTCCCTTAATGCCCGGCGAGGTTTCCGTCACTTCCAGCTCGACATAATTGGGAAGGTCTACACCAATTGGGTCCCCCTGAAACATTAATATGTTAATCATCATATTTTCCTTAAGATATTTTATGGCGTCGCCCAGCTTGTCGGCAGTAAGGGCGATCTGGTCATAGCTCTCCATGTCCATGAAGTTATATGCGTCGCCGTCATTGTAAAGATACTGGAATTCCTTACGCTCAACCCTGGCCTTGGGAATTTTTTCCCCGGCATTAAATGTTTTTTCCACCGTGGCGCCGGTTCTTATATTTCGTATTTTGGTTCTTACAAAGGCCGAGCCCTTGCCGGGTTTGACATGCTGAAATTCCACCACCTGATAGACATCCCCGTCAATTTCAATGGTCAGTCCGGTTTTAAAGTCGTTGGTTGAAATCATTTTTGTCTCTCCTTTCAGTTGACCCTTGCAGGTGCAAATAATTCAAATTTAAAATCCCACAATAGTCCGGCCCCTTTCAGGCGCCACAGGCTATAAGGCCGTCTTTCATTGATTTTGTCAGTACCCTGCAGCCTCTATCCTCCACCACCACGGTGTCCTCTATTCTTACACCTCCCCAGCCGGGCAGGTAAATTCCAGGCTCAATGGTTATAACCATTCCTGGCTTTAGTTCCGTATCATCCTTTGATGATACCCTCGGGTTCTCGTGAATCTGCAGTCCCACACCGTGCCCGGTACTGTGTCCGAAATGCTCACCATAGCCATAGGCCTCTATTACTGATCTTGCCGCCCTGTCAACCTCTGAGGCTTTTATTCCGGCCCTTACCGCTTTTATTCCGGACAGTTGGGCCTCCAGCACAATCTGATAAATCTTTTTCTGCTTTTCATCCGCGGCGCCCAGCACCACCGTTCTTGTAATGTCTGAATTGTATCCGTCCAGCATGGCGCCGAAATCCATGGTTACAAGGTCTCCCGGGGCAATCCTTTTACCGGATGCGATGCCGTGGGGCATGGAGGACCTTTCCCCTGATGCCACAATAATGGGAAAAGAGACTCCCTCCGCCCCCTCTTTTCTCATGAAAAACTCCAATTCCAGGGCAATATCCCTTTCTTCGGCGCCTTCCACGATAAAAGGCAATATATGGCTGAACGCCCTGTCGGAAAGGTCCACTGCCTGTCCGATCTTTTCTATTTCATAGCTGTCCTTAACCGTTCTCAGACCATCTATAACACCGGCAAGGGGCTTGATACCAATTTCCCAGCACCTGTCCCCCAGCAGCGTAAACTGGTGATAGGTAAGGTGATCCCCCTCACAGCCCAGCATGTTGATATTCAGTTCTCCGGCCAGCTTGCTTATGGCATCGGGCGCGGCCTCGCTGCTGACAATGACCCTGCAATGAGGGGACTGTATCCGGGCCTGCTCGGCATACCTGAAATCCGTGACAAGGTAAATCTCCCCCCCGGTAACCAGAACAGAGCCTGCGGAACCGGTAAAACCCGTCAGATAGTACCTGTTTTCCGGTCTTGTGACCAGAAAACCATCCAGTCCCTCACCCTCGAATACTTCTCTGAGCCTTTGTACGCGGTCTGTAATATTCACTTTTTTTGTCCTCTTCCCAGATAACATGCCGCCCTCAGCCCCAAAAGGTAGACTTCAGCCCCCAGCCCGGATATCTGGCCTGCGGCAACAGGAGCAATCACTGAGGTATGACGAAATTCCTCACGGGCATATATGTTGGATATGTGCACCTCTATAACCGGAACAGAAACAGAAGCCACCGCGTCTCTCAGGGCAATGCTGTAGTGAGTGTAAGCCCCGGGGTTAATAACCACCGAGTCATAACAGCCTTCCGCCCTCTGGATCCTGTCTACAAGCTCACCCTCGTGATTAGACTGAAAAAAGTCAATTTCCACTCCCAGCTCAGCCGCCAGCACGGAAAGTTGCTCATTAATCTGATCCAGGGTCATGGCCCCGTAAACACCGGGCTCTCTTTTCCCCAGCATATTCAGGTTCGGCCCGTTAAGAATCAATACTTTCATGCTCTATCCTCCTGAAGGCATTATGTATCCTACCCGCAGGCACACTGGAAATATTTTACCACCAATAGCAACTTGTTGCAAAGACCCAGCCTTCCAATCAGCTTATAAAATTTCCAGTTTTCAGCAGGGGAGTTGCCCATGCCGCATATACTTTGTAGGAATTGGGAATCGGGAATTGGGGTACCCCATACCGCAAGCGGCACCATCAGAGAACGAAAATACAAGGAATGCCCGAACCATTCTGGCTTCTGGCTTCTGACTCCTGACCCTGAATTCACTCAGTATCAGTTTTGTTCAGTGGCCGCTTACCGTCATCTCCGAAATAAGTATGGTTGGAGCGCCCAACCCTCCGAAGAAAGTAAGATCATTCCCCGTGGCTGATATTTTTTTCATAAGTTCTATTATGTTTCCGGCCATGGCTATGCCCCTTACCGGAAAAGTAAGCTTGCCGTCTTCTATCATCAGCCCGGAAACCCCCAGTGAAAAATCACCCGAAATTGGGTTTGCGGTGTGCATCCCCAATACCTCGGTTACATAAAGTCCCCTTCCGGCGCTCTTGATTATTTCATCCGGGGTGGTGTTGCCCGCCTCTATAAAAAGGTTTGTCGCACCCACCTCCGGAGTGGACTTATAGGAACCCCTTACGCTGTTTCCCGTAGATTTTACGCCCTCCCTGGCGGCAGTGTATGTATTGTGAAGGAACCCCTCCAGCAATCCCCTTGTAATGAGCCTTGTTCTGGATGTCGGCACACCTTCACCGTCAAAGGGCGCCGATGCTATGCCACCGGGGTATGAACCGTCATCCACCATGTTTACCTTTTCCGAGGCAACTGTCTGTCCTGTCCTGCCGGCAAAAAGCGATCTCCCCTTCTGAACAGCCTCAGCCGTGAGGGCAGGCGCCAAAAGGCCCAAAAAGCCTGTTGCCACATGGGGCTCCAGGACAACCGGAACCACCTGTGAAGGCACAGACCGCGCACCTAGCATCCGCACCGCCCTCATGGCGCCCTCCCGGCCTGTTTCCAGCGGATCCAGGTCGCTGTATCTGGTGCTGTATTTCAGGGCAAAACCTGTCTGGCTGTCATCACCCTGCCCGGCCACAAGGGCAATGTACGACCCGCAATAAGCACCCCGGAAATTGAGGTCAACTCCCAGGCTGTTCATCAGATATACCTCTGTCTCGGTATCGGTGTAGGTTGATCCCTCTATAATGCTTACCCTGGAGTCATAACCCCGGGCGGCGTCTTCCATCATCCTGGCCAGATTTATCTTATCCTCAACCGGAGTGTCTATTATTTTCGGGTCGTATAGAGTGACATCCGGATAAAAGCTGCTTGGTCCCGGCAGGGTCCTGTATTTGTCGGCCGCAACATTTGAGGCGTTGGCAAGGGCCTGCTCCAAAACCTGTTCCACACACTCCCCCTTGAGATCGGAGGTGTAGGCAAACCCAATCCTGTTGCCCCGCATTATTCTCAGGCCCATACCCCTTTCCTCGGCCAGCTTTATAGTCTCAACACGCCCGTCCCGGACCTCAATGAGAAGTTCCCTGCTTCCACTAAGATATACCTCGGACATGTCTGATCCTTTTTTCTGTGCAGATTTGATAGCTTTTTCTCCGAGGGATCTCATATCCACATTTTTTATTTATATCACCCCCGAATAAGATAGAATTCAGGTAAATATTATCATAAGTATTATTCCATATTTGAATACCTATTCCTCCGGCAAAAAAAGAAAAAACCGTTCTTGTAAGAACAGTTTTTTTCACCTTTTTAATGCAACTGAACACTGGTTGTTGTGGTAAGGGCAAACAGATGTCTGGCCGATACCGGGGCCAGTTCCTGAACAGCCGCCTCCATTATCAGGCTGGGATCCAGCAATGCCAGAATGGCAACCCTCTGTCCGGTTTCCTGATTGGTGTAAAAACCTAAAATACAGAATTGCATATCCTCGCCATAAACCTTCCGGGTGACTATGTCACCGATTCTCATTTGAAATACCCCCCAAGTAAGCAAGCTGCCGTTCGGGGGATCCGCCCTGGCGGGTCCCTCCTCTTCTTTTAATCAAATCCCATTATTCCGGGCATTGTGGTTAAGTTTATCTTCATATTTAACATATGCCCTTCATGGAACAGTTGTGTATATTAACCTTTTGGTGTTTGTATAAGATGATGGATCCTCCACCATATTTATTCTGATATCATTTTTTTCAGCAGTATGGAAAAATACTCACATAAAATCAACGTCCTAATCACGGCTTAGTTGCTATTTCCCCTACAGCGCCGGATATTATTGAGACTATGGTCCGTTTTTTCATGCGTATAGGTATGATATGATAGGAAAAAGAAAAGGGGTGACTGACATGCTATCCATTGCCATAAACGTATTAACCGATGAAAACGGTCAGGGAATTGTGGAATATGCTCTTATCATGGCCTTTATGGTGCTTGTCTGCGTGGCGGGATATACAGCTCTGGGGCCTATTATAAGGGAGCGGATTGACTCTTTCTGCCATGATGCCTATTAAAACCGGCCTTTGGCCGGCGCCACCCCGCAGGTGGCGGAAGTCGGAAGTCAGAAGTAGGAAGTCAGAATAAGCTGGCATTTTTATAACGCATAGAAAGAACAAAATAGCCCTGCGGGCGACTGGAATCCAGAATCCAGGAGCCAGAATCCAGAATAGTTGTAGACCTACGCTTAGAGCTGCCCTGTAGCCTCTTAGCGACCCCAAAGTAACATGCATCCGGGGGGAGTGATTTAAGCCCGGGCGGAATTTATCGTAGGCTGCTACAGTCTCTTAACGGCCGAGCCTAAGGACTGACGAGCCGGCTGCAGGACGCTGACGGCAGCCTGAACCGACGCATGGACGCGGCGTTGAAGGCGGCCGGCAGTCCTTTGGCGACCGAGTTTAGAGACTGTCGTAGCCGAAGATCATGCAGCCGGGGTTAAAC
>JBMOPF010000052.1:0-45516 GCA_049325075.1 Bacillota bacterium | reverse complement strand
GCGTCCTGCGTCCGGCCCGTCAGTCCTTAGGCTCGGTCGTTAAGAGACTGTAGCAGCCTCCGATAAATTCCGCCCGGGGTTGAACACTCCCCCCGGATGCATGTCGCTTGGGGGTCATCTGAAAGGACTACTGGGAATTCTGAGTTCTCATAAAAGGACTGCCCATAATTCTGGATTCTGGCTTCTGAATTCTGGATTCCCGACCCCATAAAATATCAGAATAAGCCTTTTCAGGATAGAATAAGCTGAAGCAAAGGGGCGGTTGATCTGCGTTTTGTTTTAAACACCGAAGAAGACTGCGGGAATATGATAAAGAGTACAGGTGCGGGGGATATTAATGAACTTTTCAGTGATATTCCCGGGGCGGTAAGGCTGAAACGGACTCTCAGGCTGCCGGGGCCGATGTCGGAGCCGGAGCTGGCAAGGCATTTGAGGGACATTGCCTCTGAAAACAAAAATCTGGACGAATATGCCTGTTTTCTGGGGGCCGGGGCTTATGATCATTATGTGCCGAAAATTATTGACCAGCTGCTGCAGAGGTCTGAATTTTACACCGCTTACACCCCGTACCAGGCGGAACTGGGCCAGGGGACGCTGCAGGCGATATTTGAATACCAGACCATGATCTGCCAGCTCACCGGTATGGATACAGCCAATGCCTCGCTTTATGACGGGGCCAGCGCCCTGGCCGAGGCTGCGCTGATGGCCTGCCTGCATACCGGAAAGGGGAAGGTTGTTGTTTCCGGGTGCGTTCACCCGGAATACCGGCGCACTGTTCAGACCTACCTGAAAAACAGGGAGATTGATTTGGCGGAGTGTCCGGAAAACAGGGGGGTTACCGCCATTGAGGCGCTGGAGGAGATGGTTGATGCCCATACCGCAGCCGTTTTGCTGCAGCAGCCCAATTTTTTCGGCTGTCTGGAGAAGGCACCGCTGATAGGGGAAATAGCCCACCGCTCCGGCGCCCTTCTGGTGGTTTGCGCGGACCCGGTATCCCTGGGCCTGCTTGAGGCGCCCGGGGAGTACGGGGCCGATATTGTCGCCGGGGAGGGCCAGGGGCTGGGCAACCATATAAGTTATGGAGGGCCTTACCTGGGCTTTCTGGCCTGCCGCCGGGAGCTGACCAGGCGCATGCCGGGCCGTATAGCCGGCCAGACACTGGACAGACGGGGCAGAAGGTGCTATGTTCTGACCCTGCAGGCCAGGGAGCAGCACATAAGAAGGGAAAGGGCCGCCTCCAACATCTGTTCAAACGAGGCCCTCTGCGCGCTGGCCGCCGCAATATACCTCAGCTGGCTGGGAAAGAAGGGATTGCGCCGGGTGGCCGAGCTGTGTTTGCAAAAGGCCCACTACGCCCGGCGGCTGATAACATCGTCCGGAGTTGTAAAGGCATCCTTTTCAGCCCCCTTTTTCAAGGAATTTGCCGTCAGAACGGTGGAAAGCCCCGCGGAGATCAACCGGCGCCTGCTGGGTAAGGGCATAATAGGGGGCCTGGACCTGGGCAGGTACTACCCCGCCTACCGGGGGCATATGTTAATATGCGTTACCGAAATGCGGACTGCTGATGAAATACAGAGGCTTGCGGACGGCATGGGGGTGCGGAAGGTTGTCTGAGCCGCTTATTTTCGAGATGGGGTCGCAGGGCAGGACTGTAGATGCTATGCCGGCCTGTGACGTTCCGGAAATGCCCCTGGAGGAAATGATTCCCCGGGAATTGCTGCGCCGTGTTCCCCCGGACCTGCCCGAAGTGGGTGAGCCGGAGGTGGCCCGACATTTCACACGCCTGTCCTCAATGAATTATGGTGTTGATACCGGCTTTTACCCCCTTGGCTCCTGCACCATGAAATATAACCCCAAGGTGTGCGAATATGCCGCGGGGCTGCCGGGCTTCGGGCGCATACACCCCTGCCAGCCGGAGGACCAGGTCCAGGGGGCTCTCAGGATTATGTTCGAGGTACAGAATTACCTGGCCGAAATTACCGGGATGGACCACTTTACCCTGCAGCCGGCAGCCGGGGCGCACGGTGAGTTCACCGCCCTGTCCATGATCAGGGCCTTCCACAGCAGCCGTGGAGACTCCGGGCGGCGGAAGGTGATAGTGCCGGACTCGTCTCATGGGACCAACCCCGCCACCGCAGCGCTGTGTGGTATGGAAACAGTCCAGGTGAGGTCGGACGCCGGGGGTCTGGTGGATATTGAGGCCCTCAGAGAGGCGCTGGGGGAGGACACGGCGGCGGTAATGCTTACCAACCCCAATACCCTGGGGCTTTTTGAGAGTAACATTGCGGCTATAGCTGACCTGGTGCACGGCGCCGGCGGGCTGATGTACTGTGACGGCGCCAATATGAACGCCATAATGGGTATGGCCAGGCCGGGGGATATGGGTTTTGACGCCATTCACCTAAACCTTCACAAAACCTTTGCCGCGCCCCACGGCGGAGGGGGGCCCGGCTCGGGGCCGGTGGGGGTCAAGTCGCTGCTGGAGCCATTTCTGCCCGTCCCCGTGATCGTCCGGGGCCCGGAGGAAGGATTATTCCGCCTGGAGGAAAAAAGGCCCTATTCCATAGGCAGGGTCCGGGCCTTTTACGGAAACTTCGGAGTGGTGGTAAAGGCCTATGCGTATATGAGGGCGCTGGGCGGCGACGGGCTTTTGGAGGCCTGCCGGAACGCGGTGCTTAATGCCAATTACCTTCTTTCCCTGATCAAAGACGTGTATCCGCCGCCCTTTGGAGACAGGTGCATGCATGAATTTGTAGTGACCCCTCCGGAGGGCTTCAGGGGATCCGGGCTGAGGACCGCTGACATTGCCAAGAGGCTTATTGACTATGGCTTTCACCCTCCCACAGTTTATTTTCCCCTTATAGTGGGGGAGGCCATGATGGTGGAGCCAACCGAGACAGAGGACAGGAAAACCCTGGACAGATATGCCGCAGCCTTGCTTGAAATTGCGGAGGAGGGACGGAGGAACCCAGAATTGCTGAAAGATGCCCCGCACATCACCCTGGTGTCGAGGCCGGACGAGGTGGAGGCGGCCAGAAGGCCGATGCTGAGGTGGCTGCCGGAGGGGGAAAGTGGCGGAGCCTGAAATGGCGGAAAAATGGCGATATGTCTCCATGGCTGAAGTAATGTTAAATGTACCGGGAGTGAAGAATATGGTTTCCCGTTATCCGGAATGGCTTAAAAAAAAGCTGCCGGCAGGGGGTGATGTGCAGCGCACAAGGAATCTGATAGGTGAGCTGGGCCTCAACACAGTCTGCCGCAGCGCTGTTTGCCCCAACCAGGGGGAGTGCTTTGCCCGGGGTACAGCCACCTTTTTAATACTGGGCGATGTGTGCACCAGGAACTGCCGCTTTTGCGCGGTGGCCGGGGGAAAGCCAAAGCCCCCCGACCCGGCCGAGTCCGGCAGGCTTGCCCGGGCAGTATCCGCCCTGGGGCTGAAACATGCTGTAATAACCTCTGTTACCCGGGACGATCTTCCGGACGGCGGGGCGTCCCAATTTGTCAGCGCCATAGAGGCAGTCAGAAAGCTGGGAAAGGATGTTTCAGTGGAGGTGCTTACCCCGGACTTCGGGGGTGATAAAGTTTCCATTGACAAGGTGGCCTCGGCTCAGCCGGAGGTGTATAACCATAACATTGAAACCGTCCCCAGGCTCTACCGCAGTGTCAGGCCCGGGGCGGACTACCGCCGGAGCCTGGAATTGCTGGAAAGGGTAAAAAAAAGGAATCCGGATATATTGACCAAATCAGGCCTGATGGCGGGACTGGGCGAAAAGGCGGCGGAGGTGGAGCGGGTCATGGAGGATCTCCGGTCGGCCGGATGCGACATAATTACCATAGGCCAGTATCTGCAGCCATCACCGGCCCACCTGGAAGTAAAAGAGTTTGTCACTCCGCAAACCTTTGAGCAATACAGGAAAGCTGCGCTTGAGATGGGGTTTCTAAACGCCCTGTGCGGCCCCTTTGTCCGCAGCTCATACCGGGCGGAGGGGCTGATGCTTGACAGGACTCAGAACTCAGAACTCAGTACTCAGTAGTGTTTGGCGTTCCTTCGCAGTAATGTGAGTGGATTTAGGTTATCCATACATTTTTTCTATAAAACAGAGAACTTATGTTTTTATGAATATCAAAATAGGAATGCATAATCATTCTGAGTTCTGAGTCCTGAGTTCTGAGTTCTTGCCGTATGTAAGACGGCGCCGCCCGGCAGGGCGGCGATTATCTGGCAAAAACATGCCTTCCTATCTGCATTATTATAGGCCTTTGCCATACCCATTTGCTCTGGGCGGTAACCGGGTTCCAGTAATAAAGACAGCCGTTGGTGGGGTCATCCCCCTTTGCCGCCAGTTCGGCCGCCTTTATTGAATCCTGGCTGAGAGGCCGCATGTACTGCCCGTTGGATACCGCCTCAAAGGCATTTGGCTGGTATATCACCTGCGGCACATTCCCGGGGAATTTGCCGCTTTCAACACGGTTCATAATAACCGCGCCCACTGCGACTTTTCCCTCAAAGGACTCATTGGCCGCCTCTCCCTCGATTACCCTGGCCATGAGATAGATATCGTTATTGCTTACATTGCCCTTTGATTCCACAATGCCGCCTGCGTTATTTCCGGAACCGGTCTGGATTTGACTCTGCACAGCATTATTGTCATTTTTATGGGTCAAAACCGCCCCGTATGCCGCCATGGTTGACATAACCGTCATGATTAATGCTGCGGCGGTATAGACAGGAAGTTTCTCCTTTCTTTCATAAAGATATCTTAATGCAGAGCATAAGCATGGTTTCAATGAACCGGCGCAGGTCAATGTCCTTGAGTACAATGACAGAGCCGTTGCCTTAACATTTTCTTTGGATAAATTGTCAAGCAATTCATCTTTTTTTAAGGAAAGCATGCTCATTGCCTTTTTAAAAACGGGTTTACACCTGGTGTAAGCTCTGTTGAACGATTTGTTCGCGCTGTTGCGCAAAGTTGAAATTGCTGTAGTTGCTTTACTGATTGTTTTAGTAACAAAAAAAGCCATCATATCAACTCCTTTGTTGGTATTTTGGCGGCTTGTGGTATTGTAAATGATATTGTTTGCAAAGTCAAAGGTAATTAATGGCTTAGAGCAGGAGTCAGAAGTCAGAAGTCAGGAGTCAGAAGGGTTTGGAATCATAGTATAGTATTTGTTTTCAGTAATAGTAGCTGACTACCTAAAATCAATGAAGCCTTTAATTTCCCAATAGTTTTAAAAAATGCATAATCATTCTGAATTCTGAATTCTGACTTCTGGATTCCTACACCTGTAAGGTGGCACCGGCCACATAGGCCGGTTATTAGTCCTGCCGGGCGAGTTTTTCCGGCAGGCTCTGATCCGGTTCCGCAATAATTGTCTTTTGATTGATATATATGACAAAGCCCGGCTTTGCGCCCCTGGGCTTACTTACGAACTTCCTTGCCGTATAGTCCACCGGAACCTTGCTGGAACGCCCGGCTTTGCTGAAAAGGGCTGCCAGTGAGGCTGCCTCTTCAAGGGTGGAAGGAGGCACTTTATTGCCCTCAGTCTTTATAATCACATGGGCACCGGGTATTTCCCGGGTATGTAGCCATATATCGTCCGGATGGGCCAGTTTCATGGTAAGGTAGTCGTTTTGACGGTTGTTTTTGCCTGCCAGTATGGTCAGCCCGTCGCTGGAAACAAACTTTGCAGGAATGGGGTGAACAGCTTGTTTTTCTGACTTGGCCCTTTGTTTTTGGGCGGCCGGACTCTTTATATAGCCCTGGTCGATAAGCTCCTGCCTTATCTGTTCCAGGTCTTCCATGGTGGAGGCTATTTCCAGACAGTTTTCCACGCCGGAAAGGTAGTCAATCTCCTCCCGGGTTTTTTGGGCATGCAGTGAGGCAGTTTCTTTGGTTTTTTTGGCCTTGTTGTAGCGCCGGAAGAAAGCCTGGGCGTTTTCGGAGGGTGAAAGCCGCGCATCCAGTGTCACTTTTTCCCGCGGGCAGTTTTCCAGGTAGAAATTATCCAGGTATACCTCGGTATCGCCCCTGTTCAGGCGGTGGATGTTGGCTGTGATCAGTTCACCGGCAATCCTGAAACGTTCCGCATCTCCGGCGGCCTCTATGTCGGAAACCTGAACGGAAAGCTTTTTTTTGAGCCTGGACAATTCCTTTCTGACTGTGCCCAGAAGGGAATGCCGTGTTTGTTCCACAGCTGCGGCAAGGTTCTTAACACTGAAGAAAATGTCGGTCACCCGGTTCATGGTTCCTGTTTTCCTCGGGCAGTCGCCGGCATGGGTGAGATCAAAGGCGGTAAAATCACGGACTGCCTTCCCGCTGAAAATAACAGTGGGGGTGAAGTCGCCTTTCTTTGCCCTGGCGTAAAGGTCTTTAAGGGAAATATAAACAGAGGTCAGGTCGTACTGGCCGCAGGTGTCGGGCGTTATGCCGGGGTCAAGCCCTGCTCTGAATATAACCTCCCGGGCCATGACCGGGCTGAGGCCGTCGAAACGGCGCTGAATAATGTCCCTCAGCGGAGTGTCGAGGTTTTCCTGCAGAATAATTTTAAAAAAGTCCTCATCGCTGATGGACAGTGGATCTATCTTTTCCTGGGCCGGCGGAGGGGTGTAGGGCAGGCCGGGAAGCACCTCCCGGTGTCTGCTCACAGCGTGGGAGTATCTTTTGATTCCGTCCAGTATTATATTGGTGTCCGGGTCGTAGAGAATGATGTTGCTGTGTTTTCCCATAATCTCGCAGGCCAGGTTTTTGGTGGATGTCCTGCCTATTTCGTCCCTGGTGTCCACAGAGATGGTCAGAACCCTGTCATAGCCCTGCTGGGAAAATCTGGCGATCCTGCCCCCCTCCAGGTGTTTGCGCAGCACCATGCAAAAAACAGGCGGCTGGGCGGGATTTTCACAGGCAGTTTCAGTCAGGTGCACCCTTGCCGCCAGGGGGTCGGCCGAAAGAACCAGCCTGTATTTGCCTTTTGGCCGGCTGAGTATAAGGTGAATCTCATACCTGCGGGGCTGGTAAACCCGCTCTATCCTGCAGCCGGCCAGGGTTTCATTCAGTTCGTTTTTTATAGCTGCCAGGACCATCCCGTCAAAAGGCACCCCTGTCACCCCCGGTAAAAATAGTTGGCCGGATAAAAAGGCAGAAAATCACAGCCAGTTACAAGTATAGCACCGGGATAACAGCCGGTCAATCTGAGCCCGAAGGGGCGCCATGGGTTCCGGCCTGTGGCCGGAGCCGTCTTGAAGACGACAGGAAATAAGGGCGGAAAGAAGGGATAATATATGGGGTCATTATTATATGTTAGGTGTTAACCATTATTTCTCAAATACTATTTTAACTTTATTATTGCTTAGCTTTGTTACCTCAAGATGTTCGTTAAAGTGCTTTCCCACACCCTTTACAAGGCCTACCAGAAAATCAATCAGTCCTCTTTCAGAGTTGTAAGTCATGATCAATGTTTTATCATCATACCAAGTATAATTAAACCTCGGAGGACGGGCATTAGCCATGGTTTTTGTTGTGTTAAGGTGTACGGAGTCCATTTTGAGGAGCATCTCCCTTGCTGATTTGACACCCATGTAGTATGCGGAATAAATTTTTGGAGCGAACTTGTTGACCCAGTAGTCGCCAAATGCGTCAGCCGCCTGAGGCAAAGTAATTTTAAGAACCTGACATACTGAACCTACAATGTTTAACACATCTTTATCATTTACATCCTGGGTTGCCAAAAAAACAGTATTTTTGTTCAGTCCGCTTTTTTCAAGGGCGGCCTCCCATTTATCACGGCCAAAGTTCTCAATAACAAGTTCTGCCAAACATTGTGCGATTACACCTTTCATTAATATAACCCCCTCAATCTAGTTAATATAGCAATATATGCCATTAACCAAAATAATTATACAATATATGTCAATATTTTGTAAACAATAAAGTGCATTTTAAAAAAAATATCTGCTGTTTCTTAAGAAATCCTATGGGCAACTATTCGAAAGTAAAAATAAAGAGAAAACTGTAATAAAAAATGAAATAATAAAATTTCCCTTGACGGGACAAAATGGGTGTATTAATATATTAGAACACTAATACACGGGTGCGGGGAGGTGGGTTGATGTGGTTGAGGGTTGATCCCGGACGGGGTGTTCCCATTTATCTCCATGTTAAAGACCAGATAAAAAATTCAGTGGCCGGCGGTGTCCTGGCTCCTGGTGAGCAGCTGCCTTCGGTAAGGGATTTGGCTCTGCAGCTTTCCATCAACCCCAATACAATCTCAAAGGCCTACCAGGAACTGGAGCACGAGGGCGTAGTTTACACACTTAGGGGGCGGGGGACTTTTGTGGCCGAGCCGGCCTCAACTCTTTCGGACCTGGAGCGCTCCCGGCGCCTGGATGAAGCGGTGGAAAAGTTGTTTTTGGAGGCGTATCACCTGAGGTGTAAACCGGAAGAAATACTGGCGGCAGTCAGAAAAAAGATGCGGCAGAGAAATATTGAGGAGGATGATTATCCGGTCATCAGGCGGCGGCATATGTAATAGCCCGGCGAAAAGAGAAGGCCACCGGATGTTGCTGACCGTTTCAGGCCATCTTTATGAAATAACGGGCAAGCTGGGCGGCTGTGAAACAACGGCTATTGAGGTTATCGACCTGTCTCTGGAGGATATCTTCCTGGACTATACAGGGGGGGAGGAGTGATGATATGATTAATGTGCCTTTGCTGAAATGGGAATTCCGCCGCTACCTTGTACTGTACATCATTTTCCTGGCAGTGGCGGTGGGAAGCGTTGCGCTGCTGCTGCCGCAGTTGCACGGTACATTTGACTGGAACAGCCACCCATATTTAAATGTGGGTATGTTTGTCTCCATCTTTTTTGGCATGGGTATGTTTCCCCGGGAATTCATGAGGGGTAATACAGTTGAATTTCTCCTGGCCCGCCCGTCATGCATCATGCAGGGTTTCCGTACCAGCTTTGGGGTCGCGGGGTGGCGTGGAAACCACCCCCACGTATCGGGGTCGGGTTGTATCGGGCGGGGGATGTGTTTGAATCGGAATTGGTACGTGTGTCATGTAAAATATTTGTTCTAAACCGGCCAATTAATATTGGGGCTTATCCGGTGCAACTGTCATTTTTGTCTTTACAGATGTGTAATTATAAAGAATGGAGTTTTGCCTGTGCAGGAAATAAACTGGAAAAAACTATATTCTGTTATTGATGAACTGACACCGCTGAAATCAGACTGCGGAGATTTGTGCGGCAAAAAGTGCTGCCGGGGGGAGGCGGGACAGGGGGTGTTCCTTTTTCCCGGTGAGGAAAAGATGTTCTCCGGGGAGGGTAAATGGTATAATGTGGTAGAATACAGGGGGCAGGAGGCCCACTATACCGGCCGGGAAACCTTTATCTTAAACTGCCTGGCTGATTGTCCCAGGCAGGAAAGGCCTCTTTTCTGCAGGCTTTTTCCCCTGGCGCCTTACCTTGATGAAAATGGCAGGCTGGAATTAATATTGGATGAAGATGCGCTGTTTATCTGTCCGCTGGTAAGGCAGGGAGATATCCAGGCGCTGGACCCCGGCTTCCGGGAAGGGGTTGGACGGGTCTGGGAGGAACTGCTCAGGAATGAGGTTATGCAAAAAAATGTGAGGGAATACTCCGCCAGGATGAAAAGCCAGATGGAGGAACCCTGGATGAAACTGCTGAAATAATGTATTCCCTGCCGGCGAAAAACCGGCCATTTAATTAATAAACTGATGGGGGGAGAATAGTGGTGGAAGAAAACAAATCCGAAAAAAATGGTTCTTTGTTTGGTGGGATATTCGGTGTAATCTGGAGTCCGTCGGAAACCCTGGGCCGGATAGTGCAGAAACCGGATTTTCTCGGGGCGGGCGGACTGTTCCTGCTTGTCAGCCTGCTCTTAACCTTGCCCATACTGTCCAAGCTTAGAGAGGCGGCCGCCCTGAGCCTTAAAAATATGCCCGGTGTGCTGTCACCGTCCCAGGTGGATATGGCGCTGAATATTGCGGTGATTACCGCTGTTATCGCCTCCGTTCTGATGCCTGCGATTATGTGGCTGGTTATTGCAGCCCTGTTAAAGCTGTTTAATGCTTTCACCGGGGAAAAGGCAACCTTCAAAGCGCTTTTTGCCGTCACAGTTTTTTCCTACCTGCCGTTGATGATAGAGTCAGTAATCAAGACAGTTATGATTATGTTGTCACCTGCTGAGAAAATATCCGGCATAACCATCAGCCCGGCGCTTCTTTTACCCCCCCCGGGACCTATTCCCGGAAAGTTTTATGTTTTTCTCAGTCAGTTTGACCCCTTCATAATCTGGTCGGTGCTTCTCACCGCACTGGGGGCGGCCATTGCCATGAAAATACCCTTTTTCAGAACTGCCTTTTATCTTCTTGGTCTCTGGCTCCTGTATGTCATCGGTTTGACCCTTGTCAGCGGGTTGGGGGCGTAATTTTTTTCATTCCGGTGAGATGTTTTTGGGGTTTGTTACGTCTTATAGATGAGAGATATTACAGGGGAAGGGGTTCTTTTGTGTTGCGGGGTATTGCCGATTGGATTAAAAAGCGGAAGAAGCCGGTTATCGCGGCGGCGCTGATACTGCTGACGGTTTCCACAGTGGCGCTGAATATGTTGAGGAACCGGGGGGAGGAACCGGTGCCGGTGCAGGCGGCGGCAGCGGAGATGAAGGAAATAGAGGACAGTGTATTTGCCACCGGCCGCGTTCAGCTGGTAGCCAAGCAGGAGGTGTATTCCGCCAGCCCGTCCAGGGTGAAAAAGATATTTGTAAAGCCCGGCGACAAGGTAGTCAAGGGCCAGTTGCTTATCTTACTGGATGATGATAATGTTGATGCCGGCCTGAGCGAGGCCGCAGCCGACCTGCAGGTCCAGGAGGCAAACTACGCCAAGGCCCTTGCGGAGAGGCCCATGGATATAGAAGGGCTGAAGGCGGAGGTGGACAGGGCGGCCTCTGCTGTGGAGGCGGCCAGGGCAAAATTTGAAAGGTACAAGGCCCTGTACGGTGAAGGCGCTGTCAGTGCGGAGGAATATGATAAGGCGGAGCTGGAGTACAAAAACAGTGACGCCGATTACAGAAAGGCGCAGGCATCCCTTGCCGCCAAGCAGTCCGGATCAGTTTTTGAAAATGAGATAAAGGCCCTGGAGGCCCAGGTGAATTCGGCCAGGGCCCGTTATGACCAGGCACGGAAGGAGTACGACAGGGTTAACATAAAATCTGAACTGGATGGCATTGTTTATTCCGTGGAAGTGTCGGAGGGCGACGCCGTGGACGGCAGCAAAAGGCTGCTGACTGTGGGTGAGCCGGACAGGCTCGAGGTAAAGGCCGGCATTAATGAGGGCGACAGCGGAAAGCTGATGGTGGGCCAGAAGGCGGAGCTGAAAATTGCCGCCCTCCCCGGGGCCAGATATTCCGGCACAGTTATCCAGGTATCCCCCGGGGCGGTGGAGACCGGCAATGACCGGGGCGGGACCTCCATGGAAATTCCCGTGGTAATAGCCGTAGAGGGGGACATGTCGGGGCTGAGGCCGGGTTATACCGCCGATGTGACCATCATTACCACCCAGCGTAAGACCTCCCTGGTGGTGCCCTACGAGGCTGTTCTGGAGAGGGACGGAAAGGCTTACGCATATGTAATAGAAAATGGCAAGGCCGTAGAGCGGCAGATCAGGACCGGGCTTAACACAGAGCTTTATACCGAGGTGCTGGAAGGCCTGGCGGAGGGGGACAGGGTTATTATTAAACCGGGCCGGGAAATAAAGGACGGTTTAGGTGTCCGGGAAGTGCCGGCCACAGGCGCCTCCCAGGTGGTAATACAATGATCAGGGTAAGCGGGCTGAGCAAGACGTACAACAGCGGACTGCACCCTGTTCATGCCCTCATTGACCTGAACCTTGCCATTGCAAAGTGTGAGTTTGTGGCGGTGATGGGGCCTTCAGGCTCCGGAAAGTCCACCCTGATGAACCTTCTGGGCTGCCTGGACACCCCCACCAGCGGAAGCTATATTCTGGACGGAGTGGATGTCACCCGGCTGAAGGACGCCGACCTGGCGGCGGTAAGGAACAGGAAAATAGGCTTTGTGTTTCAGAACTTTAACCTGCTGCCCCGTATGAGTGCCCGGCGCAATGTGGAAATTCCCATGCTGTACGCCGGAGTGCCCGCCCAGGAAAGGAAGGAAAGGGCGCTAAGGGCGCTTTCCATGGTGGGCCTCGGGGAAAGGGTGGAGCACAGGCCGAACCAGCTTTCCGGGGGGCAGGTGCAGCGGGTGGCCATTGCCAGGGCCATGGTGAACCGGCCGGTTATACTGCTGGCCGATGAGCCCACCGGAAACCTGGACACCAAATCAGGCCGGGAGATAATGGCCATATTTCAGGAATTGAATAGAAAGGGAACCACTATCGTGCTGGTCACCCACGAAAGGGATATTGCGCTGCATGCCTCTAAAATACTGCATTTCAGGGATGGAAGACTGGTTGATGTGGAGGACAACCCCGACCCGGTCAGCGCCGGGGAGGCGGGGGCGCCGTTGGAAAACCGGCCCTCCGGCGGGGAGGTGGCGGGGAATTGAACTTTCTGGAGTCATTCAGGGTGGCCCTGGAGGGCATTATTGCCAATAAGCTGAGGTCCTTTCTTACAACATTGGGGATAGTTATCGGCATTGCCGCTGTCATTGCCGTGGTGGCCATCGGACAGGGCGGAAGGTCCCTTTTGATTACTGAAATGGAAAAGGTGGGCACCAACATCTTCGCCGTCATGACCGACTGGAGGGAAAACCGGACATATACCGGGCGGGAATTTACCCTCCAGGACATTGAGGTGGTAAAAAGCCGCGTTCCGGAAGTAAGTCACCTGTCGCCCATCAGCAGCACCATGGTGGATGTGAGGGGAACCAGGAAGAGCAAATCCGCCCAGGTTAACGGGGTCAACGCCGACATGGCCTTTATAGAAAAGCTGAAAATTGGCCGGGGCCATTTTATCACCACTGAAGACATGGAAAGCCGGCGCAGGGTGGCGGTGCTGGACGAGGCACTGGTGCCGGAACTGTTCGGGCGCACCGATCCCCTGGGTCAGATGGTGATAATAGGAAACACTCCCTTCCAGGTGGTGGGCATCATTGCCAAGGGGGATTCGCTCCTTGGTTTTGGAGAAAACCCCAAGGTCTACATACCCATTGAAGCGTGGCAGTATATTTTCGGAGACAGCATATCCTACCTGGAGGGCAGCGCCGCATCCAGGGAAGAGGTAAACAGCGCCCTGGATAAAACAATAAAGGTTCTTGAGCGGAGGCATCAGACACCGGGCCTCTACATGGGGCAGAGCATGGAGCAGCAGATGCAGGCCGCCAGTCGGATTACCGGGATAATGACCCTTATCATAAGCGCCATTGCCGGAATTTCCCTCCTGGTGGGAGGCATCGGCGTTATGAACATAATGCTGGTGTCGGTCACCGAGCGCACCCGGGAAATTGGGTTGAGGATGGCCCTGGGCGCCAGGCGCAAGGACATATTAATACAGTTTCTCATAGAGGCCATCGTGCTGTGCCTTCTGGGCGGGGCCATAGGAATGACGCTGGGGATTGGCGGGGCCTTTCTCATCGCCAAACTGGCCAAGTGGCCGCCGCTGGTATCCGTCTGGACAGCCCTGGCCGCCTTTGCCTTTTCCGTGGCGATAGGGGTGGTTTTCGGCATACTGCCGGCCAACAAGGCCTCCAGGATGGACCCCATCGAGGCCTTGAGAAGGGACTGATTTACTTAAAAGCATTCCTTCGGGGTCAGAATCCAGACCCCCATGCCACTTTTAAAAGTGGCACCATCAGAGGATGAAAAAGCAAGGAATGCCCGGACTTCTGGATTCTGAATTCTGGATTCTGGATTCCTGACCCCATATTCATTCAGTATAAGAATTTTCAGGGCAGAATTCAGAACTCAGAATGGCTTGGGAATTCCCTTAGAATTATAAAGGTATGGGAAAGTAGGCGTTTAACATGTCGGTTAGAGTGGTAAAGGTTGAGGTTGTGGGAGACATTGCGCCGGAAAAGTTCGCCAGGTCGGGGTGAGTGCCCGATGACTGCACTTCCGGGGGAAGGAATTTTTTTCACGATTACAAGCTGCTGGAGGGCCTGCTGCAATGGTACTTCGGCCCACAGGCGATCCTCAGTTACACTTTCCGTGAGGGGGACCCGGACATTGTTTCCCCCACCGTGCTGGTGGATGGTAAAGAGGCCGCCAGGGGGCGCATACGGTCCGGAGAGATAGTCAGGTTCATTGAGGGCCTGGGGCTGAAAAGGCTGGACCAGGAGGACTGATGGAATACCGGAAACGGAGGGGTATTATGAAGGGTATAGATTTCAGCAGCAAGGCCTCTTTTTATGAGGAAAACGCACTGGTGCAAAAGGCAGCTTCCGAAGTGCTGTTAAACCTTGTGTCTATAAAGGAAAATGAGGATGTGCTGGATCTGGGCTGCGGGTCGGGGGGAGTGACCAGAAAGATTGCCCTGCTAACCAGGGGTGTGGTGGTGGGAGCGGATCTGGCCGTTGGAATGATTAATGAGGCCGTCCGTTCCGGCAACAATCAAGGCAACGTCAGTTATCTGGTTAGGGATGCCGAAAAGCTTGGTTTTACTGAAAAATTTGATGTTATCTACTGCAATTCGGCCTTTCAGTGGTTCCCTGATCCTAAAAAGGTATTGCAACAGTGTTTTGCAGCCTTGAAGCCCGGGGGACGGATGGGTATTCAGGCGCCCGCCACATCGATGTACTGCCCCAATTTTGTGACGGCGGTGGAAAGGGTTAAAGCCAATCCGCTGACGCGCGGTATTTTCAACTTTTTCAAGAGCCCGTGGATGTTTCTGGATACAGCTGAAGAATACAGGGATTTATTCGAGGGCTGCGGATTCCAGGTAACCCATTGCCGGTTAAGTGAGGAATCCTCCAGGTATACACCCGAACAGGCATATAATATTTATAAGTCCGGAGCTGAAAACGGCTATTTGAACCAAGCATATTATTCAGTTCAGTTGACAAATGAGTATATTGACACCTTCCGGCTCCTGGTAAAGGAGTCCATAAAAGAACAGACGGACCAGTCCGGCATGGTGGACCTGAAGTTCGTAAGGATTTATCTGGTTGCCGAAAAGAATTAGTCTGCTGACAGCAGCGTGAGTGAAATCACCTTGTCTTGTTGTAGAAGTCAAAAAATTCACATTCACTGGAAAAACCCAGGTCCTTGACCATCTTGTTGAATGTTCCGTTGGGAATGTCTCTTCCTGCAGCGTGAATATGAATTGACACCTGGCAGTAGTCGCCGTTTTTGCCGATGCCTTCCCACAAAAAACGGTTGCCCGTCTTTTTTTGCGTCAGGCCCAGCATTTCGCATACCTTTACAAATACCCTGAAACTACACGTTCCCATGTGTATTATCCATTATCATTTCTTTAACTTCTTCCCGCCCTGAACAGTGGGAAAGCCTTAACACATAGGGATATTGCTCTTTGCGGCCAGGTACGTTAAGGAACAGTTCCAGACGGTCAATATAATCCTTTACATAATCTATTGTCAGGTCAACAATTTGTTCTATTGCATCATCCAGAGTGTCTGAATATGAATAAAGTTTTAATTCGTCCAGGTGGATGTTGTGGGTTTTGGTGTTTTCGTCATAGAAAATCCTGGGTTGAAAAGAGTATGCCGTTAAAATATCCAGCAGTAGTTTGGTTTTTATGAAAGAACAGCTCTCCCTGTCTTTGGATTTTGTGTTAATACATACTATTTCTCTTCCTGACAGGGCTTTTTCCAGCATTTTTCTCATATTACTTCTAAAATCGGCAATTGAAACCGCCGTGGTCATTTGCAGTTCCTCCTTATCAAAGGAAACCATTTGCTATTACCTCCATTATATCACAATATGCCATTATGTACATATTGTATGCTATGGCAACGGCAAATATTCACGGTAGAAGGTTATGGAAAAAAGACAGCCCAATGCCCCAGGTATAATAAGAAATAGTATCAATGACCGGGAAAGCCTTTTAATTCCCTTACAGGTTATTTTTTCCTTGTTCCCTTCATAGAAATTATTTATCAGGCAAGAAATGGCAAGGTAAGGGGGAAATGGCGGATGGCCGGTCAGTGGCATAATATGAGTGCTTTGGAAGTGGCGGAGGCTTTGAGAACAGACATTAAAACGGGGTTGAAAGAGGAGGAGGCGCGGGAAAGGCTGGCCAGGACCGGACCTAACGAAATGGCAAAGGCGCCTCCCCCTCCATTGTGGAAGTTGTTTTTAAATCAGTTTAAAGACTTCCTGGTGCTGGTTTTGCTTGCAGCCACGGTTTTGTCGGGCTTTCTGGGAGAGTACGCCGACGCGGTGACCATCATGGTAATTATAATAATCAATGCCCTGCTGGGCTGCTTTCAGGAATTCAGGGCGGAGAGGTCACTGGAGGCTTTAAGGAGGCTGACTGCCCCGGAAGCCAGGGTGGTGAGGAATGGCCGCGAGCAAAAAGTGTCCTCCGGCGTGTTGACTCCAGGGGATATAGTGTGCCTGGAAACCGGCGACAAGGTGCCGGCGGACGTGCGTCTTATTGAAGCCACCAACCTTGAAATAGAGGAGTCGGCCCTGACCGGGGAGTCCGCGCCGGTTAAAAAGTCAACCGAAAAGGTGGAAGTACAAACAGGCAGTCCGGGGGATTTACGCAACATTGCCTTCATGGGCACGTCGGTTACCAGGGGCAGGGGGCGGGGCGTGGTAGTCGCCACCGGAATGTCCACTGAAATGGGGTATATCGCCGTGATGATCCGGGAAGCCAACCAGGACCAGACACCGCTGCAGCGCCGTCTTTCCCAGTTGGGCAGGGTGCTGGTGGCCTTTTGCCTGCTTATTTGCGGGCTGGTTGTTGCGGTGGGGATATACAGGGGAGAAGACCTTTATACAATGATTATGGCCGGAATCAGCCTGGCGGTGGCGGCCATACCCGAAGGTCTGCCGGCTATCGTGACGGTGGCGCTGGCCATAGGGGTGCAGAGGATGATCCGGCGCAATGCCATAGTCAGAAAGCTGCCGGCGGTGGAAACCCTTGGCTGCGCCACAATCATATGCTCCGATAAGACCGGCACCCTGACGCAGAATAAGATGTCGGTGCGGAAAATAATAATGGGCGGGACGGTAGCCGAGGTGGAGGGGGAAGGTTATGACCCCAGGGGAAAATTCAATTTTATTTCCGGAAAGGCGGACAAACGCTTTGATGCCTTGTTGAAGGCGGCCGCCCTTTGCAACAATGCCTCGCTTAAAAGGGGGCAGATCAGCGTGGGGGGCTTTTTCAGGGGTGTTGCCGGTGGAAAGGGCCTGCGGGAGTGGGATATCGAGGGTGATCCCACCGAGGGCGCGCTGCTGGTGATGGCCGCCAGGGGCGGGGTTTGGCGGGAGCCATTGGAAAAGGAAGAAGTCCGCGTGGCCGAAGTACCCTTCGACTCGGACAGAAAAAGGATGACTGTTGTTTACAGAAACCGGAGGACAGGTCTGCATACGGCCTATGTCAAGGGCGCCCCGGACGTGCTGCTGGAGCTGTGCACGCACAGGTGCGCCTCCGATGGAAAAATACTTCCCCTGGCCGCAGAGGATAAAAGAAGCATTCTGGCCCGGGCGTCGGAAATGGCGGCCGGCGCGCTTAGGGTGCTGGCCTTCGCTGTCAGGGAGGTTGATGGTGGGAGGGAGGACTACAGCACCGAGGAAAATAACCTGGTCTTTTTAGGTCTGTGCGGCATGATAGACCCTCCCAGGCCCAGTGCCGTAAGCGCCGTTCATACCTGCAGGAGAGCCGGCATTCAGGTTGCCATGATTACCGGCGACCACCAGGCCACGGCCAGGGCCGTAGCCCGGGAAATGGGGCTTCTGTTCAGGAGTGACAGGGTATTGAGCGGCGCGGAACTGGACCGTATGACGGATGAGGAGCTGATAGCCGGGGCCGGGCATGTTTCTGTATATGCCAGGGTTTCACCAAGGCACAAGCTCCGCATTGTCAGAGCGCTGAAAAAGGCTGGCCATGTGGTGGCCATGACCGGGGACGGGGTTAATGACGCCCCGGCTGTAAAAGAGGCGGATATCGGTATCGCCATGGGCATCACCGGCACGGAGGTGACCAAGGAGGCCTCCTCCATGGTTCTCACCGACGACAATTTTTCCACCATAGTGGCGGCGGTGGAGGAAGGCAGGGGCATCTACGACAATATAAGGAAATTTATCCGCTATCTTCTTTCCTGCAACGTAGGGGAGGTGCTGGTGATGTTCCTGGCGGTGCTGGCCGGGCTGCCGCTGCCGCTCCTGCCCATTCAGATACTCTGGGTTAACCTTATTACCGACGGTCTTCCCGCCCTGGCCCTGGGCGTGGACCCTGTGGACAGGGATGTTATGTACAGGAAGCCCAGAAAGCCGGATGAAAGCATTTTTTCCAACGGCCTGATGTGGAGGATAATGGGAAGCGGAACAATAATGGCTGCCGTCACACTGTTCATGTATGCAGCCTGCCTGTTCGGGACGGGAGATATCGACCTGGCCCGCACCATGGCCTTTAACACCCTTGTTTTCGTCCAGCTGTTTTATGTCTTTGCCTGCCGCTCGGAACACAATACCATATTCAGCCTGGGCTTCTTTTCAAACCCGCAGCTTGTGCTGGCGGTTCTGGGATCTGCCTTCCTGCAGGTCCTGGTGACGCACACCCCGTTCCTGGGGGCCATATTCCACACGGTGCCGATGCAGGCTGAACACTGGGGCATAATCATACTTATATCCGCTGTTCCGACCCTGGCTGGAATAGCAATCAAGGGACTGCAGTCGATAGTAAAGGAAAAAATTACTTATATGAGGGTGTAATTATTTCTATTTAAAGAAGGAAATAGAAAAATAAGAGATAAAAGTTACATAAAGGGGGTGATGTTTTGGATTTAAACAAAAGATTTCCCGGTAAGCGTATTGTCATCACAGGTGCGGGAAGTGGCCTGGGCAGGGCTCTGGCGCTGGGGTTCGCCAGGATGAACTGGAATATACTGATTGCTGAGATTAACGGGGTCCGGGCCGAAGAAACAAAAAAGATGGGTTTATTTTAAAATGTCCTCATATATATACAGAAAAGGATATATAAACAAGTTTTTGGGGGTAAATCCGGATTAGTGCAGTTTCATTTATTATATTTACGGTCATTCTTGAATGGATTTAGTATGGGCCGGGTGTGCCTTTGGTCGGCGCACCCGGCCACTATTGGGGGGTACGGGGCCAATGAGGTTTGTCAAGATGCATGGGCTGGGAAATGATTTTATCATTGTTGATGCCAGGGCGGAGCGGGATTTGCCGGAAACCCGGTCCGGGCTGTCGGAGTTGGCCGTCAGGCTGTGCGACAGGAATTTCGGTATCGGTGCGGACGGGCTTATTCTGCTGCGGGAGGCCGTGGACGCCGATATCAGCATGCAGATAATAAATTCCGACGGCAGCGAGCCGCAGATGTGCGGCAACGGGGTCAGGTGCGTGGCGGGCTACATGCGGAAAAAAGGCGGGGTTCTGCGAAATGGCTTGCGTGTTAAGACCCTTGCGGGTATAATTGTTCCTGAAATAATTGCCGCCGGCGACAAAAATGTGCTGGTAAGGGTGGACATGGGGCAGCCTGTACTGGACAGGGAAAGGATACCCATGCTGGGAGTTCCCGGACAGGTGGTGGCGGAGAATATGGAGGCCGGCGGGGATTCTTTTGTGATTACCGCCGTGTCCATGGGAAATCCGCACTGTGTTGTATTTGTGGAAGACCCCGGCAGCATTCCCCTGGATAAATGGGGACCGGCCATAGAAAATCATCCCCTTTTTCCTGAAAAAACAAATGTAGAGTTCGTTCAGGTTTTAAGCAGAGAAGAGGTGAACATGCGGGTCTGGGAGAGAGGGGCGGGCCATACCCTGGCCTGCGGCACGGGGGCGTGCGCCGCTGCTGTCGCCTGTGTGCTGAACGGCCTTACCGGGAGGATTGTCAGGGTTAACCTGGAAGCCGGCCATTTGGATATTGAATGGAAGGAAGACCTTAACAGAATATATATGACAGGGCTTGCGGAGTTTGTATACAGTGGCGAATACCCCGCAAGGCTGTAATAGTCAACGCATGCAAGGAGGGTATTATTATGAAACTGGCCGACAGGGCGATGAATATAAGCCCGTCGCCGACGTTGTCCATCGACGCAAAGGCAAAAAAGATGACTGCGGAAGGCCTGAATGTGATCAATTTTGGTGTTGGAGAGCCTGACTTTGACACTCCCGACCATATCAAGCAGGCGGCAGTGGAGGCATTGCAAAAGGGGATGACCAAATACACCCCTGTTCCGGGCACGGAAAGGCTCAGGGAGGCTATTGCCGCCAAGCTGAAGGAAGACAACGGGCTGGAATACAAGCCCTCCCAGATAGTGGTTTCAGCCGGTGCCAAGCACTCCCTCTATAATACCTTCCAGGTGCTGTGCCAGGAAGGTGACGAGGTTATATTGCCCACTCCCTACTGGGTAAGCTACCTTGAGCAGATAAAACTGACCAGCGCCGTTCCTGTATTTGTGGAGACTACGGGGGCCAATGGATTCAAGCTGCGGCCGGAGGATTTGAAAAAGGCCGTCACCCCAAAAACCAGGCTTATTGTGCTGAACAGCCCCAGCAACCCCACCGGGGCGGTGTATACCAGAAGCGAGCTGGAGGCCCTGGGTGAAATACTGGCTGCCCACGGTGTAATAATCATATCGGATGAAATATATGAAAAGCTTATCTACGACGGGCTGGAGCATGTGAGTATAGCATCGTTGAGCCCGGCCCTCAAGGATTTGACGGTGGTTATCAACGGTGTGTCGAAATCCCACGCCATGACCGGATGGAGGATAGGTTACGCCGCGGCGCCGCAGGAGATTGCCAAGGCCATGGCTGATTTGCAGAGCCACTCCACGTCAAACCCCACCTCCATAGCCCAGGCCGCCACTGTGGCCGCCCTGGAAGGGACACAGGAGCCCTTGCGGGAGATGCAAAAGGAATTCAATAAACGCCGGGACTACATGCTGGGCAGGGTCAATGCCATTCCGGGACTGAGCTGTGCCAAGCCTGGCGGGGCGTTTTACCTGTTCCCGGACATGAGCTCTTACATAGGCAAAATGTATAACGGCAAAAAAATAGAAGGCGCCCGGGACCTTGCCGTTATACTGCTGGATGAGGCCCAGGTTGCGCTGGTGCCGGGTGTGGCCTTTGGTGACGACAGATGCTTCAGGCTGTCCTACGCAACCTCCATGGAAAAAATTAAAGAGGGGATGGACAGGATAGAAAAGGTGCTGTCCATGGTTAAGTAGAGCTGATTCTGAGTTCTGACAGGATAAGAATTTCAGTATAAGCAGGTGATATATTGCCCAGGAGTATGACCGGCTTCGGCAGGGGTGAGGCCTCCGGACAGGGTAAAAAATTTACCGTGGAGCTAAAATCGGTGAATCACCGCTTTGCCGAAGTGGTGCTAAGAATGCCCAGGCAACTGTTTCCAATTGAGGAAAAATGCAGGAGGCTGATACTGGAAAGGGTGGCCAGGGGGAGAATAGACGGATATGTTTTAGTGGAGCAGCTGTCGGAAAGGACTCCCGCCGTTAAAGTTGACAAAGTCCTGGCCGCATCGTATTATAAGGCAATGAAAGAATTGCTTGACGGTCTAGGGATAAAGGAACCAATCAGGCCGGACCATATTTTTTCCCTCGCCGGAGTCATTGCCGTTGAGGAGCCGGTGGAAGACGCGGCAGAGTGGTGGCCGGTTCTGGAGCAGGCCGTTAATTCAGCTGTGGACGGGCTGGTTGAAATGCGCGAGTCCGAGGGAGACAGCCTCAAGTCCGATTTGCTGTCCAGGCTGGAAAGGATTCGCCTGCTTACCCTCGAAATAGAGGCCAGGGGCCCGGTGGTGGTGGAGGAATACCGGAAGAGACTGACCCAGCGGCTGCAGGAATGGCTGGCCGACTCAACCCTTGATATGAGCAGGGTAATCGCCGAGGTTGTTATTTTTGCGGAAAAATCCAGCATTACAGAGGAAATCGTCCGGCTGTTCAGCCATATTTCCCAGGCCTCCGGAAGTCTCAAGGGATCTGAGCCGGTGGGGAGGAAGCTGGATTTTATCATACAGGAGATGAACCGGGAGATAAACACCATAGCCTCAAAATCCGGTGATGTAAAGATAAGCGGGCACGTGGTTGAGATAAAGAGCGAGTTGGAGAAAATAAGGGAACAGGTGCAGAACCTAGAATAGCCAGGCCCTGGAATAATTTTAAGGGGGTTTAGCTTTTGGATATAAAACTAATTAATATCGGCTTCGGCAACATAGTATCCGCCAATAGGATAATTGCCATTGTCAGCCCGGAATCGGCGCCCATAAAGAGGATTATCACAGAGGCCCGGGAAAGGGGCATGCTGGTGGACGCGACATACGGCCGCAGGACCAGGGCGGTGATAATCACGGACAGCGATCATGTCATTCTGTCCGCGGTTCAGCCGGAGACTGTGGCACACCGCCTGGTGGGCAAGGATGTGTCCACATCCGTGGTTGACGATCCCAACGATTAGGTGGAGTGAAAAATGCCGGGAAAGGGAATGCTTATTTTGATTTCCGGTCCGTCTGGCAGTGGAAAGGGCACTGTTTGCGGAGAGCTGGTTAAGTTAAATTCCAATATGAAAATTTCGGTATCTGCCACCACACGCCCGCCCAGGCCCGGTGAGACACACGGTGTAGACTATTACTTTATGTCCAGGGACGAGTTTGAAAGGGTGGCCGGCGAAGGCGGATTTCTGGAGTGGGCGCATATATACGGGAACCTTTACGGCACCCCTGTGGGGCCGGTAAAGGAGGCCCTTTGCCGCGGGGAGGACGTGATACTGGAAATAGATGTCCAGGGCGGCCTCCAGGTTAAGGAAAAGTTTCCCGAGGCAGTGCTTATTTTTCTCCTTCCCCCTTCCAGGTCCATACTGGAGGCCAGGCTGAAGGGAAGGGGAACCGACTGCCGGGAAGAAATTGAAAAAAGAATGAAGTGGGTTGATACCGAACTAGGGTATATAACCAGTTACGATTATATCATTGTCAATGACGGGCTCAGCGATACCGTGGCCGGTGTTAAATGTATCATAGCGGCGGAACGCTGCAGCACCAAGCGCTTTGTTATCCCGGAGGGCTGGTGAAACGGCTGGCGGGTGGTAAATCCTGCCGGAATACGGGAGCCGGAATGTTGGGGCTTTCTTTTTTGAGTTATGTTTTTGTAAATTGCGGACATTGAGGTTCCAAAAGAAATCGATGACTTTAGGGGGTCGCCATGAATCGAGATACGACTCTGGATGAATTGATGCACAAGGTGGACAGCAGGTACACACTGGTGGTGGTTGCGGCAAAACGGGCCAGACAGCTGACTGAAAAAAGGGAAAGTGAAAAAGCAAACGGTCTTCCGGTGAAGCCGGTGACCGAGGCTCTGAAGGAAATAGCCGGCGGGCGAATACAGTACCGCAGGACAAAACAGGGGATTAAATAGTATTTAACCGGAGGGTGAATATGCTGGAGGGCAGGTTCATAACTCTGGGCATAACCGGAGGAATAGCCGCATATAAGGCCGCCGACCTGGCCAGCAAGCTGGTGGGCCGGGGGGCGGACGTACATGTAATTATGACCGGATCGGCCGGGGAGTTTGTCAGGCCTCTGACCTTTGAGGCGCTGACGGGAAATCCCGTGTATACCGATCTTTTTACGTCTTATCCCACGTTGAAGATTCCCCACATAGACCTGGCAGTAAAGGCTGATTTAATAATTGTGGCCCCGGCCACGGCAAACCTGCTGGGCAAGCTGGCCCACGGAATTGCAGACGACCTGCTGACTACAACCATGCTGGCGGCGACCTGTCCGGTGCTTATATGTCCCGCCATGAATGTAAATATGTATGCCAACAGTATTGTCAGGAGCAATATTGAAAAACTTGCCGGCTACGGCTACCGTTTTGTGGAGCCGGAGGTCGGGCGGATGGCCTGCGGCCACCAGGGCAGGGGAAGGCTGCCTGAAACCGGAACCATTATAAATGCCGCCGAGGAGCTGCTTTCAGCCGGCGACGACATGAAAAACCTTACGGTGCTGGTAACCGCCGGGGGCACAAGGGAGCCCATAGACCCGGTGAGGTTTATATCAAACCGCAGTTCGGGAAAGATGGGGTACGCCCTGGCCGGCGCCGCTTCCTCCAGGGGGGCCAGGGTTATACTGGTAACCGCCCCCACATCGCTTGAGGTTCCGCCCGGTGTGGAGACCGTTCAGGTGGAGTCGGCCCTGGAGATGTACGAGGCTGTCATGAAGCACAGCGCCGGGGCGGATATTGTGATCAAGGCTGCTGCCGTTGCGGATTACAGGTGCAGCAGTGTGTCGGACAGGAAGATTAAAAAAGAGGGAGAAGTATTGACCATTGACCTGGTAAAAAACCCTGATATACTGTCCGAGCTTGGAGCAAGAAAGCGGCAGGGGCTCACCCTGGTGGGGTTTGCAGCCGAAACCCATGACCTGGACCGGAATGCCAGGCAGAAACTTGAACGTAAAAACCTGGACCTCCTGGTGGCAAATGACGTGACCATGCCCGGCTGCGGCTTCGGTTCCGATACGAATACGGTGAAGCTCTTTTATCCGGACGGCCGGGTGGAACTGCTGCCCCAAATGGAAAAGTCCAGGGTTGCCCACAGGGTGCTGGACGCTGTTCTGGAAATAAGAAAGGCAAAAAGATCATAAAAGGCCGGATCCGCTGGCAAAAACCCGGATCCGGCTTTTTTCCCAAAGTTATCACCTCCGCCGGTTATTCTGTGAATTAGACAGAATACCGCCCAGTATTTATGTTATGATTAAGGGGGCCGTGCCCGCCTCCAATGGGGTGGGCCGCCATTATGGCGCGGGCTGTGTAATCCACGGCGGACCTGACTGCGCCGGCCACGTCCGCTCCCGAGGCCAGCCCCGCGGTGATGGCGGCGGAAAGGGTGCAGCCGGTGCCGTGGGTGCTGGTGGAATTGATGCGCGGCTTTCTTATTTCTTCGAAAAGGCTGCCGTCGGTCAGCAGGTCGGTTACAAAACCGTCATCTTCCCCGAATTGCCTGTGGCCGCCCTTTATCAAAACCCACCCGGGGCCGCAATCAAGGATGCGCAGCGCAGCCTCCCTGAGGGAGGCGGGCGACGTTATAGCCATGCCCGATAGTATTTCGGCCTCGTACAGATTGGGAGTAACCATCAAAGCCAGAGGAAGAAGGACGCTCAGATAGGAAGAGACCGCGTCCTCTTTCAAGAGCCGGTGGCCGCTGGTGGAAACCATTACCGGGTCCACCACCAGGCTGGATACCGCGTAGGACTTCATAAGCCCGGCCACGCAACTGATAATCTCCCTGCTCCAGAGCATGCCCGTTTTTACGGCGTCGGCGCCTATATCTGACAGAACGGCGTCAATTTGTGCCGCCACCGTTTCCGGGGGGACCATGAAAACGTCTTTTACGCCCAGGGTATTTTGAACGGTGACGGCAGTGATGGCCGAGGCGCCGTAAACCTTGTGGGCCATGAATGTCTTTAAATCAGCCTGTATCCCGGCCCCTCCCCCGGAATCGGAGCCGGCGATGGTAAGAGCCCGGTAAACGTTCTTTTTCATATGCTTTCACCTTTACTTCCGTCTGTTATGTCGGCCTTACCGGAGACAATGCCGAAAAGAAAAATATTGAAAAGGCAGACCGCCGCCTGATCGGGGGTCAGGTTGTTTTCCACCAGGAAGCCCGGGTTCAGCACATCCCTGATGCTGGACAGCAGGGCCGTGGTAAATACCTGGGGGATGGTTTCCCTGAAGTAGCCGCTGCTGTTTCCATCGGACAGTATATTAATAATGCCCAGCGCCTTGCCGGCGCGAAATTTTTCGATCCTTTCCCACATGTGGGGGTAGTATTTCTGCAAGTCGCGTATAATCAAGGGGTTTATTGTTTTAAGAAACTTGGAAATTGAAACAATAAGGCTGGTTATCTTTTCCACCGGTGTTCCCGGAACAGACAGCGCCTTATTGTACCCCTTTTCCGCATTTGACAGTAATTCGTCAATTACCGCTGAAATAAGTTCTTCCTTGCTCCTGTAATAGCGGTATATGGTCCTCTTGCTTATTCCTGTCGCGGCGGACAGATCGTCCACCGTGGCGGCATGGAATCCCACACTGAAGGCAAGGTCCCGGTATCCTTTGAAAATTCTCTCCTTTACGTCCATTCAAACCTCCTTGGAAGATTCTAATGCTGAGTGAATCCCGGGTCGGGAATCCAGAATCCGGAAGTCAGAAGGATTGGGCATTCCTTATAAGTTATAATGAAGCTGAACTCCGACCAGCAGGGAATACCCACCGGGCCCCTCCGCCCAACCGGAAATGCCCCCCTGGCCTTACGCTATTTTCTTCTTGAATTTGGCCAGACTCAATATTAATAGAATAACAGTATATATAGACAGCGACAGTATCTGGGGGATCAGGTAGCTTATGCCGATGCCCTTCAAAACAATGCCTCTTATTATAACCAGATAATAGGTCAGGGGAATTATATTGCCTATGTACTGGATGATTACCGGCATTGCTTCCCGGGGAAAAAGAAAGCCGGACAACAGAATGCTGGGAAGCAAGATAAAGAAAGACATCTGAAAGGCCTGCATCTGGTTTTTGGCAATGTTGGAAATAAGGATGCCTATTCCCAGGGAAGCGGTGATGAAGAAAAGGGTGAGCAGGTACAGCTCAAGCAGGCTGCCCCTGATTGGAACGTGGAAAACCAGGCTTCCCATCAGCAGGGCCGCGGTTATCTGAAAATAGCCCAGGATAATGTTGGGGATTATTTTGCCGGCCATCAATTCCAGGGGCCGGATGGGGGTAACCAGAAGCTGCTCCATCGTTCCTCTTTCCTTTTCCCTTACTATGGCTATGGCGGTCAACATGACCATGGTCATGTTGACGATTATGCCAAGTATGGCGGGAACCATATAAAAAGCCGTAATGCCGTCCGGGTTGTACCAGGGGCGAACCCTTATATCATATGGCGCTTCGGCTATATTTACCTTCCGGGACAAAACCTGCTGTGATTTGACAAGGCCAATGGAATTGGCGGTGGAAATGGTGGACGAGGATACCATGCTGTCGCTGGCGTCCACCAGGACCTGTATCTGGGCACTTTCCCCCCTGCGCAGGCTTCTGGAAAAGTCGGGGGGGAAAATCAGGCCCACCTTTGCCTTGCCGCTGTCGATCAATTGGGTCACCTCATCATAACTGCCGGCCACCCGGGTGACGTTGTAATAGCCGGAGGCCTTGAAGGCCTCAATCATTTCCCGGCTGTCGGATGTCATGGACTGGTCAAACACAACGGTGGGTATGTGCTTTACCTCGGTCTGGATGGCATAGCCGAAAAGAAGCAACTGGATCAGCGGCATGGCGAATACCAGGGACAGTGTCATTTTGTCCCGGAACATCTGTAGAAATTCCTTGTACAGCATGGCCAGCAACCGGTTCATTCCTGCGCCCCCCTTTTTTTCTTCCTGGAAAGGGATATGAAAACGTCCTCAAGGGATGGGGTTATCACTCGGGCAGGCCGCCCGGCGAACGCTTCCAGTTCCCCCAGCCGGCATTCGCTTTCCAGTATCACATGAATAACGGAGCCGTGGACGGAGGATTCCAGAACATAGGGCAGGGAGTTAAACTGTTCCAGGGCGTCTATGGCGTCCGGGATTTCCATCTCCGCCATGCAGCCGCCGATAACAGTTTTTTTCAGGTTTTCCGGGGTGTCGTTGGCGATCAGACAGCCCTCCGAGATAAAGGCAATATTGTGGCACCTCTCGGCCTCGTCCATAAAATGGGTGGTCACCACTACAGTAACTCCTTCGCCGGACAGGTTCTGAATTATTTTGAAAAATTTGCGCCGGCTGACCGGGCTGACTCCGCTGGTGGGCTCGTCGAGAAAAAGCAGGGAGGGCCTGGAAATAATGGCGCATCCCAGGGCCAGCCTTTGTCTAAGGCCACTGCCCAGATTTGCGGTCATTTCATTTTCCCTGCCGGTGAGCATGGCCATTTCCAGCATCTCCTGGATTCTTTTCTTTCTCTCCTTGCGGGGAACGTTATACAGCCCGGCGTAAAAATTCAGATTCTCATAGACGGTCAGGTCATCGTAGAGACTGAATTTTTGTGACATGTAACCTATTTTCAGCTTTATTTTCTCCGGCTCCCCGACCAGGTCGTAGCCCAGTACCGAGCCCGAGCCCGAGGTGGGCTCCAGTATGCCGCAGAGCATGCGTATGGTGGTGGACTTGCCGGAGCCGTTCGGCCCCAGGAAGCCGTATATCTCTCCCGGCCGTATATTGATGTTCAGATTGTTTACGGCGGTGAAGGAGCCGAATTTCCTGGTAAGATTGCTGGTGGATACCACATATTCCAATCAGACCGCCTTCCTTTCCACCAGGGCCACAAATATGTCCTCCACCGAGGCCGGTATTTCCCTCAGTGAGAGTATTTCTATGCCCAGGCCCTCCAGTTCTTCCTCTATGGCCCTTATCACCGGGGCTGTTTCATTTACCCTGATGTGGTATTTATCGCCGAAGAAATCAGCGTCAAGCACCCCCGGAATCCGGGACAGGCAGTCCGGCTGCCTTATATTTGCCTTCAGTTCCAGTATTTTATGGGGAAAATTCTTTTTATGATTGACCGTGGTATCCACCGCCACCATTTTTCCTTCATCAATAAAGCCAACTTTTTTACACAGTTCCGCCTCGTCCATGTAGGCGGTGGATACCAGGATGGTGATGCCCTCCTTGTTCAAATGATAGAGTATTTTCCAGAACTCTTTTCTTGATTCCGGGTCCACGCCGTAGGTCGGCTCGTCAAGCACCAGCAAAGAAGGCCTGGCCAGCAGTGCGCAGGTCAGGGAGAGTTTCTGTTTCATTCCTCCGGAAAGGTTATCGGCAAAACGCGATTTAAAGGAAATTAATCCTGCTGTCTCAAGTATCTCGTCCGCCCTGGCCCTTATCGTCGACCGGTCCAGTCCGTACATGGTTCCGAAAAAATTAATGTTTTCCATTACTGTAAGGTCGCCATAAAGGCTGAATTTTTGCGGCATGTAGCCCATGGACAGACGCGCCCCGGCCAGTTCTCTTCCGGAGGCTCCCATCAGGCGGACAGTGCCCTCCGTGGGTGTGAGGATGCCGCAAATCATCCGTATCAGCGTTGTCTTGCCCGCGCCGTCGGGCCCCACCAGGCCGAAAATATCCCCTTTTTCCACATTTATTGAAACGCCGTCGACGGCAACCAGGGACCCGAACTTTTTTGTCAAACCTTCGGTTACAATCATGACAGGCCTCCAATTACCACATCGGCTGGCATGCCCGGTTTAAACAGCCCGTCCCTGTTTTCGATTCTTACCTTGACGGCATATACAATATTAGTTCTCTCCTGCTTGGTCTGGATCATTTTGGGGGTAAATTCACCCTTGGAAGATATCTCCTCAATGGTGCCGGTGAAAACATCGTCAACGCCGCTTACCGTAAAATTGACCTGCTGGCCTATTTTTATTCCGGGCAGGTTATCGGTGGGCACATAAATCCTTATCCAAAGGTCGTTCAGGTCGGCCACGGTTACCACCGGCGTCCCGGCGGCAACAAATTCTCCGGGCTCAAAATTTCTTGATATTACAGTTCCGTCGATGGGGCTGGAAATCTTGGTGTCCTCTATGGCCTTTTCAGTGTTTTCAAGGACTGTTTTACTCCTCTCCACCTCGATCCTGGCGGCGTTTATCTGCTCCGGCCTGCTGCCGGATTTAAGAAGGCTGAGCTTTGACTCGGCCGAGTTCATCTGGTTTTTGTATATTTCCAGGGCGGTTTCGGCCTTATCCAGTTCTGCTTGTGACAGAGCGCCGCTCTGGTATAATGAGCGGGCCCTCAGGGCTTCAGCCCGGGCGTTTTCATAATTTGCCCTGGCGGTGTTTAACAGGGCATTGGCCTCGTCAATTTCCTGCTGCCTTGCCCCGGAGGTCAGGTCTGCCAGTGCGGCGCCGGCCTTTTCAACACCCAGTGCATCCCGCTCCCTCTGAATAATAAGGTCTTCACGGTCCAGTCCGGCCACAATCTGGCCCTTCGCAATTTTGTCTCCGGGCCTCACTGAAACGAATTTCAGCGTTCCCGGCAGTTTGGCCATAAGATTTATTTCAGTGGCCTCAATGGTGCCGCTTACCAGAATCGCATCCGAACCGGCCGTATAATACCGCTGATAACCCCAGTAGGCCCCCGCAGCAACAATTAATAAAGACAATACTGCGATTAACCTTTTCTTCATCGGTTTTCACCCGCCGTCAAATAATTTCAGGTAAACTAAAAAAACAATAAAAGTATCATTGGTATTATGGTAGCATCCAGGAAGGTTGGATACAATACCCTGTGGAAAATTATTTTGTATATATGTCCAGGTTTGCAGGGTAAAGGGGAGGCCTGAAACAGTTTGGTTCATGGCAGGCGGTGAAAGGGGGGTGATGCAGATCCTGTTTGGGTACAGTTGGGAAAGGTTTCAGGTTAGCCACTCAAAAAAGACAGTAAAAGATCCATAATAATGTAACATGTTTCCAGGGCGGACCCTTTATCAGTATCAACTATGACTCTGGAATGGTAAAGGGATATTGTTCCGTGGACGGCCGCCAGGAACAGTTCGGCCAGTTCCAGGGGATCGCCGGTTCTTTTTATCTCTCCCCGGTCCATGCCAGCCATGACTATGTCGGCCAGGGACTCCGTTAATTGCATTGCCTCAGTGCATTCAGGAAGGGGAGTCCCACCGTTGTTGCCGCTCTGTGGATCCGCCTGGTAATAGGAAAAGATCAGGTGGTAATAATTCTTATACTCAACCGCAAATTTAAAAAAGCGTCTGGTTATTTCCCTCAGGTTGCAGTCAGGGTGATCGGGAGATTTCCCGGCGAAGAGGCACTGGTTGAGAAGTGAATAACTGCTCTGCAAAAGGTCCTGATAAAGGCTGACCTTATTGGGATAATAGTTGTATATTGTGGCTACGCTCAGATTAGCCTTGGGGGCTATCATTCTCATGGACAGGCAGTTGAAGTTGCACTCATTTTTCAAAAGGTCCATGGCGGCATTCAATATAGTAAGCCTGACCCTTTCAACCTCAACGTCCGTCCTTTTTTTCCTGGCCATAGGATCACCCGCCCCGGAATATTATTTCAGTGGGCAGACTTATTAAGCCGGAAACAGTTCAGGGTGTCAATCTTCCAGCAGGTAAGGTTCATGTTTCCGCTGCCGGTTTCTGAATTGTCCAGTTCCATCACCAGTGGAATGAAATCGCCGTCATAATCCGGAATATCAGGCAAGTCCGGTGATGTTATCTTTATTCTGGCGTGGTGTGGTGTGGTGTAGCTTATTTCTTCAAACCCCGGTTTTTCCAGTAGATCCCCTATGCTTTCCCTCAGGCCGGACATGATGGGCCCAAGGACACCGTCGAGGAATTCCTGTTTTCCGGTGAGCTCAATTATTGTATCAATGCTCATTGTTTCCATGGCATAAAACCAAAGCCCGAGAAAATATCCCTGCCCTCTGCTGTCCATTATGTTCCAGAAGGTCTTGGAGTCTCCTTCTTTAACCGCTTTCAGGAAGCGAGCCGCGGTTTCAATGGCGGACCCGTCTTTTCTCTCTGATCTTACCGATGCCAACAAAGCACCTCCGAGTCATAGGTTGTTTCCGTTATTGTTTAATCATATCATAATTGTTATCAATCATAAAGAAAATAAAAAAGCCTTAATGTTTAAGGCTTCCCGATAGCCAACAGCGGAATGCTTTTTTGAAACGCTTTTAACGGAAAGTCGGAAACAGAGGAGAACTATACTTTCCTAAGCGTTATAAAAAACGTTGCAACACATAAAAATGTAGCTGGTATAGTTAGACAAAAATTATTATTATATATATGAATATCTACAGAGCGCATAAGTCAGGGAGGTTTTGGTTATGGAGAAGTATGTATGTTCAGTATGTGGTTATATTTACGACCCTGCGGAAGGTGATTCTGAAGGAGGCATAAAGCCTGGCACGCCGTTCGAAGAACTCCCGGGGAACTGGGTTTGCCCTGTTTGTGGGGCAAGCAAAGACCAGTTTGAGAAGGAGTAAGGCATTGTTTTAACATTCCCAATTTAATGAGAAATAGATGACGGGGAGGTTGTAAAGCAAATGAAAATTTGGAGATGTACTGTATGCGGCTGGCTTCATGAAGGGGAGTTCCCCCCGGAAAGGTGTCCCCGCTGTGGGGCGCCGGCGGAAAAATTTGAACTTGTTGACCCGTCCGAGTATGAAGGATTTGAAGATGAAGAAGTGGCTGTAGCTGCAGTAGCTGTAGAGACTGTTGAAGAGAAGAAAATAAGAGAAGAAGAACGGAAAAAGTCTGCTGAAAAGTCATTGTTCAAAATATCATACGGTTTGTATGTTGTCGGCTCCAAGATGGGGGACAGGGTGAACGCCCAGATCTGCAACACGGTTTTCCAGTTAACCAGCGCACCCATGAGGATTGCCCTGGGAATTAACAAGAAAAATCTAACCAACGAGTATATAAAGAGCAGCGGGGTGCTGTCGGTTTGTGTGCTTGGCAAAGAAGGACATGACATGGTCAAAAAGTTCGGTTTTAAATCAGGGAGGGACGTGGATAAATTCCAGGGCGTGAAATACCGGGAAGGCAGCCTGGGGGTGCCAATTATTGAAGATTGCATAGCATATTTTGAGTGCAGGGTCATTCCGGAAATGGTCATGGAGGTGGGAACACATACGCTGTTTGTCGCGGAGGTTGTCGAAGGAGAAGTTCTCCGTGATGAAGATCCCATGACCTATGCCCTCTATAGGAGTTTCAAGAGCGGGAAAAGTAATTGACGAAATGGCAGAATAAAGGGAAACGTAAATAATAGACGTTTCCCTTTTTGTTCATACCTGAAAATTCTTATATTGAAATTCTGTGGGGTCTGGGGGCCAGGAGTCAGGAGCCAGAAGCCAGAATTCCCGGCATTCCTTTTTCATCCTTTATGGTGCCACTTTTAAAAGTGGCATTGGGGTCTGGATTCTGAATTCCCGCCGCTGGGACAGCGGCACCGCCCGGAGGGCGGCTTTGTTCTAACGCTTAGGAAAGTATAGTTCTCCTCTGTTTCCGACTTTCCGTTAAAAGCGTTTCAAAAAAGCATTCCTCTGTTGGCTATAGGGAAGCCTTAAACATTAAGGCTTTTTTATTGTATAGCCGTCTCTAAACCCGGTCGCCAAAGGACTGCCGACCGCCTTCAACGCCGCGTCCATGCGTCGGTTCAGGCTGCCGTCAGCGTCCTGCAGCCGGCTCGTCAGTCCTTAGGCTCGGTCGTTAAGAGACTGTAGCAGCCTATGATAAATTCAGCCCGGGCTTAAATCACTCCCCCCAGATGCATGTTACTTTGGGGTCACCTGAAAGGAATGCCTGGACTTCTGGATTCTGACTTCTGGATTCTGGATTCCCGCCGCCCGGAGGGCGGCTTTGTTCCGCCGGGTGTTATTTGTTTCTTCTTATTTCCTGCCATTTATCCCTGGCCCTGTTTACCATATAGGGATATGCCTTTTTGCCGGGGTGTTGGGTTATTCTTATAAACCAGTTTATTGCCCCCTTCTCGTCACCGAGAATAAAATGAAGCTGTCCCAAAAGGAACATCAGGTTCATTTCCTCCTTGGGGTCGTCCGAAGGGTTTTTTTCAAAGGACCTGGTTATGTAGTAGAGGGCCTTGTCCAGGAATTTCATCTCCAAATCCTTTTGTTCCATGTAGCGGAACATCCAGCCAGTTTTTAAATAGAGCCTTCCGATGACGGCATCGTCCGCTCCCCTTAATCTCTGGCACTCAACGGCCATCATGAAAGTGTCCAATGCATCCTGAAGGGACCTGGTGTTGCAGTAATTAACCGGTTTGCTTATTTTTAGCAGCAGCTTGGCCATTCCATCTTTTATTTCGGCTCTGATGGGACCGTAAGATGAGTTGTTGAACGCATAACAGCAGACCGGGCAGACGTTGATTTCATAGAACAGGGGGTTTACGGTCTTATAATAACTGCAGAAGTCATCGTCGGTTTTTTCGACCACCACATACTTCTGGCGCGGCTTTAGGGTGCTGAATTTGTTGGCGCACATGGGGCAGGTGAATTCTTTCCTGTAAAAAATATCATCAACATCACTGTCGGGGATATCGTCAGCCTCTTCCCGGGCAATATTATTGCTGATAACCTCCATCACCGCCGCCTGTTCATTTTCTTCATCCTGTTCCCCGGCCCCGCCGTTTTTCAAAATATACATATTGGGCAGGTCCAGGCCGTTGTCCAGCACAAAGTTAATAAGATTGTATTCTTTCGCCATGGCCTCATAATTCAGATTGGTGAGGTGGCTGATAAAACTTCTGCAAAAGTCGGGGCTTTCCTTGATTAACAGGTTCAGGGTATTTCTGTTTATAAAAATAAGTATTGAATCCTCCGCCGCCCTGAGTCCGGCTAAGGACGGCATATCCTTTAAAAGACAGTGTTCACCGAAAAGTTCCCCCCGTTTGATGGTATTTAAAATAACATCCCTTTCATCATCAATTTTTTTAAATACCTCGAAGGCGCCTGAAACAGCAATGTACAAATTGCTGCAGGGCTTGCCTTCCTCTTGGACAGTCTCACCCTTGTCAAATTTAAGGGTGCCGGAGTTTTCAGCCAGCCTGGATATAATAACCGGGCCAAGGTTTTTAAACAGAGGTATATTCCTTAGGAAGTTTATTATTGCGTTCTGACTCAATTAGCCGCCTCCCTGATAAATATAGAAAAGATTATATTAATCTTACCATAAAGTCTTGAAATTTTTAATGAATTTAAAAATTTTGAAACGAATATGAAAGAGATTTATAGAAGGAATTTTTATGTATTAATAAAAGTTACTATGTTAAAGCTTGTTTTCAGGAAAGGTGAGGAAGCTGTGAGACAAAAGCTATGGCTGGCAGCCCTGTTTTGCCTTGTTTTTTTGCTGGGTGGCTGTGCCGGGACAGAAGGAACCGGAAGAGAAAAAACCGTAGTTGAGGTTATCGGTCCCGGATTGGCAGAGGAGGTAAAGCCTGCGCTGATCAGGCTGGAGGACATCGGCCCGGGGGGATACTATAAAAATAAGGAAGATCTGGCCAAACTGAGGGTTATTGCGGAATATCTCCATCAGGAAGGTGTTCCTTTCCATGTTTCAGTAATTCCCAGGTTTGTAGATCCTTCCAGCGGATATGATGTCAATATAGCCGATCAGACTGAATATGCCGGGGAGTTTGTCGCCACCATAAAATACATGCAGCAAATGGGGGCGGTTCTGGGGATACACGGTTATACCCACCAAAGCGGAGACACTGTCAGCGCTGTGGGCTACGAATTCTATGACGCGGTTAAAAATCCGGTTCCTCCGGACACCCTTGAGTATTCCAGGGACAGGGTGGAAAAGGCCCTGAATCTTTTTGAAAAGGCCGGCCTTACTCCCTCATACTGGGAAACACCCCACTACACTGCTTCAAAGACGCAGTATCCGGCCTTTGAGGAGCAGATGGGGCTTATTTATGAAAACAACTACAGGAATGTTTATTCAATTAAGACCTCTATTCTGGACTATCAGGGGCAGGGATACAGGGGCTATGAAACCGTGCCCACCCCCCTTGGCTATGTCAACGGAGAAAACAGTACAGTTAAAATAGTTGAAGAAACTGCTCATCTTAAAGACGACATAATCTCATTTTTTTACCATCCATACATAGAGTTTGATTATATTTCAAAGACGACAGACTCGAATGGTAAACCGGTCTATGTTTACAACCCGGAATCACCACTTCAAAAAATAGTAAGCGCCCTTAAAAATAAGGGTTATACCTTTGTGCCGATTTATGCCCTGGTGAATTTTGTTCCTGCACAGCGGGCTGATATGGTTCAGTATGGAGAAAACATCGCAGTAATTTCCGGGCATTTTGAAAAAGAAGATAGAGAAGCGCTGCTGGTGCTGGACAGAAAATCCGGTTCCTGGAATATATACGGTTATACTCCCCGGTGGTATGCCCCCAGGAAGGTGAATGCCTTTACCATAAGGGGAGGGGACGCCGGCAACTGGCGCCCGGGAATAAACGACCGAATCATGGCCGGAGATATCAACGGTGACGGTCTTGATGACCTGATTGTTTATCAGCAGGGCAAGGGATCGATTATGCTGGTGCAGAACAGTGAAGGTGGATTTGGGATAAGGGGAACGGTCTCCACGGGTGCTACGCTCTCAAGTCCGGTGTATCTACTGGTGGGTGATTTCAACGGTGATGGGCTTGATGATGTGGCGCTGCACGACCCGGAGGGGGGCAGATTGGGGGTTGCCATAAACGGAAAAGCGGGTTTTGGGCAGATGAAATGGAGTTCCTTCGGGCCTGCCGGGAAAAAGGGCCTGCAGGCGTTGGCCGGCGACTACAATGGTGACGGCAAAACCGATGTTGCGCTGCTGGATTACCGAAGGGGCGAAATTTCGGTATGGCTGGCAGACAGTGCCGGAAATTTGTACGACACCGGTGTGTCATGGATGTATATGCGCTGGCTGAGGGGTTCCTGGATTCCTTTTTCCGCGGATATAAACGGCGATGGTAAAAGCGATTTGCTTTTTTATAACAGCTCGGGCAGGTGGAAGATGGCCACCTCTGACGGTATCCGTTTTGTTTACAGAGGGGATTTCGGCCCATGGGGCGGCACCAGAACGGGGATGGTTCTCCCGGCGGATTTAAACGGAGACGGTAAATCAGACCTGGTTGTAATTGACGGAAAGGAAACAACCGGTTTTCATATCGACACAGCCATCTCGGTAATGCAATAACCGGCCTCTGGCCGGTGCCACCTTGCAGGTGGCAGGAATCCAGAATCCAGAATTCAGAATCCAGAATGGGTTGGGCATTTCTTTGCAGGGGCGGGGCTCTGCTCCGCCCGCCCAACCCACAAATCTCTGTGTCTTGGTTTAAAAATGACCTGAATTTTCGGCATGGAATTCACTCAGTATTAGCTATATCAAACCACCAGCGTTGTTTATTTTTCCGTCATTATTGAGGTCCAGGGCAAGGAATCCGCTGCCGGGACGGACAAAGGAAATCTGGTCCTCAGTTCCGTCGTTGTCCATGTCGAAACTGAACTTCATCCGGGTCAATTCGGGGATATTTCCGTCAAAATTGATCACCAGCGGGTCGGTCGCCGCAGCGTCGCCGGCCCGGATGCGTATGTCCTGCTGTGAGTAAAACTCCCTGCTCATGTTCAGCCGCACCGAGAAGTCTATTTCCCTCCCGTCTGCGGTTTTTACAATGCCGGTGGACGAAAAGGACATTTTCTGTTTTTCGAAGTTCCAGGAAATCTTCGCCGGAAATAGATGGGCTTGTTGCCTCCGGCAGCCCATCCCCCTCAAAATTGGGGCGTTGACCGCCAACCCAGAATTTATGTGATTCTTCCCTTTGGTTAATGCTTATTTTGCGGCTGCTTCCCGACATTTGTACGGCTGAGCTCTCGATTTTCACGGCCACAACCTCCCAAAACACTGTTTCCCGACGGGCAAACATTAATTTAACATATATATCGTCGGCTCGATAAAAACATTTAACATGCATACATTAAAATCTGACAGAATAGTCATCTCAGTATAAGTAGTCCGGGCCGGTTTCAATCAATCATCAAAGCGGACGATATCATCCTCTCCAAGGTATTCACCCAGTTGCACCTCTATAACCTCAAGCATTATCCTGCCCGGGTTCTCCATGCGGTGCTTTTGTCCTATATGCACGAAGGTGCTTTCCCCGCTCCGCACAAATTTATCCTGTCCCTCCACTGTTACCCTGGCAGTGCCCCTTACCACTATCCAGTGCTCGCTCCGGTGATGGTGAAGCTGGTGGCTTATTTTTTTTCCGGGCAGAACGGTGATTCTTTTGATTCTGTAAAAGGGCATTTCCTCCAGAATGGTGTACGATCCCCACGGCCGGTATACAGTCATGTGGAAGTCGGCCCGGGTATCGTTTGAATTTTTCAGCCTGTCTACAATATCCTTGACTTTTTGGGACTGGTCCTTGCGGCAAATCATAAGGGCGTCTTTTTCATCCACCACAATTAAGTCATTGACACCGATTAATGCCACTGCCTTGTCCTGGTCGGTGTACAACAGGTTGTTGCCGGAGTTGATCAGCATGTCGTTTCCGAAGCTGACGTTTCCGTGTTCATCCCTGGGGAATTCGTCATAAAAGGAGTCAAAGCTTCCGAGATCGCTCCACCTGATGTCCATGGGTATAACCGCCACCCGCCGGGATTTTTCCATTACGCCGTAGTCAATGGAAATAGCCGGAGTATTCTCAAATGCCCCGCTTATATCTTCTGCCGTGGTAAAAGAGTGATAGACATCAGGGCTGTATTTTTTAACTTCCTCGGTAAAAATGTCGGTGCGAAACATAAACATGCCGCTATTCCACAGGTAGCCGTTTTCAATGTATGTAAGGGCTGTCCGGTGGTCCGGCTTTTCTCTGAATTCCCGGGCCAGAAAGCCGCCGCAGTATGGGTCGCCCGGTTTTATATAACCGTAGCCGGTATGGGGCTTGTATGGTTTTACCCCGAAGGTGACCAGATGTTCACCGGCAACATCAAAGCCTTTCTGTACGGTTTGAATGAAGCCGGCCTCATCCTGAATAATATGGTCCGATGGAAACACCGCAACTATGTCATCGCCCGATTTTTGTATTTCCCTTACACAGTAGAATACTGCCGGAAGAGTGTTTTTTGCCACCGGCTCAATCAGCACATTTTCCGTGTTGTAGCTTTGTCCCAGTTCCTCAATCTGGCCCGTAACCAGAAATTTATATCCCGCGTTTGTTACCACGTATATCTGGTCCGGTCCGGTCAGTTTAAGGCACCTCTCAAAAGACATCTGAAAAATTGACCTGCTCATGTTTTTGAGCCGCAAGAATTGCTTGGGGTAATTGGTGCGGCTGAGAGGCCAAAGCCTGGTGCCGCTGCCTCCTGCAAGTATAATTGCTTTCATGGCATACCTCTTTTTGATAAAAATTATCCAATTAAATACTTTATTGTATATTTAAATAAGATATAAGTTTTATCCTCTTTCGGTTCATAAAGAAAATAAATAAAAAAGGGAAAGCCCCAAAGGGCTTTCCCTGACTGGTGGGGATGACTGGTTTCGAACCAGTGGCCTCTTGAATGTGAGTCAAGCGCTCTCCCGCTGAGCTACACCCCCATAAAGAACCTGTCTGTTACGTGCAGAAATTATTTTACCATACCGGAAGGAGGTTTGCAAGAAGGATTAGGCTGGAGAAATGCAGCGGATATGTAAAAAGGAAGTCAAAAAATATTTATTCGCCTAAAAATCCATTATTTCAACAAAATAGTTATATAAATTTATAAAATGATGGAAACTGTATTAATTTTTAGAAGGAAGTTTTAATGGAAGGGCGAATATCCAATACAAAGGTTTTTGATAATTCGACATGACCTTATTAGTGGGCCGGAGGTCGTGATAATTGAAACGCCGCAAAGCTGAAAAAAAACCCAATCATGAGCGATGGCTGATAACGTATGCCGACATGATAACTCTTTTATTGATATTTTTCATAGTTATGTACACCCTCAGCAGGATTGATGTGGCCAAGTTTCAGTCGCTTTCAGCTTCCCTGGCCAAGGCCATGGGGGCCGGGGGAATGATTATGGACAGTCCGGGGCCCTCGGTGGTGCCGGGTATTTCAGGCGCGGAACAGGATGTGACCACGCAGTCAGGTGAAAATGACCAGTTGGAAAAAGTAAGGCAGGAGTTGGAGAATTATATCAAGGAGGCCAATCTTCAGGCCAAAATTTCGGTTGTAACAGAGGAAAGGGGGGTGGTTCTCTCTTTCCAGGATGAAGTGCTCTTTACTCCCGGATCTGCGGAACTAACCCCAAAAGCCAGGGAAATTATAAAAAAGGTGGGCCCGATACTGGTAAAGGTCCCAAATTACCTGAGGGTTGAGGGGCACACGGACAATCTGCCGATAAACACGCCCCGGTATCCGTCCAACTGGGAGTTGTCTGCGGCCAGGGCAAACAATGTTTTGCAGGAATTGATCAAGGATTTCAACATACACCCCCAGAGACTGTCAGCTGTTGCATACGGTGAGTACAGGCCGGTTGTCAAAAATGATTCGGATGCCCACAGGCAGCTGAACAGGCGTGTAAATATTGTTATATTGCGCAGCAAATTCAGTGTTTCCGAGCCGGGGACACTTACCTTTACGGAATGATGCAGTAAAATACCGGTTTCGAAAGGATGATTGGAGAGAACTATGGATCTGCCGCTGGTTTTAGGATTGCTCTTGGCTGTTCTTTCCCTTGCCGGGGGGTTCCTGCTGGAGGGTGGCGAAATTAGCGCCCTGTTCAAGTATACCGCCGCAATAATTGTGTTCGGGGGTACGCTGGGTGCTACGGCTATCAGTTACAGCATGACCGAACTGAAGAATATCCCCAGACTGCTGAAAATAGCATTATTCCCGAATTATCAGGAGCCGGCCCAGGTTATCGACCTGATAGTAAATCTGGCGGACGAGGCCAGGAGGGAAGGGTTGCTTTATCTGGAAAACAGGTTGGTTGATGTAAGCGACCCGTTCCTTCGCAAAGGCATTCAGCTCGTGGTCGACGGTACAGACCCGGAACTGGTGCGCAGCATTATGGAAGTGGAGCTTTTCGCCATTGAGGAGAGGCACCATATCGGCAGTTCAATTTTTGAGACTGCCGGAGGATATGCTCCCACCATGGGGATTATCGGTACAGTTATGGGGTTGGTGCATGTGCTGGGGAATATGAGCGATCCCAACTCGCTGGGTCCGGCCATAGCGGTGGCTTTTATGGCTACACTGTATGGTGTGAGCAGCGCTAACGTATTATGGCTGCCCCTTTCGGCAAAGCTGGCCAACCTTAGTAAAAAGGAGTCCAATCTTCGCATGCTGATGATTGAGGGCATTGTTTCCCTGCAGGCAGGCTATAACCCCATGTTGATTAGAGAGCGGCTTTCAGCCTTTCTTAATCCGGCCAGCAGGTTCCAGGAAAAAGAAAGTGTGGAGGAATAGTTGTACTAATGCTGAGTGAATCAGGGGTCTGGATTCTGGATTCCTGACCCTGAATTCACTCAGTATAAGCATTTTCGAGGTGTGTTCCCTTTCATCAGTTGGGGACATTCCTCTGACTCTCAGAGCCAAGCTCCAAAGAGAGGTGTGTTCCCTTTCATCTTAAGCCCTGAAGGGAGTGTGGTGGCGTGTACGGTTCAGCGCCCGGAAAAAACGAGGATCAGGTTGTAGTCTTTGGATTACATGACCAGTTATACGGGGTAAGTATTGCATCTACTCTTGAGATCATCAGGGTGGAATCTGAAACAAAGGTGCCCGGCTCTCCTGATTTTATTGAAGGGATTATCAATCTCAGAGGAAGGGTAATTCCCGTTATGGATCTCTGCAAAAGGTTTGGGCTGCCTGATTCCGGCGTTTCGGAGAGATCCAGGGTAATCATTGTTGAGTCCGGTGGGGTTACACTGGGAGTCAAGGTTGATTTTGTGTCCGAGGTAATGAGACTCCCGTCATCAGGTATAGAACCGCTTCCCAATGTTTTTGCGGGGACCGGGTCAAACGCACTGAGCGGGGTTGCCATGGTGGGGGACAGGCTAATTATTCTTGTTGATATGGAAAAACTGCTCATTGATGTCGAGCGGCAAGAGTTGCTTGAACTTGGACAATAATTGGATAATAGAAACAAAGAAACCGGTAAAGGGTGGTGCCGTGAGTGTTTAGCGATATTGAAATGACTGTATTTCTTGAGGAACTGGAAGAAAAGATTCAGTCTATTAATGACAATGTGCTTCTGCTGGAAAGTAACGGCGGCAGTCCGGAGGTAATCCAGGAGATATTTCGTGCCGCCCATACCATTAAAGGTTCGTCAGGCGTTATGGGTTTTGAAAAAATGGCAAGGCTGACCCATGAAATAGAGAACCTTTTCGAAAAGCTGCGCCAGGGCACGATGGAGGTAACCACCCATTTGATAGATGTCCTGTTCGAGTCACTGGACACCCTCAAGGCGCTGAAGGACGAGATAACAGGGGAAGGCCAGGGGGCGGAAATAGAGGAAATAATAGCAAAAATAAGGGCCTGTCAATCTGACCTGGAAAGCGAGGCGCAGCCTGAAAGGGAAGTTAAAGAAAAGAAAAATATAGTAAATGAGGTTGCAGGGCCCGGTGACTATGACGATGTAATAATGAACATGATACGTGAGGCTGAGGTAAGGGGGTTCCAGGTGTACTGGATAAAGGTCGTTGTAGACCTGGAATGCCAAATGAAAAACGTAAGAGCCTTTCTTGTATTTGAGACACTTCAGCAAATAGGTGAAATAATTAAGTGCGATCCCCCTGCGGAAGAACTTCAGGAGGGTAATTATGACCATTCATTTTCCCTGGTGTTTATAACAAAAGAGGACATTGATTATATAAAGAACCTGCTCATGTCCATTGCGGAAATAGACTCTGTCGAAGTTGTCATGCTGGATTCAACCGATTCTGATGCGCAGCAGGTAATTGAGAACATGAAAGACGCCACTGTCCAGGAAAGCATAGCCAGGATCGAGGATCATGTTCAGAAGACCGCGGGATCGGAAAAGAATACAATAAAAACAGTACGGGTGGATGTAAAGAAGCTGGATACATTAATGAACCTGGTAAGTGAATTGGTGATTGACAGGACGCGGCTGGACAGGTTCGTTGAAATATTTGAAAATAAATTCGGGTCCGAAGAGCTGGCAGACGATATTGTAGAGATCTCCAATCATCTCGGCCAGATCACCACCGACCTGCAGGATGAGATAATGAAAGCCAGAATGCTTCCGGTGGCGACGGTATTCAACAGGCTGCCGCGGATGGTGAGGGATATAGCGCAAAAACTGGGCAAGGAAATTGATTTCATTGTTGAGGGCAAGGAAACAGAGCTGGACAGAAATGTTATCGAAGTTATAGGGGACCCATTGATACACCTGATTAGAAACGCCATTGACCACGGCATAGAAGACCCCGATGAAAGGGAGAGGCTTGGCAAGCCCAGGAAGGGAAGGGTATTTCTAAAGGCCTCTTATGTGGAAAGCCATATAGTAATTACCCTGTCTGATGACGGGAAAGGTATAAACAGCAAAGAGCTGAGGGAAATAGCCCAAAAGAAAGGTCTGGTTAAACCTGATGTCCTGGACAGGATGAGTGAAAGGGAGGCCATGGATCTCATTTTCATGCCGGGATTTTCAACGGCAAAGGTAGTCAGTGATGTATCCGGCAGGGGAGTGGGAATGGACATTGTCAGGAACCAGATAGAACAAATAAACGGAACCCTTGAGCTTAATTCTGAACCGGGCAGGGGCACTGTTTTCAATATCAAGCTGCCGCTTACACTGGTGATAGTAAGGGCGCTGATGGTGGGGATGTCGGACAATGTCTATGCCTTCCCCCTATCCAATGTCAAGGAGACCCTTTCTATTAAAAATGCCGATATAAAGCTTATCCGGCATAATGAAGTTATTGTGGTCAGGGGAAAGGTATTGCCCCTGATCAGGCTGGCCAATCTATTCCAGATTGAAACGGGAAGTACGGGCGAAAAGCACTATGTGGTTGTGCTTGGGTCCGGGGACAGGCGGGTTGGAGTTGTTGTGGACAGGCTGATTGGAGAGCAGGAAATAGTAATCAAGTCCCTGGGCAGTTATCTTGGTCAAATGACCGGCCTTTCCGGCGCTACAATTCTGGGGGACGGAAGGGTGGCGCTGATTGTAGACGCCAAGGGAATCATCAAGGATACAGGCAAAGAGGATTTGGAATATGCCAATTAGAGTTCTGGTTGTAGATGACTCTCCCCTGATGAGGAGGCTCATAACCAGCTTTCTGGAAAAAGAAAGTGACATGGTTGTTGTAGATACTGCCGCGGATGGTGAGGAGGCAGTAAGGAAGGTTCAGTCTGTCAGGCCGGATGTTGTTACCATGGATGTGGAAATGCCGGTATTGAATGGCATTGACGCCCTGGAAAGGATGATGGCCATATCGCCGGTGCCGGTGATAATGCTCAGCGCCCATACCAAAAGCGGCGCCAATGCAACCATGAAATCACTGGCCCTCGGCGCTGTTGATTTTGTTGCCAAGCCCACCAATCCTGGTGAAATGAAGGTAATGGTGGAGGATCTCCTCTTCAAGATAAGGGCGGCGGCACAGGCCCTGGTGAAAAGGACGCCCTCCCCCGTCAGGCGGGCGCCGGTCAGGAGCAAAAAGGACGAGAAGAAAGAAGCCGGTATTGGCATAACAGCCACGGGCCATATGAGGGGCCAATACGAGGTGGTTGTCATTGGCTCATCCACAGGCGGGCCGTCGGCCCTGCACCAGATAGTACGGCAACTCCCCCAAAACCTGCCGGTCGGCGTGGTCATAGTTCAGCACATACCAAAAGGTTTTTCCGAGTCCCTGGCTCTGCATTTGGATAAAAAGGCGGCCATCAGCGTAAAGCACGCTGAAAAAGGAGATAGGGTGAGGCCGGGTCTGGTTCTGGTCTCCCCGGCCGGCTTTGACCTAACCTTCCATGGAAAGCCGGGAGCGGTGGAGGTGGACCTTAATCCGGGGAAAGGGCCGGTCAGGCCCGGCAATTTCAGACCCTCGGTAGACCTGGTTATGAAGTCTGCAGCAGAGACGTTCGGCAGAAAAACCATGGGTGTCCTTTTAACGGGAATGGGCAGGGACGGGGCATTGGGCATGCAGGCCATCAGGGAAAAAAATGGCTATACCATAGCCGAGGCTGAAGAGACATGCGTTGTTTACGGGATGCCCAGGGCCGCAGTTGAAATTGGAGCGGCGGTAAAAGTATTGCCCCTGCACGAAATAGCTGCGGAAATAGTGAGGGCTTTGAAGAGAGAGTGAAAATGGGTATACGCTTATACTGATATGCTAATACTGTCGGGAATCCAGAATCCAGAATCCAGAAGGGTTTGGGCATTCCTTGCAGCCATTCCTCTGTGATCCCTGTGTCCTCTGTGGTTTTAAAATGACCCCAATTTTCATCCCCAGTGGTGCCGAATTTTCGTAATGGGAGTCTGAATTCTGGATTCCGCCGTCTGCCAAGACGGCACCGGCCAAAGGCCGGTTATTTATTGTTAAGGAAAGTATACATTGGCGATGCTCCGGGGTCGCTCCGGGGTCGTTCACGGGCCGGGGGAGTGATTTAACCCCGGCTGCATGATCTTCGGCTACAACAGTCTCTAAACCCGGTCGCCAAAGGACTGCCGGCCGCCTTCAACGCCGCGTCCATGCGTCGGTTCAGGCTGCCGTCAGCGTCCTGCAGCCGGCTCGTCAGTCCTTAGGCTCGGTCGTTAAGAGACTGTAGCAGCCTACGATAAATTCAGCCCGGGCTTAA
>JBMOPF010000051.1:0-46361 GCA_049325075.1 Bacillota bacterium | reverse complement strand
GGCTTTTGGCGGCGTCCAGCCGCCAAATTGTCAGTCCTTAGGCTCGGTCGTTAAGAGACTGTAGCAGCCTCCGATAAATTCCGCCCGGGGTTGAACACTCCCCCCAGATGCATGTTACTTTGGGGTCGCCTGAAAGGAATGCCTGGACTTCTGGATTCTGACTTCTGGATTCTGAATTCCCGCCGCTGGGACAGCGGCACCGCCCGGAGGGCGGCTTTTTTATCCGCCGGACCGGTCCGGCGGGTGTTATATATTACCATTAAAGAGGCGCAGGCGGAATACGATATAACTAATAGACAGTCAATTAAAATATTTAACAGCCGGGGGAAGTCATGGCGGATTTATCTGACTATAGAATTAAAAGGCAATTTGGGCAGTTACACGGACTTATTTGCAAACTTGTTTTAATCAGGAAATATATAAGTTATGTTGAAACAGGGCTGGAACGCTGCAGGGAGCATGCCATGAAGGGGTTTGCCCCGGTGAGCCATGACCATGCCGGTGGCAGTGTAATTATTAAGAGGCAGGAACAGGTGCTGGTGAGACTTAAAATGGCTGAAAAGAGGCTCAAGGGTGAGATAATGAGGTCATCACGGGAATTGGCCAGGGTTTGCAGCCGGGAGTACAATGTAAATACATAAAAAAGCCCTCCAAACGGGGGCTTTTTATTCGTAAGATGTCAGTCGATCGGATTCCGAGGATGACTCAAATAAGGCCTTTAGCTGATCGAACCGTACATAGGGTGGTTGACAGTCCTTTTTCCGGCCCTGGCGATGTGCTCCAGGTCCTTCTTGCCCAGGGGCTGTCCGAAACTGCGCAACTGGGCCAGATTAAACCCGTGTTTTACAGCCAGACCACGGAGATAAACGATATCATCCAGGGAAAGGTATGAACCCAGGCTGATGTCTCTGTACTGTTGCTCCAGTGACAGCAGCATGGTTTCCGCCATGCAGGCATATACCAGGCCGGGCTCGAAACCGAAGTCCCATCCCAGGGACGGACGCCCGGGCACCGCCACCACCCCTCCGTCTATAACCAGCACATCCGGCCGGATTTGCCTCAGTGTGGGCCGCACGTTCGAGGGCCTTGAGATGTCACAAATTATTGCCCCGGGAGACACCCACATGGGGTTGATCAGGTCGTCCACGCTGCTGGTTGCGGTAATTACGACACCGGCTTCAGGCAAGGCCCGGCTCAGGTCGGTGGTTATTACAAGACGTCCCTCCCTTTCCAGTGATTCGGCTGCAGGAAGCCATTCCTCGGGGGGCGCGTCAAGGGGAGGAAGGGCCATCCGGGCCAAAATTGTCCCCAGGCTTGAACCAGGTGGCGACCAGCCCTGATGCAGCAGTTTGGCCAGGTGCAGGCATATATCGGCCCCCACGTGGCGGAGACGCCTTGAGCTGGCCTGGGGGTGTCTCGAGTTTCCCACCAGTACAATACTGTTCATTTCTTCAGAAAGAAGTATGGCCAGTGTCCTTCCGATGGACCCTGTGGCCCCTATTACAGCGGCCGTTGTCCGGCTCAGGTCGACCGGTATAATCCGGGCCGCAAGCTTGACGGCCTCGGCCCCGCACACCACGGTGTAACTGTTGCCGGTGGTAAGGGGAAGGTAACGCCCCTGGAGCAATGTTCCGCTGCGGGATACCACAGAGGTGTATGCCCCCAGGCCAACCAGGCGGGCGCCCCTTTGCGCGGCCAGTTCCAGGGCTTTTTCCAGTTCTGTGATAATCTCTCCACTGTCCATTTCAAGCATTTCCCTTGTTGTATGAGGCAGTGATATAAACTCCCCGTATGTCCGGCAGCCGCTTTCGGACACCACAGTTGTTTTTCCTATTACAAACGGGTCTATCAATGAGGCCCCCAGATCGGCCACTTTTTGCAGTTTTTCTGTGGGCAAAACCTTTAAGCTGGTATCGAACTGGTATAAATTATCCAGGTCCAGGGGGTGTATAAGAAAGGCAAATTTTCCCTCCCGGGGGTCCGGAGATGGTTTGTATCTGTCCCATGTGTACAGTTCAACTCCGGGTGGGCGAACAGTAATCCGCTCCTCTATTTCCAGGACGGGGCGCAATAATTCCGCTGTGTTGCCGCTGTCCAGTACTTCCAGGACCCTTATCAGCGACTCAATTGCCGCCCGGCACTGTTCCCAGGTTGTGGTAAGGGGTGGCTCAATGCGTATCACCCTGTTGCCGTTAAGGGTGGGCGCAACCCTTAGCCCCTCAACGTTAAGCAGGTAGCTTGAAATGAGAGGTGTAAGGTTGTCCTGCAATGACAGCACGCTCAGAAAGCTGTTGGGAAAGTCAAGCCGGGTCATTTCAAACTCCAGGCCCAGCATGTAACCACGACCGCGGACCCCTTTCAGCACCCTGGGGAAACGCCTTTGCAGCTCGATCAGGGCCTCCTTGAGACGATGTCCGTTCTCTCTGACCTGTCTGACTATAGCCTGCCGGTCCCGGGTCAGTATATCCAGCACCCTGAGGCCTATGCGGCATCCGGGGGTGTTGCCGGCAAAGGTGGAGGAGTGGCGCTCTCCGAATTCTCTGGTATAGGCGCCGGCGGTGCTGATACAGGCCCCGATGGGGTAAATTCCACCTCCCAGCGCCTTGGCCAGGAGAATAATATCAGGGCACAGGCCGTCTTCCTCACAGGCGAAAAGCCTGCCGGTACGTCCCAGGCCGGTCTGTATTTCGTCAAGTATTAAAAGGACTCCATATTGGCGGCAAAGTTCTTCCGCCCTGGAAAGGTAGCCGGCCGGAGGTTCCACGATACCGCCTTCTCCCTGAATGGGCTCGACTATAAAGGCGGCATAGCTGTTTCCATTAGCCTTCAGTTCCCTTTCCAGGGCAGTGGCGTCACCGAAGGGAATAGTCTTAAAACCTTCCACCGGGGCGCCGAAGGGGGCCTGGTAGTATTCCCTGCCGGTGGCGGACAGCGCCCCCAGTGTCTTGCCGTGAAAGCTGTTGGCTGTGCTGATGATGCCCGGCCTTCCGGTGGCTGACCTGGCCATTTTAATAGCGGCCTCCACTGCTTCTGCGCCGCTGTTGGTAAAAGTCACATAGGCGGGGTTGCCGGGGGCCAGTTCAACCAGACGCCTGGCCAGTTCCCCGGCCGCCCCAAGGGCTGAAGGCTGGATAAAGCTGGGCTCATTTTCTGAACGGACCTGTTCCAGGGCCTGCCATATCTCCGGTGGATTGTAGCCGAAGGGCAGCGCACCGTATGCAGCAATAAAGTCCAGGTAGCGCTTGCCCCCTGAGTCATAAAGGTAATTCCCCTCCCCACGGACAAACACCTTGTCCATTTTTACCTGTTCCAGCAGCTTGCCCAGGTGTGGATTCACATACTCTGTAAAATTGTTCATTTCGATACCTCTTTTTGATGCTTATACTGATATTCATCTTCTGTCTGGATTCAGTATTCCTGACACGGAATTCATTCAGCATTAGCTATTTTCAGCCTGTTTTTCTCAGCTGGCGGACCAGTTGCCGCAGTTTGTCCGGGTTTATGTAATAGCTCTCTTTTAGTGGTGAGGCGCCTATTTCCCAGTTGATTACTTTTGGCCCCAATATTGCCTCCATCATCCTGTTGCGCATGTCCGAGCCGATAAAGATTACGGAATCGTACTCCTTGACCTGGGAAATAAGGTTCATAAAATGGTTTATGAGTTCGGCGCCGTTTTTTTCCTGCACATAGTTCCACCGCTCTTCTTCATTCATGATCAGAATGAAATCGACACCCTCGTCACGGGCCACCGAAGTAATTTCCTCCGTATTGGCTACAGGGAAACCGATTAGCGCCATGCGCGGTCCCTTGCGTATTTCACCCAGGCCTTCAAGCCGGGAAACAAGAGTCCTGTCCACTCCGAGGCGTTCAGCCACCTCCTGTTGTGAAAGGCCGTTTTGACGCAGTGTAAGGATCTGGTCCACAGAACGGTGTATGCGGTCGGGATTGATTAATTTGTCCCCTATTCTAATCATGTTCACAGCGACTTCTCCCCTTGTGCACAAAAATGTGCTCATAGGTAATTTTATCAATTAGTATATTCCGCTACAAGGAAAATATAACGACAATCACCGACAAAAATAAAGCCGCTCTTTGGGCGGTGCTTTCCTGGCTATAAAAGCAAGCAACCCCCTGCGGGGGCTGCCAAAAGTTGCTTCAGTGATGACAGGCCGGGTAAATGTTACGGCTTAAGGTCCGGTAGGATTTCCCAGAAGATTACCCGCCGTTGCCGCGCGGGCGGTTTCCCTTTAAAACCCCTCCGGGCTGCGCCCGGGACCGGATTGCCACTGAGTCCGTACTGCAATCCCCGGTCTGCCCCATCCTGCTGATGGACAGCCTAGAAGTTTTCCTTGACGGTGACTCCTCCTACTAGCCTCTTTTGCAGTCTGCGGTTTCAGGATAACGATCCATCCCCCGCGGCCACTTCAAGGCGGGCTACACTGCACGCAGCGTCTACCACATGCAGGTTCACACCCCGGGCGTAAGCTTTTTTCTTCACCTGCGCACCGGGTCTCCACGGAAACAGGGTCATCATACATGCCTTTGTATTTAGCCCTGAATCCTTAACTCCCAGCACCAGCCCCCGATGGCGTCGAAAGCCAGCACCAGGAACTTCATCGATGTGCCCTTGGCGGATTTTTAGCCCCGCCTTCGTAAAAGGGTAGCCGACTAGGATACTGCATCACTGATTGATTAATTGTTTTATGTATTCTAATTTAGCATGGTTCAAACATGTTGTAAAGTTGCTGTATGCTTTATGGAGTTGGTTCTTGGGTAAATATTGCGGTTACTGTGCTGTGATGCTTGCAGAATCGAATCTTTTCTCGGGTATGCATGTCCGGATGCCGCAATGTCGATGACGGATACTGTTTTTATTTTTCAGCGTCAAATTTATATTGCTTTTGCCGTTTTTCCGGAACCCCCCTTTTTATGATCTGTCACATAATAATTCAAGCCATAAAGCTATCATATATGTACTTGTTAAAGAATATTTTTCAAAATAGGCTTATTGCCGATCATGGCACCCAAAAGCTTTTTTTTCATAATTAAAATATATACTCCCCATGAAATTTAATTTCATGAATATTTTCCCTGGATGTGGGCAGCGGCCCCTTATATCTTTTTGCTCTAAAGGAATTCATCGATTTTTATCGAAATATACAATTTTAAACTCCGGCATAAACATAAATAATTTATGGAAGAAGAGATTGCTTATGTTGGAAAACCTTTTTCTCGGGCTGGTCGGAGGCATGGGCCTGCTGCTCTACGGCATGCAGATCCTGAGCGAGGGCCTGCAGAAAATTGCCGGCTCCAAGCTGCGGACAATAATGAGCACCCTTACGCACAACCGGTTTAGCGCAATGGTGGTAGGAGCGGTAATAACCATACTGTTCCAGAGCAGTACCGCCACTACTGTTATACTGGTGGGACTTACCAGCGCGGGGATTATGACGCTGAAGCAGACTCTGGGGGTTATTCTGGGATCGGATATAGGCACCACGGTTACGGCACAGCTGATAGCCCTCAAGGTTACGGAAATAGCCCTGCCCATAGTGGGGCTGGGAGCGTCCATCACTTTCTTTACGAAGCGGGAGCGCTTCCGTCGGTACGGGCAGGTTCTGATGGGCTTTGGCCTGCTGTTCTTGGGGCTTAAGATAATGTCCGAGGTGATGTACCCCTTGCGGGATAACCCTCTTTTCCCGGACATGATGGCAAAAATGGGCGGTATTCCTCTGTTGGCGGTTTTAATTGCTGCGGTGTTCACTTTTCTGATACACAGCAGCGCTGCTTCCATCGGTATCATCATGGTGCTGAGCATGCAGGGGCTGATTAACCTGCATTCGGCTATCTATTTGCTTTTTGGCGCCAATATCGGGACTTCCTTTACTGCTGTTTTGTCCAGCCTTGGGTCCAACCGGGAGTCCCAGAGGGTGGCTGTTGCCCACCTGCTGTTCAAAATAGCAGGGGTGTTGCTTTTCGCTCCCCTTGTCGTTCCCTTTGCCGGCTTTCTGGAAATGCTGACTTCCTCACCCGGATATCAGGTGGCCAATGCCCATACCTTCTTTAATATTGTTCTGGCGGTGGTTTTCATTCCTTTTATAAAACAGTTCGCCAGGCTGCTGGAAATAATACTGCCTGATAAAAAAGGGTCGATGGAGGCCTTTGGGCCCCGTTTCCTGGACCACAATCTTATCAGTACGCCGGCCATTGCCATTGGTCTTGCCACCAAAGAAATCAGCCGGACCTTTGACTATGTTTACGATATGACCAGGGACGTGGCCGGAGTTCTTGAAAAAAACGATGTGACTTTGTTGAGCCAGGTTATTAAAAATGAAGAAAAGGTGGATATTCTTTATGTAAAAACAAGCGAATACCTGACTGATGTGTTGCGCCAGCCCCATTCCAAGCAGGAGTTTATCAAGTGCATGGGCCTGATTAATATAATAAATGATATTGAACACATAGGCGACATAATCGAAAAGAACGTCACCTATCTGGCCCAGTGTAAAATAGACGGAAACTGCACCTTTTCCGATGAGGGCTGGGAGGAGATATCAATTATGCACAAGAGGGTCTGCGAGTTGATGCAGATGACCAATACCGCCTTTGTCACCAATAATCACGAACTGGCTGAAAAGGCATATAATTTGCAACCGGAGATAACAAAGATGGAAAGGCATCTCAGGGTTCTCCATATTCACAGGCTGAGAGTAAGCGGTAGTTCCGAGGAGGGGGGCTCAGTCCACCTGGACCTCATTAACGCATTTTTGCGTATAAGCGAGCATGTGCGAAATATTGCCTGGGAGGTGGCCAATGAGGGGATGGACCTTACGGCCAGCGGTGAAAGGGTTCCCATCCAGTAAAAGTCTGGAGTCTTTTGTGGCTGTGACGTAGGAAGGCCGAGTAAATCAAAGTATTCCTTTTTAATTGTGCCAAAGATGTTTTTAATGGACTGATATCAAAGGTATATCAGTTGCATTGAGATTTGCCCGTTGGTGAGCGACCTGTAAAATTGAATATATAAAATCAAGGGGGTGTCAGTTTAAAGTGGAAAATGGAAGAAAAAAATCAGCTAGCTTCGTTATAATGGCGTTTATATTGGGGGTATTGGTAACTGGCCTTGCCTTTTACGTGCTGCCCATTAAAAACTCCACGGCCAACCAGTCCGCGGTGGGCATCCAGCCCGGACAGGCAGGAACAAGCTTTATTGCAGACATTGTTGAGCGGACAAGCCCGGCGGTGGTTATGATAAAGACCACCATAGAATCAAATCAATCGGATAACCCTTTTTTCAACGACCCGTTTTTCCGCCAGTTTTTTGGCGGAAGGGTGCCGGGTACACCCAGGGTTTCGGAGGGAATGGGGTCAGGGTTCATTATCAGCAAGGATGGGTATATACTTACCAATGAACACGTTATCAACAGCGCCAGTACCATTGAAGTGTATATGAGCGGAAAGAATGACCCGATACCGGCGAAACTGGTGGGGTCCGACTACGACCTGGACCTGGCGGTTCTGAAAATAAACGGGGGGGATGACCTCCCCACACTGGACCTGGGTGACTCCGACGCGGTCAGGGTCGGGGACTGGGCAATCGCCATCGGCAATCCTCAGGGACTGGACCATACCGTTACGGTGGGGGTTATCAGCGCCAAGGGCCGTCCGATAACTATAGAGAACAAGCAGTATAAAAACCTTCTGCAGACTGACGCCTCCATCAACCCGGGCAACAGTGGGGGACCGCTTTTAAACGACAAGGGACAGGTTATAGGAATAAATACTGCCGTTAACGCCTCAGCCCAGGGTATCGGATTTGCCATTCCCACCAGCACTGTGCGTCCGGTGCTGGACACACTGATAAACCAGGGCAAGATTACACGCCCTTGGCTGGGTGTATATATTAAGACAGTAGACAAGAGTGTGGCTGACAACATGCATCTGGGTGTGTCCGAGGGCGTTCTGGTGGCCTCGGTTATAGAGGGCGGCCCCGCCGCCCGGGCCGGCATTCGGCAGGGGGATGTTATTACCGGGATTGACGGTAATAAAATAGCCAGCGCCGATGACCTAACGTCGCTGGTAGAAAAAATGCAGCCGGGACAGCAATCCGCAGTTGTTGTGAACAGAGGCGGAAAAAATTTGACAATTGAAGTAACCATAGGAGAAAAGGGAAAAACAGAATAACTTAATAAGGTTATAGCCCCCCGGTCAGAAGAGGCCGGGGGGTTTTCCGTCTGCCGCAGTGTGGTATAATATCTAAGGATTTTACCCCGGAATTTCCGTGCAGGGTGTTACCCCCGGCCGGTGCGCCCGGCCACTATTTTATAACGCTTAGGAAAGTATAGTTCTCCTCTGTTTCCGACTTTCCGTTAAAAGCGTTTCAAAAAAGCATTCCTCTGTTGGCTATAGGGAAGCCTTAAACATTAAGGCTTTTTTATAGTGGGATCCGTCGTTCATTTATTTTCATTTGGGAGTTGACTGTATTGGGAAAGAAGGACTTCCTTAAAAGTGTTCTTGCCAGGGTCAAAAGGGCGATAACGGACTACGATATGATCAGGGACGGAGACAGGGTGGCGGTTGGACTGTCCGGCGGCAAGGACAGCGGGGTCCTGCTTTTCGCCCTGGACAGGATCAGAAAAACCGCACCGGTTGAATTTGAGATATACGGCATCTTTCTGGACCTGGGTTTCGGCATGGACTTTTCTCCACTGGTGGAGTTTTGCCGGCGCCTGGATGTGCCGTTCAGGTACCAGCCAACGGACATAGCCCAGATTGTCTTTGATGTAAGGAATGAAAAAAACCCCTGCGCCTTATGCTCCACCCTGAGGAGAGGGGCGTTGAACGATCTGGCCCTGGGGATGGGGTGTAACAGGGTTGCCCTGGGCCATCATCTGGACGATGTGGTGGACACCTTTTTTTTAAGCCTTTTTTATACGGGTCAGCTTAGAACTTTTTCCCCCAACACCTTCCTTGACAGAACCGGACTGCATATGGTACGCCCCCTGGTATACCTGTCCCAGGAGACCATTCTGGAGATTGCCGCCCGGGAAAATGTGCCGGTGATTAAGAATCCCTGCCCTGCCAGCGGCTATACAAAGCGTGAGGATGTTAAAGCCCTGGTGTCCGGGCTGACGCTGAAGTATCCGGACCTCAGGGAAAAGGTTCTTTCTTCCCTGCAGGGGGCGGATATGAAAAACCTCTGGCCCCCCAAACTTCCCCGTGCGCCCCGCACCAAGAGTAATTCTGACTCACCCTGAAAATAATTGTCTCTTTTTTTAACCCTGGGGAACACAGAGATCAAAGGGATTTTCTCTCCGGCACTATCCCCGGGGCCCAAAAGGGCATCAGGCAGTGCAAAAAACTATATGTCCTCTGTGCGCCCCGGGGTTAAAATTTGACTTATTGACATGCGAAGGGCTGTTTTCACACCTTAGTTTTCCTTAATCATGAAGGAACAATGCGGGAAATATCAATTAATTCTTAATAGTACTATTATCAGGCCGATGGTTGTGAAACTGTTTACTTAACAGCGGGCTGCAATTATAATGAAGTCAGAAAACGGCGGAGGGGCGGGAATACAGGCACTTCGAAAGACAGGGGTGAAATGGATGAGGTTGAAGAACTTCTTTGATGCAAGATCCGTGGCGGTAATAGGGGCATCCAGGACTCCGGGCAAAATAGGCAATGCTATAGTCAGCAACCTGATAGCCTCAGGGTACGGCGGCAGGATTTATCCTATAAACCCCAGGGAGAGTGAGATAGAAAAGCTCAAAGCATTTCCCTCTCTGGCGGATTTGCCGGAAAGGGTTGATCTGGCGGTTATATCGGTCCCGGCCGCACGGGTTCTGGAGGTTGCCGGGGAATGCGGGAAAAATGGAGTCAAAAACATTGTCACCATTACTGCGGGCTTCAAGGAAACCGGCAGGGAGGGCCTTGAACTGGAGAGAGAACTGCTGTCCCTGTGCCGGGAATATGAAATGACAATGCTGGGGCCCAACTGTGCAGGAATGATGGACACCCATGTTCCCATCAATACCTCCTTTGCCAAGGGCTTTCCCCTAAAGGGCAACATTGCCTTTTTTTCACAGAGCGGCGCCATGATGATAGCAATACTTGACTGGAGCCGTGAGGCGGGGATAGGCTTTTCCAAGGTGGTCAGCCTGGGCAACAAAGCCGACCTTTCTGAAATAGATTTTATAGAGGAAGCCTCCAACGACCCCTATACCAGGGTAATACTGTGCTATCTCGAGGACGTAACCGACAGTAAGGGGTTTCTGGACGTAGTGGGCAAGGCCACCAGAAAAAAACCCGTAATTATTCTAAAATCAGGCACCAGCCAGGCCGGGGCCCAGGCGGCCTCCTCCCACACCGGGGCGCTGGCAGGCAGCGACCTGGCCTATGATATTGCCTTCAGGCAGTGTGGTGTGATAAGGGCGCGTAATGTGACAGAGCTATTTGATCTGGCGCTGTCTTTTTCCATGTCTCCTGTGCCGGCGGGCCCAAGGGTGGCCATTGTAACCAACTCCGGGGGGCCGGGCATTATTACCTCTGACAATGTTGAGCTCAGGAAACTGACCATGGCCAGGTTCAGCAAGGAAACCCTTGACGACCTGAGGGAGGGCCTGCCGTCCGAGGCGGGAATATACAACCCGGTGGATGTTCTGGGAGACGCACAGGCGGACAGGTATCGTTTTGCCCTGGATAAGGTGTGCGCGGACCCCAATACTGACAGCGTGGTGGTCATAATTTGCCCCACGGCCACCAATAACCCGGTGGAAACATCCCTTGTCATCAGGGACATGAGGGATAAGTACCCGGACAGGGTTTTTTTCGGGGCATACATGGGGGGGCAGTCCCTGGCTGAGGGCCGTGAAATTCTAAAAGAGGCGGGAATACCGTGTTTTACATTTCCCGAGCCGGCCATACAGTCAATCAGTGAAATGGTCAGATACAACCAGTACAGGAACTCGGAGGCAGATGGTGAAATAAGATTTTCCGATGTTGATAAAAAAACTGTTAAAGCCATCTTTTATGATGTGCTGAGAGATAACCGGGTGGTTCTGCTGAGCAGCGAGGCTGCGGACGTTGCCAGGGCCTATGGCATACCCGCCGCCCCCATTGTGCTGGCCGTAACTCCCGAGGAGGCGGTGGCGGAGGCCGAAAAAATGGGCTATCCCGTTGTGCTCAAGGTGGCTTCCCCAAAAATATTGCACAAGACCGATGTGGGCGGGGTCAAGGTTGGTTTGGGCACACCGGATGAGGTATATACCGCTTTTATGGAAATAATCGATAACTCGCACCGGCTTATGCCCAATTCCGAAATATATGGGGTTGAGGTGCAAAAAATGATGCCCGGGGGGACTGAGCTGCTGATAGGTATGACCAGGGACCTGCAATTCGGGCCTATGGTGGGCGTTGGGCTGGGCGGCATATATGTTAACTTGATTAAAGATGTTTCTTTCAGGTTGGCCAGGGGCCTCTCACTGAAAGAGATCGAAAAGATGATTGCAGAGACAAAGTCCTATACCCTGCTCAGGGGCTACAGGGGGGAGAAGCCCAGAGACATGGGGGCCCTTGTTGAGGCTGTGGGGAGGATTGCCTGCCTGGTAAATGACTTCCCGGAGATTACAGAGCTGGATGTCAATCCTGTTTTTGTCTATCCGGAAGGCCTGAGCGCTGTTGATGTAAAAATAACCATTTCGGTATCGTGAGGTGAAAGAATGAAAAGTTTGTATGTAATCGGTTTCCCGGGCAGTGGAAAGACCATGGTGGCGCTGGGACTGGCTTTGAAATTTAAGCAGGAAGGCATGAAGGTCGCTTATTTCAAGCCCGTGGGGGTTCCCCTGAAGGCCGGCGGCCAGGAGGATGAGGATGCTGTGCTGATGAAGCAGATTCTCAACATGGATAGCCCCATCAGTGACATTGTCCCCTGCAGGGCGGGCCAGACCTATCTGTCCTGGGGCAAAAGGCAGAAGTCGGACGAAGAAATTATGGACGCGTACCGGAGGGTTTCCCAGGGGGCGGACGTGGTGCTGGTGGACGGTGCAGTTTTCCCATACATATATAACAGCTGGGGCCTGGATGATGTCAGCCTGGCGCTTAAAACCGGGTCCAGGGTGTTGGTGACAGTCAAAATAGAAAATGACTTCTGTGTGGACCAGGCCCTGTTTCTGAATGAGTACCTGCAGGCCAGAAATGTGCCCGTGGTGGGTAATCTGTTTAACAACATCCCCTGGTCCGTGGTTTCCAAGGCCAGTGGAATTTTTTCACCTATTTTTGAAAAGAGGGGCTTCAGAACGCTGGGGGTCATACCCAGGCGCCCCGAGATATCGGCTCCCACCGTGGAGGAGTTTTACAAGGAACTGGGAGGGGAAGTGCTGGCCGGGCAAAACAACATGAACCTGCTGGTGGAGGAAATAATGGTGGGCGCCATGACTCTGGACGGCGCGTTGAGGTACCTGAGGCGGGCTGTAGACAAGGCGGTCATTATAGGCGGCGACAGGGCGGACCTGGCGCTGGCGGCTCTGGAAACCAGCACCTCGGTGCTTATTCTGACCGGGGGACTTTATCCCGATGTCAAGGTTCTGGCCAGGGCGGACGAAAAGGGGGTGCCTGTGATACTGGTGCATTACGATACATACACAACCATAGAAAAACTGTCCAGAATTACCAGGCATATTACACCGGGGGATGACGCAGGCATAAGGATAGTTATGGAGAATATCGAGGAATACTGTGACTGGCGGGCTGTTCTTGGGGCGCTCGGGGAATAGCCCGCCCCATAAGGAAAATATTGATCTGATTAAGAACTGCCGCCGCAAAGGGCGGCTTTTCAACGTGCAAAGTTAGTCATGAGTATATTGACATATGTTCATAATAGGGTATATAATTTGGGGTAAGTCAGGGTAAAGGGGGTGTTGCAGGATGCCGGGTTTTAACGGGTCAGGTCCCCGGGGAAACGGAGCAATGACCGGCCGCGGCCTTGGCTATTGCATGAATTATGTCGGTAATGGTATGAGCCGGGGCATTGGATTAGGCCGGGGAGGCGGACTGCGGTGCAGGCGAAACAATATCCAAGGTGGAGACAGGCAGGAGACGGTTTTTCTCAGGGAACAGGTGGCCAGGTTGGAGGAAGCCCTTGAGCAGGCCAGGGAGCGTATTGACCAACTGGAACAAAGGGGAAAATAAGGAAAGGGGACAATAAGGAAAGGGGACACACCTCACGAATGAGGAAAGGGGACACACCTCACTTTGGGGCTTGACTCCGGGGTCTGAGGAATGTCCCCGATTATTTGACTCCGGGGTCTGAGGAATGTCCCCGATTATTTGACTCCGGGGTCTGGGGAATGTTCCCGGCTATTTCCCGGGGGTTAGAGCAAATTCTTACCATATTACGGTATGTGGACTTAATAATCCATTGTTGTAGAATTATGTGTTTTTTGGTTTAATGGAATTGAATTGACTGTGCCTGCCGGGGACAACCTGATTATGGGCGGCCGGCTGAGGATATGATGAAATAGAAAAAGGGAAGGAGATTTTTATAATGAAGAAGGAAGAGAAAGAGGAAAAATGTTCATGCCCATCCTGCGGTGAAAATGGTGGGGACTGCTCATCCGGTTGCGGAAGCGGGGGCTCTGCACAGGGCGGCGCGGCAAAAGCCGGAATTGAAAAGCTGCCGGAAAACGACAACAGCCGTATCCGTAACGTTATTGCTGTCATGAGCGGCAAGGGCGGTGTTGGAAAATCCTCGGTGACCTCTCTGCTGGCCAGCGGTTTCAGAAAAAGGGGATACCGGGTGGGGATACTGGATGCGGACATTACAGGACCCAGCGTGCCCAGAATGTTTGGAGTGAAGGGGCCGGCCAGGAGTAATGAAATATGTATTTTCCCCCTCGAGAGTGCTGGCGGCATAAAAATAATGTCCCTGAACCTGCTGATGCCGGTTGAGGATGATCCGGTGATTTGGCGGGGACCTATTATTGCCGGCGCCGTCAAGCAGTTTTGGACCGATGTCGCCTGGGGAGACCTGGACTACCTTTTCGTAGACCTTCCCCCGGGTACTGGAGACGTGCCCCTTACCGTAATGCAGTCCCTGCCCCTTAATGGAATAGTAGTGGTGTCGTCACCCCAGGACATTGCGGTGATGATTGTAAAGAAGGCGGTTAAAATGGCCATGCAGATGAATGTTCCCATACTGGGGCTGATAGAAAATATGAGCGGCGTAATCTGCCCCCACTGTGGAGAAGAGTTTCCCCTGTTCGGGTCCGGGGGCAGTGAGGAGATATCCAGAAGCTTCAATATTCCATTCCTGGGTAAATTGCCGCTGGATCCCCATCTGTCGGAACTTTGCGACCGTGGCAAAATAGAGGACTATCAAAGTGATTTGTTCATGAACACCATACCCGGAAAGTTTATCATGCAACAATAATTTTTTTATAAAGCTGTTTTTGTATCTGAGGCGGGCTAAAAAACCCGCCTTTTCTGTATTTCCGTTTAAAAACATGTCCTGACGGTTCTGCACTTAAATATATTGACAGGCAAACTGCCTGACAATATACTTAACTATATGAAAAATTAATGGGTTTAAATAGTAAGAATTTTAATACATATTTATTGTTCAGGAGGAGTCGGGATGAAAACTTTTCGGTTAATTCCAATGATGATTTTGTTGGTATTTTTTTTTGCACAGGGTTGTAAAAACAGTGATACCGGAGTGCTGGTTACAACAGACAAGATCAGGGGCGGTACTCCCATAAACACAGAATACATAATGGGAAAGACCGAGGCGGCTGATTCTGTTACCATTGTCCCAAAAGTAGGAGGCAAGGTCTCTTATGTAGGTGTGGACGTGGGGAGCCGGGTCAAGGCCGGACAGGTGTTGATGAAGATCGATATGTCGGATGTTGAGGCCCAAATGGAGCAGCAGCGTGTGGCTATTAATAACGCCGAGGCGGGAATAAAACAGGCCCAACTGGACCTGGATACCGCAAAGGCCAATTACGATAGAGCCAAGTCGCTTTATGACAGCGGGGCGCTTTCCAAGGCCGATTTCGAAAACAAATACCAGGTTCCATATGAGCAGGCCAAGCTGAGGGCTGAGGAAATTGCGCCCAACGCCCTGGCCCAGGCCAAGGCTGCCTTGCAGACATTGGAGGTGAACTATTCCAACAGCGTCATAACGTCCCCCATAGACGGGGAGGTTACAGCAAGGAATGTAAACCCCGGAGAAATATGCTCTCCCACAAAAACAGCCTTTAGTGTTGCGGACCTTTCGGGCATGGTTGTTTCAGCCTATGTAAAAGAGGAAATGATTAATTCCATCAAGGTGGGACAGAAGGTTTCGGTAAAGATTGATTCTGTTGACGGTATGCAGGAGGCGGAGGTTAAAAACATATCCGCGGAGATTGACCCCGTTGCCAAGGGATATAAGGTGAAATTCAGAATTCTTAATCCAACTGTGCAGATAAAACCGGGGATGTTTGCCCGGGTGTATAGCGGGGATGTGAAGGCCGGGGAGTTTGTCATCCCCAAGACCGCGCTGTCAGGTGACGGCGGCTCATACTGGGTATTTATTTATGAAGGCGGCAAGGTAAGCAAGGTCCCGGTGACGGTTGTAAAAATGAGCGACAACTATGTCGTCATCGCGGGCGGCGTCAGTGAAGGCCAGGACGTGGTGGTCAGCAGCAGCTCAGGGCTGGCGGACGGGATGTCGGTTAAAGAAAGGTGATGGGCATGAATAAGAAGAAAAATATATATATTGTTCTTGTGCTGATGGTTGTATCCCTGGTGGGCATTTCGGCCTATTACTGGTATAACAATACCTACTATGTGAAAACAGAGGACGCCAAAGTGGACGGCTCGGTTGTAAAGGTAAGTTCACAGGCCACGGGCAAAATTATAAGCATTGATGTTGATGAGGGCCAAAACGTGGTGGCCGGCCAGGTATTGGCGCGGCTGGATGACAGTTTGTTCGTCGCCGGAACCAACCCCGACATGGCGGTGGTAAGGGCGCCGGAGGATGGAATAATTATAAAGAGTATAGGTCATGTGGGGGAAATGGCATCTCCGGGGCAGACCCTCTTTATGATGCTTGATCCCTACAGCCTTTATATTACCGCCAATATTGAAGAGACCAAGTTGACCTCCGTCAAGCCGGGTCAGGCGGTGGAGGTAACCCTGGACGCACTGCCCGGAGAAAAATTCCAGGGGGTGGTGGATAAGGTGGGAGAGGCCTCGCTTTCCACGTTTTCACTTTTCCCCAGCACCAGTACCAGCGGCAACTTTACCAAGGTGGTGCAGAGGGTTCCGGTAAAAATAACGGTTGATGACTTCAAAGGCCGCCAATTCCTGCATGGCACCAATGCCTATGTAAAAATTCACATTAAGTAGGTGGTTGAAAAATGAACGACCGCCCATTTCCCTTAGCCGGCCTGCTGGTCCTGGTGCTGGGAGCTTTTATGGCCATTCTGGACGGCAGCATAGTAAATGTGGCGCTTCCGAAACTGATGGCCATTTTTGGTGTGTCGGCCGACAAAATTCAGTGGGTTATGACCGGCTACCTCCTTACTTCCGGGGTGGTGGTCCCGGTTACCGGCTACCTGGGGGACAGATTAGGCTACAAAAGGGTATATATATATTCCCTGGCCGCCTTTACAATTGGCTCGGCCCTTTGCGGGGCATCCTGGAGCAACAATTCGCTGATTGCTTTCAGGGTTGTTCAGGCTCTGGGCGGGGGTATGCTTATACCATTAAGCATGGCTATTATTTTCAGGATAATACCACGGCAGAAAATAGGCATGGCCATGGGAATATGGGGTGTTTCGGCTATTATGGCCCCGGCTGTAGGGCCTACCTTGGGCGGCTATCTGGTGGACAATTATAGCTGGCACCTTATTTTTACCATTAATATCCCGGTGGGTATTATCGCCATAATACTTACTTATCTGATTGTCGAAGAGACACCGCTGATAAAGAATCTAAAATTTGATTTCATGGGCTGCGTTCTGTGCTGCGCCGGATTATTTTCATTGCTGCTGGCTCTCAGTAAGGGGCAGGAAGAGGGCTGGACCTCCCAGTACATAGTGACCCTTTTTGTCTTTTCTTTCTTTTCCCTGTTGCTATTTTGTCTGTGGGAGCTGCAGACCCCGCATCCCATGATCGACATGAGGCTTTTCTCAAACGCGGTGTTTTCGGCCAGCATTGTCGCCACCATAGGCATGTCGGTGGCCATGTTCGCCGTGATATTCCTTGTTCCCCTTTATTGCCAAAACCTCCAGGGGATGACACCGATGCAGACCGGACTTTTGATGATGCCCATGGCACTGACTACCGGCCTGATGATGCCTATCAGCGGGAGACTCTTTGACAAGATAGGGGCGCTGCCGCTGGGTGTTGCCGGGCTGGTTATTGTTGGGGTGCTGACTGTTGTAATGAGTTCAATTTCTCTGGATACATCCAATCACCACCTGAAGGTGCTTTTGGTGCTCAGGGCGGTGGGCCTGGGATTATGCATGATGCCTATTTCAACCGCCGGCATGAATACCATACCACCGGCGCTGACAGGCAGGGCATCGGCTATTAATAATTTGTCCAGGCAAATAGCCTCATCTTTCGGCATAGCGTATATGACGCATATTATGCTTAACAGGCAAAGCCAGCATGCGGCATGGATGACGGACGGGGCAAGTTGGGCTTCCCCGTTTGCGGTGGACTCTTACCACAATATGGTGCAGACGGCGTCTGCTCTCCTGGGGGACGGTTCCGGCAGTCAGATAATTGCGGCTTATATGTCCGCAGTGGTCCAAAGAGAGGCCACAGCTCACGGTATCGGGGATGCTATACTGGTCAGCGCGGTTATGACTTTTTTAATTATTCCCCTTGTGTTCATGCTTTCGAAGAAAAAGGTGGAGGAGCAAAGGCTGAAGGAAAAGGCCAAGTATGCCGCCCTTATGGCGGGGCAGCCGGATAAAGCCCAACTGCCCCCCAATGTCGTGGTGGAGTAAAATGATTTTTGTGTTGAATATTCAACTCTAAATAATATCCGATATTTTCTGGGCCGTTTTGGTATTTATGGACAATTCCTGAATGGAGGCAAAAATTTCCTCGGTGGCTGCCGCCTGTGTTTGTGCGATCCCCGATAATTCTTGAGTTTTATTTAAAAGATGGTTAACTTTATCATTGATGGAAGATATTAACTTTTTGGTATCGTTAACTGATTTGGCGCTATTATCAGCCATCTTACGTATCTCAACAGCTACAACAGAAAAGCCTTTTCCGAAGTCACCGGCCCTGGCCGCCTCGATAGCGGCATTTAATCCCAATAGTTTGGAATTGGAGGCGACATTATTAACGAAGTCCAAGATGTTGTTGGTTTGATCGATTAATTTTATTATTTCCTGAGTCTGGTTCAAAACCTCTGTTACATTATTTAGCAGAGTCGAGGCTGAGTTGGCTATCTCCTCTGTTGCAGCAGTAAGTTGATCTGCTGAGGAAGAAATGCTTTCGGTTGCTTCTTTTAGAGCATCCTGGTTTTTCAAGCTCAATACGAGTGTCAGGGTTCCTATTATATCACCATTGAAATTTTTGATGGGTACGGTAGATGATTTAAACGCCCATCCATAAACTTCTTTTGGTATAAGGCCACCATGTTGTTGGCCTGTTTTTAATACTATGGGAATATTACTGCCTTGCTGGGGAAAAGGTTTGCCGATTAATTCAATATTAGATTCTACGGCCTCTTCACCCTTGATATAATGAGTAAACTTTTCTCTGTCAGTGATTGTGATTGTATTTTCTATCGGTAATGCTTGATGAAATAAAGAAGCTAATTCCCCTATCAGTTCAATAATCTGCTCGTCGCTAAGCTTGCTATATATTTCATTAATTTTCATGACAACACCTCTTCTGATATAACATGGATAAATTTCGACTTTTCATGACAAGTATAGCAGATATATGCTACACTGACAATTACCCAAATAATAAGAACCGGATCGTTGGGAATAATAACCTTAAACGGTTGTGGAGGTAATTTTTTATGCCCAACAGGCTTGCCAATGAAAAAAGTCCCTATCTCCTGCAGCACGCGAATAATCCTGTTGAATGGTACCCCTGGGGGGATAAGGCTTTTGACAAAGCAAAAAAAGAGGATAAGCCGGTTTTTTTAAGCATCGGCTATAGCACATGCCACTGGTGCCATGTAATGGAGCGGGAGTCCTTTGAAGATCAAGAGGTGGCCGATATTCTCAACGGCAATTTTGTCCCGGTCAAGGTGGACAGGGAGGAGAGGCCGGACATCGACCATATTTACATGGCGGTGTGCCAGGCACTTACCGGACAGGGCGGGTGGCCCCTGACGGTAATACTCACCCCTGACAAAAAGCCCTTTTTTGCCGGCACCTACTTTCCCAAGAGGGGGAAATGGGGAGTGGCCGGGTTGGTTGATATACTTGAAAAAACCATTAGGAAGTGGAAAACTGACCGTGAGACTCTGACCAGGGCGGGAAACACCATTACGGAAATTATGGCCGACCGGCTATCCCCCGGGGAGAAAGGTCCCGGCGGTGATGCCGTTGAGGAGGGGTACCGCTATCTTGAAGAGGCCTTTGACCCGGAATGCGGCGGGTTCGGGGAGGCCCCCAAGTTTCCCGTTCCTCACAATTTGATGTTCCTGCTGCGCTACTGGAAAAGAAGCGGTAATCAAAAGGCATTGGAGATGGTGGAAAAGACTCTCCGGGCCATGTACGCGGGAGGGATATACGACCATATAGGCTTTGGCTTTGCCAGGTATTCCACCGACCAAAAGTGGCTGGTCCCCCACTTTGAAAAAATGCTTTATGATAATGCCCTTCTCGCCCTGGTGTATACCGAGGCTTGCCAGGTTACCGGCAACAATTTTTACCGTAGGGTGGCCGGGGAGATAATTACTTATGTATTGCGGGACATGACTTCGCCCGAAGGAGGCTTTTACTCCGCCGAAGACGCCGATTCCGAAGGGGTGGAGGGAAAGTATTACCTGTGGACTTCCGGCGAGGTGGACGGTGTGCTGGGACCGGAGGATGGTGCTTTATTCCGCCGGATTTATAACATTACACCAGAAGGAAATTTTGAGGGGTCAAACATACCAAACCTTATTGGCTCCGGCAGCCCGGACTCAATTGACAGTGAATGGTTGGGGGCCATGAGAAACAAGCTTCTTTCACACCGTGAGAAAAGAGTGCGGCCCTTTAAGGACGACAAGATTCTCACCTCATGGAACGGCTTGATGATAGCGTCCCTGGCCGTAAACTACACTGTTACGGGAGATGAGAGCCGGCTTGCGGCAGCAGTTAAAGCGGCGGAATTTATTCGGAGCAAACTGATGGATGAGGGCGGCAGGCTGCTGGCCAGATACAGGGACGGGGAGGCCGCCATTCCCGCATATATAGACGACTATGCCTTCTTTCAGTGGGGGCTGTTGGAACTGTACAACGCCACCTTTGATACGGAATACCTGAAGAGATCGCTTCAGCTGCTGGACCAGATGAAAGAACTATTCTGGGATGACAGGGACGGGGGCTTCTTTTTCTATGGAAAGGACTCTGAACAGCTTTTCGCCAGGCCGAAAGAGGTTTATGACGGGGCCACGCCTGCGGGGAATTCGGTGGCCGCTCTCAATATAATCCGCCTGGCCCGCATGACCGGCAGGGATGACTTGCAGGACCTGGCCCGGCGGCAGATAGACGCCTTCAGCGGGACGGTATCCGGCCATCCCGGCGGCCACACCATGTTTCTCTCCGCCATGCAGTCCATTGACGGCCCCTCCAGGGAAATAGTCATTGCCGGAAAAAGGGGCGACAGGGATGTGGAAAAGATGATGGAAGCGGTCCACAGAGAGTTCTTGCCGGACACCGTGGTTATTTTCCGGCAGGACAACGGCCAGTCCCTGGAGTTGGACGAACTCTCCCCCATGTCCAGGGGGCACGGCCCGGTAAACGGCATGCCCGCCGCCTACGTCTGTGAGAATTTCAGCTGCCGCGCCCCTGAGACCGATGCGGACAAGTTTGTTGTTGAGATCAGGGGCGGGAACTGATATACAAAACCAATATGCCTATACCGGTAAGTATTCCTCGTTTGGAAACCGGGCGAGTCCTTCTTGAAGTCCCGCCAATAGGTGACATTAAACCAATGAAAGGCTACGCCGGACTTTACCGTTTAAGATTGGGAACAATACGGATTCTCTTCAGAATAGACCAACAGGAGAAAGTCATCTACATAGAGGCAATCGGATCACGGGGAGATGTTTACAAATAAACAAGGAGTACAGGATTGACAAATGTTAATATATTGCAATTCCTGGTATTGCCGTCAGAAGTATGAATTGATCCTTTTTCTGACGGCAATATCTTTTTTAATAAATAGTCGAACCATGATCACCTGTGATCCTTATCACAACTTCCCCGGCCTGCTTTCACAGTAATTTTTTATTTTATGGAGCATAATGATATCAAATAATAAGACCGGGGGTTAATAACATGAGAAAAAGACGCAAGATAGTGCGTATAGACGAGGAAAAATGCAATGGGTGCGGCAAGTGCGTCTCCCCGTGCGCCGAAGGGGCGATAGAAATAAGGGACGGCAAGGCCAGGGTGATCCGTGACGAACTCTGCGACGGCGCCGGTTTCTGCCTGGGCGTCTGCCCGCAGGGAGCACTGTCCATAGAGGAAAGGGAGGCGGAAGAGTTCTCCGGGGAGGCTGTTCATGCCCTCCATGCAGAAAAGCCCCGCACCTACATTCCCCAGCGCTGCTTCAGGTGTAACGCCAGTGAGGACGACGTCCCCCTTCTTCCCTCCAGGTCAAAGGGGGAAAGCGTCTGGGTCTGCACCCGCTGCCTGCCTGCGCTGATACATGGTTAATGCAGGCGGGATTGGATTTATTTGCTCTGAAATGTGGCGCGGATACTCTCAATAATAATTTATTATAGAGCCGGCTGATACAAATGCCTCATATTTATGGCCCGGGGAATTTTTTAACCCCGGGGCTTTTTACATTGTTGGGGAATGATATAATTGGCAAAAAATTTGATAAATTTTATAAAATAAGGTTTTTAGTTATATCCGGGATATTGAATTGTAAGGTTTTTCAATATAAAATAGTACAAAGATCAAGGATTTATATCTAGATCCGGAATATTTTACCCATCATAACGAGGTACTTTCGTGAAATCTATACATAAGCGCAATTATTTGGGAGAAATGCTGGTTAATGCCGGCGTTATAACCCAGGCTCAACTGGAAGAGGCGTTATACCTCCAGAAGATGGACAAAAACGGGGGGGGGCTGCTCGGTAAGACCCTTGTCCGGCTGGGTTACTGCACTGAAGACCAGATAGCCAAGGAAATAGCCAAAAATGCCGGTGTGATGTTTGTCTCCCTGGAATCCTTCCAGGTGGATCCGGCAGCGGTCAGCTCCATGCCGGCGGAGGCCGCCAAAAGGTACAAGGCGCTGCCCATCGGCTTTGATGGGGACAAGCTGATCGTTGCCATGCAGAACCCCAACGATATACTTGCCATGGATGATATCCGTATCCTTACCGGGTATGATATCAAGCCTGTTTTTGTGGCCGACAGCGAGCTGGAGGCCAGTATCGAAAGATACAGCCGGGGCAGTATGAGGGTGGAGGTTGAGGAGGAAGAGGTTGAGGCGGAGGTGGAGGTTGAGGAGGCCGATACCTCAAGCAAGCCGGCTGTTCAACTGGCCAATATGATTATATCCCAGGCTGTGGCGGCAAACGCCAGCGATATTCATATAGAGCCATATGAAAAGTATCTCAGGGTGCGCTTCAGGATTGACGGCGTTTTGCATGATATGATCGAGCCGCCCCGGAAAATGCATGCCTCTCTGGTATCACGCATCAAGGTAATGGCCAACATGGACATAGCCGAGCGCAGGATACCCCAGGACGGCAGGTTTTCCCTCAAGCTTGAGGGGAAGACGGTGGACCTGAGGGTGGCCTCGCTCCCCTCCAGTTACGGCGAAAGAATCACCATGCGCCTGCTGGACCGCTCCGGCAGGATGATTACCCTGGAGGAGCTGGGGGTGGCGCCGGATATCTTGGCCAGGTACCGCGAGGTTATCAAATATCCATACGGGATGATACTGGTGACCGGTCCCACCGGCAGCGGAAAAAGCACCACTCTTTACGCCAGTCTGTCGGCTGTGGACAGGATTCAGAAAAATGTTATAACGGTTGAAGACCCGGTGGAATACCGGCTGGACAAAATGAGCCAGATACAGATCAATCCCAAAGCCGGTCTTACCTTTGCCTCGGGGCTGAGGTCAATACTTCGCTGTGACCCCGATATTATAATGGTGGGGGAGATAAGGGACCGGGAAACCGCCAGGATAGCCATTGAGTCGGCCATGACCGGACACCTGGTGTTTTCAACTTTGCATACCAATGACGCCCCCGGGGCAATAAGCCGCCTGGGAGAAATGGATGTTGAGCCCTTCCTGACCGCCTCCTCCCTTTCCTGCGTGCTGGCCCAGCGCCTGGCCAGGGTGCTCTGTCCCCACTGCAAGGAGGAGTACGTGCTGGAGGGAAGTGAACTGGAAAAGATAAAGGACTTTCCCCTGGAAAACGGTGAGAGGTCGGTTAAGCTATACAGGCCAAAGGGCTGCATCCGGTGCAGCAACACAGGATATAAGGGGCGGATAGGCATTTATGAGCTTTTATTTGTTTCGGAAAACATTCAGCGCCTTACCCTGGAGAGACGGTCCGCCGGGGAGATAAGGGAAGCAGCCATCGCAGAGGGGATGATCACCCTTCGCCAGGACGGGCTGGCGAAGGTTAAACAGGGTATTACATCACTTGAGGAAATAATGAGGGTGGTTTTATAGTATGCAGAGTACAACACTTGATTTGAATGAAATTCTAAAACATACTCTTGAAACGGACGGTTCGGACCTGCACCTGACGGCCGGCGCCCCACCTGTAATAAGGATTTACGGAAAACTTGTTCCCATGGACATGCCGCGGCTTACTCCCCAGGACATTGAGGATTTGATTATCCCTGTACTGCAGCCCCACCACAGGGAGGCGCTGGAAAGGGACCTGGAGCTGGACTTCTCCTATTCCATTCCGGGGGTGTCCAGATTCAGGGGAAATATAATGTGGCAGAGGGGATCTCTTGCAGTAAATTTCAGGGTTGTGTCCATGAGTATTCAACAGCTGGATGAACTGGGCCTGCCGCCGGCGGTAAAGGATTTATGCCGCATCCCGAGGGGTCTGGTGCTGGTTACCGGGCCGACGGGCAGTGGTAAATCCACTACCCTGGCGGCGATGATTAAACTGATTAACGAGGAGCAGAGCCTTAATATAGTTACCATTGAAAACCCCATAGAGTTTTTGCACAGCCATAAAAAGTCCATTATAAAGCAGCGGGAGGTGGGCAGCGACACCCACTCCTTTGCCAATGCCCTTAGGCATGTGCTCCGCCACGACCCCGACGTAATACTGGTGGGCGAGATGCGGGACATGGAGAGTATCGGCATTGCCCTCACTGCTGCTGAAACCGGTCACGTTGTATATTCAACCCTGCACACTCAGACCGCCTCTCTGGCGGTTCACCGTATTATAGACGTTTTCACAGAGTCGATGCGCAATCAGGTCAGGCAGCAGGTTGCCGATTCCCTCCAGGGGGTAATCACTCAGCAGCTAATCCCAAGGATGGACGGCAAGGGCAGGGTGGTGGCAACCGAGCTTTTACTGAGCACCCCGGCCGTAAGAAACATGATCAGGGAAGGAAAAGAGCATCAGCTTTACACGGTGATGCAAACCGGAAGAAATGTGGGCATGCAGACAATGGACCAATCTCTGGCCGACCTCTGCCTGGCAAGGATGATAAGCATGGATGTGGCGCTGGAGCGCTGTGTGGACCGGGTTGAACTGGAGCGGTTGCTGAGGAGGAGCAGTCAGTTCTAAAAAGGTTTTTATCCCGGCACAAATGACAATATTTATGTAAAATATGACAATAATTATTGAAAAAAATGGTATTCAGTTATATAATTGAATTAAATAAAATTTTCAAAAAATGGGTCCCATGGAACCTTTCGGGAAGGATGATGTTGGTGCCGCTTTATTCATTTCAGGCATTGGACAGAACAGGAAACCAACTGGGTGGCAAGCTGGAGGCCGAGGATGAAACTGCAGCCATTGCCCGGCTTCGTAAAATGGATTACACAATTTTAGATATAAGCCCGGTCAAAAAATCCCTGTTAAATATGCAGATTAAGCTTGGGCCAACTATAAAAATAAGCGATGTCAGCTTTTTTACCAGACAGTTGGCGGCCATGCTGGCTGCCGGCATTCCTCTCACCAGGAGTCTTACCACCCTGGGTGAGCAGGGCGGCAACCCGGCCATGGCCAAGGTTATAAATTCCGTGGCCCGCAATGTTGAGGGGGGAATGAATTTTTCCGAGGCGCTAAGCGGTTTTCCGGAGGTGTTTCCCCAGATTTATGTGGATTTGGTCAAAGCGGGGGAAATGGGGGGTGCCCTGGAGGAGATGCTTAACCGCATTTCCCATCAGCTGGACAGGGATAAGGCACTTAGGGACAATATCAAGTCGGCATTAATGTATCCCGTCGTAATTCTGAGTTTTGCCTTTATTGTCGTTCTGGCTATTCTTATTTTTATGGTGCCGACCTTTATGAGCTTTTATCCGCCGGGCAGTAAACTGCCCTTTGTCACCCAAATGGTGGGGATGGCCAGTTCATCTATCAGGGTCTATTGGTACCTGTACATTTTGGGGGCTGTTTCGGCAGTTACCGCCCTGTATTTCGCCTCAAGAAGCGAAACCGTCAAGTTGACCTGGGACCGGGTGAAATTTCGCATTCCGCTGTTCGGAAACCTGCTGCATAAAACCACCATCGCCCGTTTTTCCAGGACTTTGTCCACGTTACTGTTGGGAGCCATTCCGGTTATTCAGGCCTTGGAGGCCGCAGGCCCGTCGTCCGGCAGCATACGCGTCAGTGAAGCTGTAAAAGAAGCGGGGAAGGTTATTCAGGAAGGCCAGACCTTGGCGTTTCCTTTGAAAAAAACCGAGATATTCCCCCCTATGGTGATCAATATGATATCCATCGGGGAAGAGACAGGTGAACTGCCAACATTGCTGAGCAGGGTGGCCGACTTTTACGAAGAAGAGGTGTCCACGATGACAAAGGGGCTGACTGCTCTTATCGAGCCATTGATGATTATAGTCGTGGGAATTGTCGTGGGAGGAATAATCATATCGGTATACCTGCCGATGTTTAATATTATTACCACCACCGGGGTGAGATAGAATGAAAGAGGAAAAGCCGTCAGGCAGCGTTGGACAAGATCTTGAAGAAGCTGCGGCCGCATACCTGCTTAATCCGGATGAGGAACATCTGTCAGCATTGGTGGAGGCCGGAAAAAGGCTTGTTTACCATTTTGTCAACGTGTATATGCCGGGCTTTCCGGGTGATGACGCAGTCCAGTGCGGTTTCGAAGGCCTGATTAAGGCAGCTTTAAGGTTTGATCCGTCCAGGGGAGTGTCTTTTTCAACCTATGCCAGCCATTGTATTATGGGCGAAATCCGGCATTATATCAGGAAAGAAGCACCTCATCAACTGCCGGGATGGATGGCCGGCCTGCAGAAAAGGATCGGGGATGCGGCCGAAAAAATATTGAAAGAGACAGGCAGGGAACCGTCCCTTGGTGATATAGCCCTGGCGGTTAATGTCAGGGAGGAAGGTCTTGTGCAGGCCATGCGGGCCGGTTGGGTATCCTTGGATGCAATTGATGTTTCCAAGATACATAGCCGGAGGTACGAAAGCTTCCGGCTCCCTATAGAAGACCTTATTGCCGTCGGCCAGGCTATGGACAAACTGACTAAATTACAGAAAAAAGTGGTATCACTGCTTTTTTATCGCGGCATGACTCAAACTGAGGTGGCTGTTGAACTGGGAATCAGCCAGCGCAAGGTGTCCCGGATACTTCACAGGAGCTTGAGCCTTATGTATCAGTATCTGGGGTGAACCCGGACGGGGGTTGTGAAATGAGAGGCAAGAGCAAAAACAAGATCAATGAGCAAGCCGGCTTCACAGTGGCGGAATTGCTGGTGGCTATTTCCATCCTGCTGGTGGCCACTGCCTCTTTTATGCCTTTGTTTACTTATATAAGCCAGGGAAGCCAGGCCAACAGGACCAGGCTTACGGCCACCAGCCTGGCATCAGGAATGATAGAACAAATAAGATCAATGCCTTACGACAGCGTGGGAACAAAGGGAGGCAACCCTGCCGGAGACATTGATATGGTACAAACAAGAAATATTGCGGGCATTAACTTTACCATTGAGACACATATAAACTGGGTGGATGATCCCGGTGACAACGGGACGACTTGGGATAACATTCCCACCGACTACAAAAGGGTGAAGGTTACGGTCAGTACACCGGGAATGTTCGGCGGCAAGGTAACCATGGCGGAAGTTATTGAAACACTGGTGGCCAAGGAGGCGGAGGAATCGGCATATACAGGAGGTAATATTACGGTCAGAATTATCCGTGGCTGGCCCAGTGTGGAAAAAGCCAAAGAACCCGTGTCAGGGGTGAAGATTTCCCACAGTGGGGGTCCGGACTCCCCCCAGACGGTTTGGACCGGCAGTACGGGCGAGGCTTTGTTTGGAAACCTTAAGGCCGGACAATACAGCGTTTTGCCCGATCCCGGCAATCTGGGTATGATAGTAAGTCCGGGTACCGCTCCCCAAAATGCCACGGTAAATGATATGTCCAGCTCAACCCTGGAATTTGAGGTGGAAAGGCCTTGTAATCTAAAATTTAAGGTGTGTGATCGCGGAACTAATGAACCTATTATTGCGAATGGTTTAATTACATTGAAGACAACAACGGATTTTTCATATACCAAAAATCTGTCGGATGTTGATGCCAATGGATATATATCATTCCAGAATATTTGGCCGGCAGGGAGCGGGCTATTATCCAACCCCGGTAATTACAGACTGGAGATAACGGGTGTTTCCGGTTACAAAGATTATGAATTGGCAAATGATCCGGATGCTCCCTGGAACGGTGTGATAACGCCCGACACAAGCTTGGTTCTGTCCTCACCCATATATATGGATAAGTATTAAACACCTTCTGAGTCGAGGTGGGTGTCTTGAATAAACATTATCTTAAAAAAGAGTGGATTAAGATTGTTGATAACAAATCAGGCTTTACTCTGGTTGAGCTGGTTGTTGCAATTGCACTTTTAGGTACTGTATTAGCAGGTTTGTACCAGTTTATGTATATCGGTCAACGTACTTTCCAGACCGGCGCGGCAGAATCAAGGGCGGTTCAGGATGCCCGTCTGGCATTAATTAAAATGGAAAATCAGGTAAGGCAGGCAGTGGTGGCCAACAGTGATAATCCGGTTCAGCTTGTATCCAGCACTCAAATAAGGATTTATACCGATATTGATAATAACGGTTTGCCGGAGAGGGTTACCTATAGGTATGTGGTTAATGGTACTGAAAAAGCTCTTAAGCAGAGTGTGGTGAGTCCTATTAACAATAGTTTTCCTTATAGTTATCCAGACGATCCGGTTAATGATTCCGCTTGGACCACAGTGATTCCGGCAGTGGATAGTGTCGCGTTTAGTGTGGCGGTTCCCGGAACAAATCCGGTTAACAGGCTCTCTGTTACTTTGAGCATGAATGTGAATGACAGTCAGAACCCTTTGAACCAAGGAGTTGCCTTGAGTACAAACATAACGGTAAGAAGTAAATAGGGGGGCGGATTGGAATGTTTAACCGTTTTCTCACGGAGGAAAAAGGTTTGGCCCTGCCTTTGGCTGTAGTCATTATTGCCGTGTTAACCATTCTCGGGTTTACTGCCGCTTATCTGGTTGAAAGCCAGACCACCATGGGATTGAACTATTCGGGCGGTGAAAAAGCCCTTTCTGCCGCTGAGGCCGGTTTGAATGAATATATTTGGCATATTAACGTGGATCCGACTTTTCCTGATAGTGATAGGGCTTCAAGCAGCAGTTTTGCGGGATACGGTACTTTTGGCCCGCAGCATGCGGTGGGTGATACCGGGGATGCCTTTTACCAGTTAAATGTACAACTTCCCACAGCGACCAATCCCAACCTGATAGTGGTTTCAAGAGGCTGGCCTGCATCCAATCCCAGTAACACCCGCACCTTTACTGCTACTTTGACCAAAAGCCAGTTTTGCAATTATATATACCTTTCAGGTTCGGAGGTTATACCACCGAATACGATTGTTTATTGGACAACCGGCGATACGGTGAACGGTCCTCTACACACCAACGGCCAGTTGCATATAGACGGTTTTCCAAATTTTTTGGGGCCGGTAACATATTCCGGGGCTGATCCTGATGTACAGTCCGGTCACGCAACATATCCCCAGGGATACCCCCAAAAAATACCGGCGTTGACTTTTCCGGCCTCCAACAATGATATGGCTACCTTTGCCAAGCTCACGGGGACTTATTTCAGGGGACGGACATTTATTTATATAAATGGCAGCAAGGTTATAATCAGGTATACGACATGGGATAACAACAACAATATCACGGGGGAAAATTGGCTGTCAGGGGTTGATGGTAAGGGGATAGATATTCCCAAAGAAGGTATGGTCATTTATGTGGATGGGACTGTGTCCGGCAGTGACAGTGCCAGCTGGAAGAACAAGTTTGATCGTGCGGCCGGGAATGCTTTTGTCAGCGGTCAACTGGACGGCAGGCTGACAATAGCATCAGCTAACAATATATATATTACCGGAAAAGACCCTACCAATTTTAATTATTCTAAGGCGACCAATACCGGTGGGCTGACGTATAAAAACGTCAAACTTGATACCAGTGACGATATGTTGGGACTGGTGGCCAATAATGATGTGAAGATTCTGCACTGGGGGTGGCCGTCAAATACATCTCCTTATTACAACAACCAAAAAACTGATGTTGCTCCGAACAACATAAACATATATGCCGCCATTTTGGCACTGAACGGTTGTTTTACCTATGAAGATTATAGTAGTGGCTACAAAGGTTATATATATTTGAGAGGTGCATTGGCCCAGTCATATCGTGGAGCAGTGGGGCTTGTCAGCGGACAGGGGTATAGTAAGGACTACAGCTATGACTCACGCATGCTTTATGATTCACCGCCCCACTTTCTGCAGCCGGAAAATGCCGGGTGGACGATATTGAGCTGGAGATACCAGTAAAGGGGGAGGGCTGTTTTATAATAGTTTTCAAGATGGAAACGGAGGAGTGGATTGCTTTTTATGAGCTTGTTGAGTCAGGACGGGTCGGTGGGGCTGGAGTTCGACACCGGGGTAATACGGGCGGTTGAGCTCAGAGGGTCCGGTGGCCCGGTTTCCCTGGTTACGGCCGGAAGGGTGGAAATACCAAGGGGTGCCGTGGTGGAGGGAGTGGTGGCCGATGTGGGGGTTGTGGCCGAAGCTCTGGAACGGCTGTGGTCAAGTGCAAACATAGGGGGCCGGGAGGTTACTTTGGGTATTTCGAATCATGGCGTTCTTATGAGGATGGCCACTTTTCCCAAGGTGCCGGAAAAAAAACTGGCACAGATAGTCCGCTTTCAGTCCGGGGAATATTTTCCCATACCACTGAACCAGATGGTTTTGGATTTTGCGGTGGTGGGGGAGTCGGAAGGGGAAGGCGGGCCTGTTTTTGATGTTTTGCTGGTGGCTGCCAGGCGTGATTTGCTGGATAAAAGCCTGGATGCGCTGCAGGCAGCCGGTCTGAAGCCTGTGGTGGTGGACCCTTCCCCGCTGGCTTTGATGAGAGCCGTACCGGAGAATGATTTGGCCGGCACCGTTATTTTTGCCGACATATCCAACGGACTGACTACGGTGATGCTGACCGTCAACGGGGTGCCAAGGCTTTCCAGGGTTGTTCCCGGTTTTATGAACAACTCCGCAAACCAGCTGCAACCTGAGGCACAGGAGGCTGCCGCTGCTGCGGAAGGTTTGCCGGGAATGAGTGGGCAAATAGATGATATAGAGCTTTGGGGACCGCTTTTGGCGGAGGAAATACGTTCGTCGGTGGGTTATTATCTGGCGCAAAACAATATCGGGACTGTGGACCGGATTATAATAAGCGGGCGGGGGGCAACGGCTCCCGGTTTGGACGGACTGCTGCAAGAACAATTGGAGGTACGGGTATTGTCTGCCAGACCGGTGTCTGTACTGGGCGGTTATGGGAAAACAAGGGACGTTGATATGGAAAAGTACGGGCCTGAGTTTGCTGTCAGCATAGGACTTGCCCTGCGTGGACTGGAGGATTGACGGATGAATATAAAAATAAACCTCCTTCCTCCGGAGATAATTGCCCGGCGGGAACAAGCGAAAAAGCAGAAAAAGATTATAACCGCCAGTGTTGCGGCGGTGGTGGCCCTCCTGTTCATTTGGGGGGTTCTGGCGCTGATAACTGCAAAAACCTGGTTGGATGTGTCCCAAATTAAAAAGCAGCGGGTGGCGCTGGAGGAACAGTCAAAGCAATACCAACAGTATGCCGACATGCAGGCCAAGGTGGATCAAATAAGAGGTTTGCTGCGTCAGGCCATGGGAACCCCCCCCGAGTGGGAAAAGTTGCTGAACAATATTGCGGCAGACGTTCCCGGAGGTGTGTGGCTGACGGATATTTCGGTTAAAAAGGAAGACAAACCGGCTGCGCAGACGGCACAGAATACACAGGGCGGCAGTCCTGCCGCGCCGGCGGCGACGGCATCGGCCGGCGAGATGACCATACAGGGGTATGCATCCGATAAAAATTCTTTGGCGGATTGGCTGGATCAATTAAATACGGTGGATGGGATTTCCGATGTTCGCTGCCAGTTTTTGGCGGAGAGTGGGCAGCAGATGGACCAATTTGAAATAAAAGTGAAAATCAAGCCCGGGCCTGCCTTCGATCCCGGGAGCGGAAAGGTTGGTGGATGATGCCGGAAAGGGAGAGTGCTTTGCGAAAGGTCCCGGTGATTGTTTATGGGGTCGCTGCAATAATACTTGTTCTTATTATGATCTACCTGCAGGTGAATTATCTTCGTAATGCCCTGGCTCAAAAAGAAACCGAAAGCAATACGCTGTCGGATGTCAGAGTCAGGCTGCAGCAGTTGATCCGGGCCAAGGAGCAGGCCCAGTTCTTTACGGACCAGTATAACAGCTATAAAGTCATGTTGCCGGACAAACCGGATGAAGAAGGGCTTATTGCTGATATTCAAAGAGGTTGTGCAGTGGCCGGGGTTCATTTTGTGGATATCCACTTTGAGGAGAGGGCGCAGAAAGGGGGATATGTGGAAATGCCCGTCAAAATAGTGGTGGAAGGGCGTTTTCAAAATATTAACTCTTTGCTTGGAAACCTTAGCGACGGACGTAGAATGTTTCGTATAGATGATGTCAAGATAGGTCAGGGAAAGCAGAGTTTGCCCGTGCTGACGGCGAGTATTTCCGCCAGCGCGTTTTGTACCAACAAGTAGTTATATTTTCATCTGGTAATAATCGGTCGGGAAGGAATGATGAATACGGTGTCACCGGGAAAGTTCAACCTGAAGGTTCCCCAGTTTATGATAAAAAACAAGAGGCTTGCCATTTTGGTGGCAGTTGCCCTGGTGCTGCTGATAATTGGTGTGGTGGTTCTGATTAAAGTTGTTTTTTCCGGTAAACAGGATCAGACGGCGGTGGATACGGGTAACGGTATACAGTCCCAGGCGGGCCAGGAAAGCAAATACACCTTTTTGCCCGAAACCGAAAGAAAAATAGAAAACGGCGCCGGGTTGCGGGATCCCTTCGCCGGTGCCCTGTCCCTCAAGGGAATTATGCTCGGAGGCGGAAAAAACCTGGCTATTATAGAAACCGTCAACACCTCTTATGTAGCGGAGGTGGGGACTGTTATCGAGGGCTGGACAGTGACGGATATAAAAGAAAACTCCGTAATCCTGGCATCCGGGGATCGTCAGTTGAAACTTGAGTTCAACGGCAGGTCCAAGACGGAAAAAATAGCGCCGGTTCAGGAAAACAAAGGGGATGCCACAGGCAATCAAACAGGAGCACAAACCGGAACTCAAAATGGAGGAACACAGCCCAATGGTAACAAAGGTGGAGAGGTGGGAGGTCAATGATGTCTGAGGGGAGAGGCAAAAGGCGTTTTTTGAAAAAAGCGGCCAAGGTTTTGGTAAGGGCGGCAGCCATAGGGCTTCTGTTCGCAGGCAGCATGGCCATGGTGGAGGTGTCGACGGAAGCGGGTGCTGACTACGGGTACCGTAATACGGCCCTTAATAATACATCTGTTGGTGGCAACTATACTTCAGCGTCCGTTGCCGGCGGGGGACAGACAATATCAATGGATGTCCGGAATGTGGATTTGAGGGATGTTCTTTCCGCCCTGGCGATAAAGATGGGATTAAATGTAATACTCATAGATGAAAATGCGGTGGAGGTCACTGTCAAATTAAATAATGTTCCTGCCCAGAGGGCGTTGGAAATGATTATTCAAAAGTATGGTTACGCACATATACAGAACGGCAACACCATCGTAGTGGGAAAAGCCAGCGATCTGCAGAATAACTTCTTTGACCAGATGCTTATGCAAAAGTTTGAAACAAACTATGTGCGTGGAGAGGAAATAAATGGTGCCCTTAAAGAGTTCGGTATTCCGTACAAGTGTATTACATCAACAAGCAATCCTTATGCTATCTGGGTTGAGGGTACTGTGGAGACTTTGCAGAAAACCAGAGAGTTGATAAATCTGATGGATGGTCCGGCAAGTAACCAGTTCACAGACTACAGGGTGACCGAACTGAAAAACATATCACCCGCCAGGGCGTTGGAATTGTTACAGCAAGCAGGTATAAAAGTGGAGAAATATGTAAAACTTGATAATCGTATTATGTTTTTCGATCCCGATATTGTCAAACGATGGGAAGAAGTCCAGTCCCTGATCAAAGATTTGGATACCGACGCCGCCAACAAGGAAGGTCTGTTTGTCTACAAGCTAAAGAACATTACTGCTCAGGATGCTGCAGACAGGCTGAAGGACTTTGATTTTGGTGAAAAAATTACAATCAAAACATATAACTATGCCAATATGAGCCATGAAATAATGGTGATCTGTCCGCAAAACGTGCAAAAGCAGGTGTACAGAGCCATAAACGACCTGGATATGAACCGTGAAAAAATAAAGGCTCCGGTTCTTACCAAGGACGGTAGTGACGCAGTGGATGCTTACCAGAGCCTTGATGCGGTGCGTACACTTATTAACCAGCTGACCGGTGTGCCGATGACATCGATGAATATCTCCAGCAACATATCAGGAGACGACAAGAACCCGAAATATGTTTTGTGGGTGGAGGAAACCCCGGACAGAATACAGTTGATAAAAAATATGATCAAGGAAATGGGGTTATAGGGGCAAATAAAAAGCAGCCGGTTTGTTGTATAGTTGTTTAGTTGAATAATATTTTCAAAAAGTATATAAAAAATGTCTAACAAAACAGTAATCAGGTATAACTAATTTAGAAAAACAAAATGGAGGGGGGTGGAATAGATGTATAAAAGAATGAAGACAGACTTCAAGTCGCAAAAAGGTTTTACCTTGGTTGAGTTAATGGTGGTTGTGGTCATCATCGGTGTACTGGTGGCGATTGCTGTTCCGATTTATAACAGGACTACTATAGCAGCGGAACAAAAAGCGCACGATTCCAACTTGCGCACCCTGGATGGCGCAATAGATCAATACTATGCTAATGCAGGCAGTTGGCCAAGCAGTATTGCCGATCTGGATAATTATGTGAAAGGTGCAAGCACAATGGCTGTACCAAGCAGTCTTGGTTTTACAGAAACTAATTATTCTTTTACAGGCACCGGCACAGGCGACAGGCCTATTGTAGGTCCAGTAGGTACTTGGACTAACCATTACGTTCCTGTATCATAATGAATCTTTGTAGCATTGGTATTTGATTATTAAAAGCAAAGATTTGCCCATTTGTTGTCATATTCAGACTGCCTTTAAAAAGGAGTACTTATTATTATGTACTCCTTTTTGTAGTAATATAATTTTTGCGTTTAGCTGTTGTTTTTTACAACGAAAACAGGGAACCGTCAACGTCATGTTTTCTTGCAACATATAAGTCTTAACAAGCTAGATAAGCCATATACATTGTGGTCAAAATTGACTTTTACGTTTCCCTAATATCGAAAACATTTACCTTAATCCGGCGTCGAGGTTGCTGATGTATGCAACGTAAAAACGTTATTATTCTTGAGAACATTGCTTTAATTATATATGTGGTATCAATTTCGTGTATATCATCATTCCATGAACCGTGGTTTGATGAAGCCCAGGCATGGTTGATCGCGCGTGACAGCGGTATTTTAAATATGATACTACATGTGTTGCGGTATGAAGGTCATCCACCATTATGGTACCTGTGTCTTTATGTGCCGGCCCACATGGGAATACCGTATGAGTGGGGTTTAAAGTCTGTCAATATAATTATTTCTTCAATTGCAGCTGCAATGATTATAAAAAAGGCTCCTTTCCCGCTGGTGGTCAGGCTCCTGACCCCTTTTACATATTTTATTTTTTATCAGTATGGTGTCATAAGCAGGTGTTATTCACTTTTATCCCTTGCCCTGTGGGTTGTGGCTGCCAACATACCATTACGCAACCGTAAACCTGTAAAGTTTTCACTATTGCTTGCCCTGCTTGGGGGCGTTACAGCACACGGTATGATGATTTCTTTTGGTGTGGCTGTAGCCTGGTTTATAGAAATGGTTATGGACCATCGTTTATTAAAAAAAGATTATAACGTAATGACTTGGCGAGTTGCAAAAGATAGGCGTTTTCATGCGCTTCTGTTGCTGGGTATGGTTAATCTTATTTATACAGCCATATTGTGGCCAATGCCTGATAAGTATACCCCCGGGCTAAAGACAGCCGTTGATCCCGGCAATTTGCTGTTTATGTTGTTTGTAGCTCCTCTAAACGGTATTGCCACTGACCTGTTTTCAAAAAATTTTACATTTACTTATGATATGATGTATGTTTGTATTGCGGGATTTATACTGACAATAGTATTTTTTATCTGGGTTTTAAATAAAGGAATGTTTCTGTATTGTGCGCTGCCATATTTGTTTACAACGATTTTTATGTCTTTTGTATATTTTTCAATTCACCATACCGGTATTTATACACTCATGATAATATTCGGCATTTGGGTTTCCCTGGGTGGGGAACAGTCACTGCAGGCGCCCGCATGGTCACAAAAATTATACTCTGTATTTTCCGATGCTGTGAGTAATCAGGTAGTTATCAATCGTTTGTTAACCATTTTTGCCGCATTTGTTTTCGCTATACAGATTTACTGGTCTGCAGCAGCTTCATTAAATGATATCAGGTTTCCATATACGGCGGAAAGGGATCTGGCAACATTTATAAAAGATAATGGGATCGAGGGGAGGAAGATTTTTCAGTGCTATCCCAATCGAGAAAAAGGACCTGAATACTTCATGCAAAATGTTGCTTTGCTACCATATTTCCCTAATAATATTATTTACAATCATAATAATGGCGATAAAAAAGTAAGTTATGCCACTCATATCATGGTTGATGACGAAAAAGTGCTTAAACAGCTTCAAGAAGCTGGCAAGCCTGATTTTATTATTGAAAACGGATTTCAAATATTTTGTTATGACAATATATTTGAGCCCCTGGAATATGTGCCGGTTGCTTTGTTTGAGACTCGTTTTATGTGGAAGAACCTGATGATTGATCAGGACTGCAAACTTTATATTCGCAAAGACTTATTGCCGCAGTTTCCAAAACTTAAACAAATTAAGGGAAATTATATGCATCCCTTATGGACTGGTTAAGGGAGAATAGCAACATGAAGCTATCTTTTTCTGACAGTTTTATTTGCCATTTTAATGAGATTATCCGTTATGGTGTTGTTGGGGGCATTGCTTTTTTGCTTGATTATAGCACATTTTATGTGCTGATTTGGCATGCAAATATTTATTATCTTGTTGCTGCCCCAATAGGATTTATCTTTGGTCTCATAATTAATTATGTGCTATCAAAAATTTGGGTATTTAGGCATTCAAGCGCAGGTGGATTGTGGGCATTCATGTTGTTTTCGTTAATTGGCGTTATCGGCTTGGGTTTAACTGAAATCGGCATGTGGTATTGCGTTGCAGTACTGGCGATTTCATATATGCCGGCTAAATTTATTGTGACTGTATTTGTATTTTTATGGAACTATGTAGCGCGGAAATTACTTGTCTTTACACCGGATGATATAAAACAAAAATTAATTCAAAATGTAAAGGGGTAACATGATGTCCGCAAGAAAGAGGATTGTAATTATAGGCGCCGGACCGGCGGGGCTAACCGCAGGTTATGAAATATTGCGTCAGTTGCCTGATTGTGAGGTGATAATACTTGAAGAAAGCGAAGTTGTTGGTGGAATATCAAAAACAGTTAATTACAAAGGCAACCGTATAGATATAGGCGGACACCGTTTTTTTTCAAAAAGTGACAAGATTATGAATTGGTGGATGTCATTAATGCCGGTACAAGGTGCTGACGCACTGGATGATAAGATTTTGGAGCGCAAAAAGATGCTTAATCCGGGCGGTCCTGATCCTGAAAGCACAGATTGTGTGATGCTTGTTCGTGATAGAGTATCACGTATCTACTATCTTAATAAATTTTTCGACTATCCTATTTCTCTAAAACCACAGGTATTTATTAATTTGGGTCCTGCCAGAACTTTAAAAGCAGGTTGCAGCTATATCCGGTCTGTTATATTTAAGAGAACGGAAAATTCACTTGAGGACTTTATGATTAACAGGTTTGGACATACTCTTTACAGTATGTTTTTTGAAAATTATACTCAAAAAGTTTGGGGTATGCATCCTTCAGACATATCGCCTGATTGGGGTGCGCAACGAATAAGAGGACTTTCTCTGTCCAAAGTTGTTCTTGATTATGTCAATAAGCTGTCTCGCAAGAAAGGTGATATAAAACAAAAGAATAAAGAAACATCACTGATTGAGCAGTTTATATATCCTAAATACGGTCCCGGCCAGCTTTGGGAAATAGTTGCCGAGAGAATTAGAAAAATGGGAGGCAAGATATATAATAACTGTCGTGTATTAAAAATAAATGCAGAAGAAAGAATGGTCAATTCGGTCGTATATGAATATCAGCGTCAAATTCATTTACTAAAAGGTGAGATATTTTTTTCTTCCATGCCGATAAAGGATTTGGTTTCTGGGATTATCGGCGTTCAAGTCCCATATGAGGTCAAGGTGGTAGCCGATGGATTGCAATATCGCGACTTTATTACAGTAGGTCTACTTGTAAAAAAGCTCAATCTCAAGAATGAAACTTCTATCAGGACGATAGGAAACATTGTGCCCGACTGTTGGATATACATTCAAGAGCCTGATATCAAAGTGGGACGGTTGCAGATATTTAACAACTGGTCGCCATATATGTTAAATGATGTTGAGAATACTGTATGGATAGGATGCGAGTATTTCTGTAATGAAGGCGATGATATGTGGAATATGAGTGACGGGGAGTTTATCTCTTTTGCTATTGATGAATTTTCAAAAATGGGCATAATTGACAAAATGGATGTGTTGGATGCAATGCGTATAAAAGTGAAAAAAGCATACCCGGCATATTTTGGTACATATAAAGAGTTAAGTAAAGTCAGAGAATTTCTTAATAACTTTCAAAATCTATATTGTATTGGACGCAATGGTCAGCACAGGTACAATAATATGGACCACTCTATGTTGACTGCTATGGAGGCTGTAAATAATATACTATTGGGCATAAAAAATAAAGACAATGTCTGGTCGGTTTAATTATGAAGATAAGTATCACGAACTAACACTCTTAGCTGCGCGGAAGGGATAATTGTTCGTATGTGGAACTTTTAATCAGGGGCTTGTGTAGCGGCATTTGATGCAGTTGCCCCTGGAGCCTTTGAAGAGGTCCTTGAAGAGCTGGTCGAGGTCGGAGTGCTTGAGGCGGATGAGGCCTTCCGGGTTGACCAGGGTGTCGTTTATAAACATGCGGATATATGCGTGCTCACCGGTTTCAACCACCACCACCAGCTTGTACTGGTTCATTAGCCGTCACCCCCGGTAATTTATTTCTTAATGACAAGTAATAATTCCTCCATCGGGAAATTATTTTTATACGTAGGGGGGTTTTTTGCCTTGAAATTATTCGCCATCAGCGACCTGCACCTGTCCTTCCGGTCAAACCCGGATCCTCCTGTCTGGAGCGCCGGTGAATACAAGCCCATGTCGGAACTTGATGAGTGCTGGGAAGGTCACGCCCGCAGGGTGTACGAAAATTGGACTGAAAATGTACGGGCGGACGACCTGGTGCTGCTGGCGGGTGATATTTCCTGGGCCATGAAGCCGGAGGAGGCGGAGCCCGACTTTTATTATCTCGGACTGCTGCCGGGCAATATTATTGCAGTCCAGGGCAATCATGATTACTGGTGGCAGGGTATAACCAGGACCAGGGAAAAGGTGCCCGCCAATGTGAGCCTGATACAGAACGACTGCATAATAGTGGACGGGCTGGCCATATGCGGAACCAGGGGCTGGGTTTGCCCCAACGGGGCTTTTTTTGATGAAAAGGATAAAAAGATTTACCAGAGGGAGCTTATCCGGCTGGAAAATTCCCTCAAGGACGCCAGGGGAAGGGCTGAAAAATTAATTGTCATGATGCATTTTATGCCCACCAATGAAAAAAAGGAGTACAGCGGGTTTATTGAGCTCTTTCAAAAGTTCGGGGTGGATACCGTGGTATACGGCCACCTGCATTCACGTGCCTGCCGCTACAGGCTGCCCGAGTATTGCTGGGGTATAAATTTCCATCTGGTAAGTGCTGATTTTCTGGGTTTCAGCCCCCTTCTAATCGGTTCCTGGTGATGATTAAAATGAAAAAAGATTTTTCTTAAATATTTTTTACAAGAAGGATATTTTTGGAGTGCGTCGAAAATATCAATAGTAATAAAAATTTAATGTATTAAAATATTCCGCCAATGAGCGGCACAAATTAAAGGAGGTAATATTAAATGGCATCTTTGAAGGAAAGAGTTATGGGACTTCAGGCGACACTTGAGGGAAATGCGCAAAAGAACAAGGGGATTACGGGGGCGTTCCAGTTTGATATCAGCGGTGACGACGGCGGCCAGTTCTTTTTCCAACTGAATGATGGAGCATTTGTAGCAGGCGGAGAGGGCACCCATGACAACCCGAATATCACAGTTTCGATGAATTCCGCAGACTTCCTTGACATGCTGGACGGCAAACTGAACGGGACAATGGCCTTCATGAGCGGCAAGCTGAAAATAAAGGGTGATATGGCCCTGGCTATGAAACTGGAAGGTATAATCAAATAGTAACCGTAAATAATTCGCCCGGGGGCAACTCCGGGTGATGTTTTTTATGCGTAAGGGGTATTCTGGCGATGTCTTCTTTATCAAACATGGAGTCGGAAATTTGCGCGGCCTTTATCAAATTTCAAAGGGAACTTACCGGAAGGGGTCCGGAGGAAACAAGGGCCTTTATTTTCAGGGACATGATAATTATAAGGTCCAAGGGGGTTCTTACCCGGCAGGAAATGCATGTGGCCGCCACCCGCAGGGGAAGGTCCCTTGTAAAGCAGATGCGGCAGGAACTGAGGGAAACTTATCTGGACAGGGTGGAGGAAATAATATCCGGGATTGCAGGATGCAATGTGGTAAGCAGTCATGGCGATATAAGCATACGCACAGGGGATGCCCTGGAGGTTTTTATTGTGGACTGCGATTTGCAAAAAAAATTGAAATAGAGCGTGTTGTAATTCCGGTTCGGTAATCGTATAATTGTACTATAATGGGAGACATGGAGCGGGGGCTGTCAATGAGCCCCGGCTGCAGGTAAACCGGCACGGGTTTGGCGTTTAGGGGCCAAAGGTGTTGGTTTTTTGTTTTTTTGGATTATACAGGGGGGATGGAAGAAAAACCATTAAACTTAATAAAGGATTTTTTATTTGGACAGTATAATTATATTAGAAAAGTTTTACTCAGAGGCAGTATCTATGCGTTTTGCGGAACCTGCAGACAAGGGAGGGATTGGGGTGCATTTTACCTGTGATACCTGCGGGAAAGAGCTTCACGCTGTGGACGGAATTCTTTCCTGGATAAGGGAGGACCACCGGCTGGGCAATTTCAAGCTTACGCACAAGGAAAATCTTGAAACCGGCTGTCAGCCGGCGGAGAACAACAGGTACAGGGAGTTGTATACACTTACACTGGCCACCGGTTATATCGAGTTTATATCGTACCTTCTGGAGCGCTGGGAAGACGGTTTTACAATCACCAATCCACAGACACTGAGGAATGTTATGCGACAGCTCAACCTCCACATTCACGAAAAGCTGCTCCTGATGGTGGAGGACTAAATTTTATTTTTATGAATAATAAAGCCGGGCCCGGTCAATACTACTCTCGTAGGGTTCGTAATGGCCGAGCCCAGACTGTTACAGGGTCTTTAAAGGCTCTGTGACAGTCGGCCAAAGGTTAATACCGGGTCGCAAGGCTCGGTATTGGCCGGAGGGAAGATCGATGGGTGTTCCGGCAGGCTCTGTAATGGTCCTGAAGATCATTACAGGGTCGTAAGGGATGCTCACCGGTCGAGCTAAGATTGTTATGGGTGCCGGAAATATTCAATTTATTTGATATATGAGGTTTGCAGCAGTCGAGAGATTGCTGCAGGCTTCCCAGGTATCCATAACAGTCGATCAAAGGTCATTACGGGTGCCGTAATGGTCTATAATGGCCGAAAGGTCATTGTGGGCTATGCAGGTATGCGTAGTGGCTGTAGAGTAGGTCATTCCGGGCTCGAAAAAAAAGAAATCCTCCCTTTGGGGAGGGTTTCTTTTTTTAAAAAAATAACTTGAAAAAATAACTTGATTGATGACAGGCCTTGTTGTAATTTTACATAAGAGCGATCATGAGCGGAGGAATAAATGAAAATCACAATAATAGGAATGGGCAAGGTGGGTACTGAAATTGCCCACAGGCTTTCCGAGGAGGGCCATGACATAATTGTCATTGACAGGGACGAGGCCCAGCTGGTCAAGGTGGGCGAGACTCTTGACGTTCTTACCGTCAAGGGGAACGGGTCCAGCTCGCAGCTGCTTAAAGACATTGGTGTCAGCGACAGCGATCTGCTGGTGGCTGTTACCGACAGTGATGAAATAAACATGATAGCCTGTATGACCGCCAAGAGAGTTGGTATTTCCCGTACCATTGCCAGAATAAGGGACCCGGACTATGTCCGGGACCTGATTATCTCAAAGGAGGACCTGGGTATTGATCTGGTGATTAACCCGGACTATTCAGCCTCACAGGAGATATTCAGGCTGCTGACCCTTAACATTCCAATACACACCGAATACTTTGCCAATGGAAAGGTCCAGATGGCCGAGTTGATGGTTGATAAAGACAACCTGCAATTTGCGAACAAAAGGGTTCAGGATATAGAGCTGCCGAAGGCCTGCCTGATAGTGGGAATTTCCCGGCTGGGTGAAATGATTGTGCCGGGCGGCAAGGACTATATTTATCCCAATGACACCCTTTATATTCTGGGCAATATTGAGTCAATCAAAAAAATATGCTCCAGGTTTAAGATAAGGCGGCAGCGGGTTCAGAACGTTTTTATAATGGGCGGGGGAAGGATTGGGCTGTACCTGGCCCAAAGGCTCAGTGCCTTTGGCATGAAGGTGAAGGTTATAGAGCAAAATCCCGAGCGCTGCCAGGAACTGGCTAACCGCCTGTCTGACGTATTGATTCTAAAGGGTGACGGGACGGATGTCGACCTGCTGAAAAGGGAAGGGATAAATGGAACGGATGCCTTTATCGCCGTTACGGGCTTTGACGAGGAGAATTTGCTGATTGCCTTGCTGGCCAAGCAGTTGGGAGCAAAAAGGGTATTGGCCAAGGTTAGCAGGCCCAGCTATGCGCCTTTGGTGGAGCGCCTGGGTGTTGACGCGGCCATCAGCCCCAGGCTGATAACCATCAGTGAGATCCTGCGCTTTATCAGGGGGGGCAGGGTGCTTTCCCTGGTTTTGCTCCTTAATGAGCAGGCCGAGGTGCTGGAGGTGATTGTACAGCCCGGCAGCCGCATTGCAGGAAGGCCGCTGCATTCCTCCGGCCTGCCGAAGGGGGTAATCATAGGCGCGGTCAGCAGGAATGACAAGGTTATCATACCCAAGGGCAGTGATGTTATTCAGCCTGATGACCGCTTGGTGGTATTTGCCCTGGGACACATGGTTCATGTAGTGGAGTCCTTCTGCAGCCGGAGGGATGGCAGATGAACGGAAAGCTTATATTGAGGACCCTGGGGCTGGTGCTGCTCAGTGAGGCGGCGGCGATGGTCCCATCCCTTTTAATGGCGTTTTATTACAGGGAAAATGAGTGGCAGGAGTTTCTGGCCAGTATAATAATCACCGCCCTGGTTGGGGCGGTGATGTCATGGACGGGAACCGGAAGCAGCAATGTGGGCTACAGGGAGGGTTTTGCCATAGCCTCCTTTGGCTGGATACTGCTGGCGGGATTCGGGTCCCTTCCTTATATATTGACCGGTGCCCTTTCCAGCCCGGTTGACGCCTATTTTGAAACAATGTCCGGGTTTACCACCACCGGGGCGTCGGTCATATCCGATGTGGAGGCTCTGTCCCACGGCATGCTGTTCTGGAGAAGCATCACCCACTGGCTGGGCGGGATGGGGATCATCGTCCTTACCGTGGCGCTTATTCCCTCACTTAAAATAGCGGGGCTGCAGATGTTCAAGGCCGAGGTGCCGGGCCCCACCAAAAGCAAGGTTTTGCCCAGGATAGCCCAGACATCCCGTGAGCTGTATAAAATTTACCTGGTGATTACTGCTGCGGAAATAGTTTTGCTAAAGCTGGCCGGGATGAACTGGTTTGACTCATTTATCCATACCTTCGGGACGGTGGCCACGGGGGGGTTTTCCAGCAAGAATTTGAGCATAGCGGCATATGACAGTGCGCTTATTGAAGGAATTATTGTTTTCTTCATGATTATCTGCGGGATGAACTTCGCCCTCCACTACTACACCCTGCGGGGAAATTTCAGGCCGCTGCTTAAGGATGCCGAGGCAAGGCTGTATCTGGGAATAATAGCGGTGGCTGTGGTGTTCATTGCGTTTAATCTGGTGAACAGCGCCGGTTATGCCGCCGGGAAAGCCGCCAGAGATTCAATTTTTCAGGTGGCCTCCATTATAACCACCACCGGGTTTGCTTCTGCGGACTTTGACCAGTGGCCGCCCATGAGCAAGGCCATTCTGTTCATCCTTATGTTTGTCGGCGGGTGCGCCGGGTCAACAGGCGGCGCCATCAAGGTGTCAAGAATGCTGATCATGTTCAAGGGGATATCCCGGCAGATAACCAAGCTTATACATCCCCAGGCGGTAATACCCCTTCGCATAGGAAAAGAAATTGTATCCCAGGATGTATTGGATAACGTCCAGACATTTTTCTTCATGTATATATTTATTTTCGGTATTTCCGTGATACTTGTGGCCTCCATGGGGATCGACCTGGTCAGTTCACTGTCCGCCGTGGCTGCAACCCTGGGCAACGTTGGTCCGGGCTTTGGCATGGTGGGGCCGATGACCAATTTTTCTTCCATGCCGGCGGCGGTAAAGGTTGTCCTTTCCCTGTGCATGCTCATCGGCAGGTTGGAGTTGTATACCATACTGGTTATTTTCAGCGGCAGGTTCTGGCGCGGCTGAGGGAGGACGCCGCTGACACTTTCAGCTTTGACGTCTTTGTGGTAAAATATTGGCGGTTGATTAAAAAAAGTTGGTTTCAGGGCCTGGTGGGATGTGGCGTATTGGCATATCCAAAATGGCCCGGCCTGTTATTTATATAAAGACGGCCCGCTTAAGGGGTCAAAGGAGTGGATGCAGCGATGTCAGGTCATTCCAAGTGGGCGACCATAAAAAGGAAAAAGGCAAAGGTGGATGCCGCCAGGGGAAAGATTTTTACCCAGTTGTCCAAAGAGATAATACTGGCCGCGAAACAGGGGGGGGGAGATCCCGAGAAAAACCTGAGGCTGAAAAATGCCGTTGTTAAGGCCAAGGAGGCAAACATCCCCAACGAAAATATCCAGAGGGCCATAATGAAAGGCACCGGCGAACTGGGAGGCGGCAAATATGAGGAAGTTGTGTACGAGGGATATGGCCCGGGCGGCGTGGCTGTAATGATAGAGGCCATGACCAATAACCGGAACCGCACCGCCGGCGAGATAAGGCACCTGTTTTCAAAAAACGGGGGCAATCTGGGCGAAACCGGCTGTGTTTCCTGGATGTTTGAAAAAAAGGGACTGATTGTGGTGGAAAAGGAGTCCGGGATCGATGAGGACGACCTGCTTATGGCAGCCCTGGACGCCGGGGCGGATGATGTCAGGTCCGAGGAGGATGTGTTTGAGATTACCACTGATCCGGACAGCTATGAGTCTGTAAGGGACAGCCTGGAGGCCCGGGGTATAGTGCTGTCGGAGGCCCAGATTTCCATGATACCCAAAAACACGGTTAAGGTGGAAGAGGCCCAGGCCGAGCAGGTGTTCAGGCTCCTGGACGCCCTGGAGGAGCTTGATGACGTGAATGACGTGTATTCAAACTTTGAGACGGAAAGCTGATGCTTATACTGAGTGAATTCCTGGTCAGGAATCCAGACCCACATGCCGCTAAAAAGCGGCACCATCAGAGGATGAAAAAGCAAGGAATGCCCGGACTTCTGGATTCTGAATTCTGGATTCTGGATTCCTGACCCCATATTCATTCAGTATAAGAATTTTCAGGGCAGAATTCAGAATTCAGAATCCAGGAGCTTATGGGTATTACTTGTAGGAATTCGGGTGTTTCTGTGCCTTCTAAAGTCTTCGGAAATAAATTTTCCCCCTGGTTGATGCTTACAATTGGCGACAAGGGGGGTGTTCCGAGTTTTAGCCCTCAAGAGAGGGCTTTTTTTGTATAGGAAATTATGCTTCTATTGATATTCTAATACTGTCGGGAATCCAGAATCCAGACCCCCATGCCACTTTTAAAAGTGGCACCATAAAGGATGAAAAAGCAAGATGGTTTGGGGTCGCTTGCGGGCAGGGGGAGTGTTAAACCCCGGCTGCATCATCTCCGGCTGCAACAGTCTCTAAACTCGGTCGCCAAAGGACTGTCAACCGCCTTCGAAAGTCGCGTCCTGCTCCTCTCAGGCTTTT
>JBMOPF010000050.1:0-4291 GCA_049325075.1 Bacillota bacterium | reverse complement strand
TCAGTATAAGAATTTTCAGGGCAGAATCCAGACCCACATGCCGCTAAAAAGCGGCACCATCAGAGGATGAAAAAGCAAGGAATGCCCGGACTTCTGGATTCTGAATTCTGGATTCTGGATTCCTGACAGAATAAGAATTTCAGTATAAGCATAAAGGAAGTGAGAGGTTTTGGAAGAAAAGCTCCGGAATATTAAGGACAGGGCGCTGGAGGAATTGGTCCGTACGGGCAGCCTGGATGACCTTAATGAAATAAGGGTGCGTTATCTGGGCAAAAAAGGGGAACTGACCGGGGTCCTTCGCGGTATGGCCGGATTCAGCCCCGAGGAAAGGCCGCGCATAGGACAGATGGCCAACCGGGTCAGGGAGGCTATTGAGAAAAAGCTGGAGGAAAGGACCGGGCAGTTGAAAGATGAGGAAAGGAAGCGGAAGCTTTCCTCCGAAAGCCTGGACATCACCCTTCCCGGGACAGCTTTTAACGTTGGGAAACTGCATCCCCTGACCATGGTAATCCGGCAGATTGAAGATATATTTCTGGGCATGGGGTTTTCAGTGGCCGAAGGTCCGGAGGTGGAGACCGATTACTATAATTTCGAAGCCCTGAATCTGCCCAAGGACCATCCGGCCAGGGACATGCAGGATACCTTTTTTATCTCGCCGGAGACGCTTTTAAGGAGTCAGACCTCACCGGTGCAGGTAAGGACAATGGAGCTGACCGCCCCCTCGCTGCCCGTAAAGATTATTTCTCCGGGAAGGGTGTACAGGCGTGATGATGACGCCACCCACTCGCCGATGTTCCACCAGGTGGAAGGACTGGCCCTGGACCGCAGGATTACCTTCGCGGACCTCAAGGGGGTGCTGCAGGTATTTGCGGAGCAGATGTTCGGGCCGGAGACAAAGACCAGGTTCAGGACAAGCTATTTCCCCTTTACAGAGCCCAGTGCCGAGGTGGATATCTCCTGCGTCATGTGCGGCGGGGGCGGCTGCAGGGTCTGCTCCCATACCGGGTGGCTTGAAATACTGGGCTGCGGCATGGTTCACCCCAAGGTTCTGCAAATGTCGGGGTACGACCCGGAGGAGGTTACCGGGTTCGCCTTTGGTATGGGTGTTGAGCGTATTGCCTTACTCAAGTTCGGCATAGACGACATGCGTCTTTTATTTGAAAATGACATACGATTCCTGGCACAGTTTTAATAGTTAATTTCGGGAGGATTTTGTGATGCGTGTATCCTTAAAATGGCTGAGGGAGTACGTGGATGTCACGATCCCGGCGGAGGAGCTGGCGGAGCGCCTGACCATGGCCGGCATTGCGGTTGAGGCCATTGAAAAGCCGGGGGAGGGCATTGAAAAAGTATATACGGGCAAGATACTGAAAATAGAACCCCACCCCAACGCAGACAGGCTTTCTGTCTGCCGGGTGACCACCGGCGGTGACGTAGAGCTGCAAATTGTCACCGGCGCCACCAATGTAAGGGAAGGCCATGTTGTGCCGGTGGCGTTGGAAGGCGCCCGCCTTGCGGAAGGCCTGGTGATAAAAAAATCAAAGCTGAGGGGAGTGGAGTCCAGGGGTATGCTCTGTTCCGGACAGGAACTGGGGCTGGATGTCAGCATGATGCCCCCGGAGCAGTCCCACGGCATCATGCTCCTTGACCCCGGAACCCCACTGGGGCTGGACATAAGGGAAGTACTGGGAATGGACGATGTTATCCTGGAGCTGGAGCTTACCCCCAACAGGGGGGACTGCATGTCCATGGTGGGGGTGGCCCGGGAGGTGGCCGCCCTGCTGGGGAATGACCTGCGCATGCCGGAAACCTCAGTTCCTGAGTCCGGCGCCGGAATCTCCGGGCTGGTGACTGTTGATATAGAGGACCCGGGCCTGTGCGGCCGTTACGTGGCAAGGCTGTTCAGGAATTTAAAGGTGGGCCCGTCCCCGTTATGGATGCAGGAAAGGCTGAAGGCGGCGGGGGTTCGTCCCATCAATAATATTGTGGACATCACCAACTATGTAATGATGGAACTGGGGCAGCCCCTGCACGCCTTTGACTATGACACCATCAGGGACGGCCATATTATAGTCAGGCGGGCCCGGGCCGGTGAAACTATTGTTTCCCTGGACGGCAATGAGAGAATACTAAAAGAAGACATGCTTGTTATCTGTGATCCCGGCGGGCCGGTGGCCGTGGCCGGTGTTATGGGAGGCCTGGACACGGAGGTAACCGGGAAAACAGTGAATGTGCTCCTGGAGTCGGCCCATTTCAACCCGGTAAGCATCAGGCGCACCTCAAAGGCCCTGGGGCTACGGTCCGAGTCTTCCTCCAGGTTTGAGAAGGGCGTGGATATAACCGGCTGTCCAAGGGCCGCGGACAGGGCGGCCAGGCTGCTGGCGGACATGGCGGCGGGAGAGGTGGCGCCGGGCGCGGTGGATAATTATCCCGGCCGGACCCCCCGGAGAACGGTAATTCTCAGGACCGGCAGGGTGGAGCATGTGCTGGGGGTTGATGTGCCGCGGCAGGAAATAGTGAATATACTGAGGGGCCTGGAATTCACAGTCAGGGACAATGGGGAGGACCTGCTGGTAACAGTTCCGGGACACCGTCCGGATGTTTCCCTGGAAGAGGACCTTATTGAAGAAGTGGCCCGTATGTACGGATATATCAACATTCCGGGCACACTGCCCTACGGCCCCACCACCCCGGGTGTGCGTACCCCCCGCCAGTCCTTTGAGGTTGTGGTCAAGGACTGCTTAAGGGGCCTGGGGCTGTGCGAGGTGATAACCTACAGCTTTTTCGGGCCGTCCATGCTGGACCTGTGCGGCCTGCCCCAGGACAGCCCGCACAGGAACGTATTGCGGCTGCAGAACCCTCTCAGCGAAGAGCAGTCCATCATGAGGACCCTTGTCCTGCCCGGCGTGCTTGAAGTGCTCCAGCGCAACATAAGCCGCCGCAACAATGACGTGGCCGTTTTTGAGGTGGGCAAGGTCTTTATTCCCCGGGGTTCCGGCCAACTCCCCCTGGAAAAGAATGTCCTGGCGGCAGCCCTTACGGGAAACACTGCATCCGGCTGGAACAGCCCGGGGCGTTCCTATGACTTCTATTATCTGAAGGGTGTGCTGGAAGTACTGCTGGACAGGGTGGGGCTTAAAAAATACAGCCTGGAGAGGGAGAGCGGCAATCCCCTTTTCCACCCCGGGAAGGCAGCCAGACTTACAGTGGGGGAAGATGTTGTGGGCGTGCTGGGAGAGATTCACCCCGACGTTATGGAAAACTATCACCTGCCCAGAGCGGTTGTGGCCATGGAAATGGACTTTGACCTGCTGGCCGGCCTGTCCGGCAAACCGGTGAAATACCGGCCGCTGCCCAAATTCCCCGGCATCGAAAGGGACCTGGCCCTGGTGGTTCGCCAGGGTATAACCGCCCTGGAAATAAGCCGGGTGATAAGAAAATTCGGCGGCAAGTACCTGCAGGACATCAGCCTTTTTGATGTATACAGGGGCGGCCAGGTGAAAGAGGGCTGCCAGAGCATGGCCTACAAGCTGAAGTTTCAGGCGGAGGACCGGACACTTACCGACCAGGAGGTAAACGGATCGGTAAATGTTATTTCGGAAGCACTGGCCAGGGAGTTTGGCGCAGAATTAAGAAGCTAAGAATAATTTGGCGGTTAGGGAGGAATTTGTCGGCAAAACGACGAAATTTACCCTCATCGGGGGTGAGGGAATGTCTGAAGACCTGAACAAAGTGGAAGTGTTCATACTTGATGAACGTTATGTTTTAAAGGGTAATGAGCCTGCGGAATACATGGAAATGGTGGCCCTGCAAGTAAACAAGAGGCTGCAGCAGGTGCAGAACATGAATCCCAGGCTGAGCACGGTTCAGACTGCTATTCTTACGTCAATAAACATCCTCGATGAACTCCTGAAGCTGCGAAACGAATACCAGGGCCTCCTGGACCTGCTGGAAGAGTCAGGGGAAAAGAACAGCAAGGTAAAGAAATAGGCCGTCAACAAAACAATCCCTCTTCTTCAAGGAGAGGGTTCTTTTATCGTTAGGAAAGTATATTAATTATGGGGTCGGGGGCCGGGAGAAACCGGGTATTATCTATAAGCCTTCATACTGCCTTGATAGTGGGAAATAATAGGATGAGGTAATCCATGCATACATACAACACATTCTGCCCTGAAAATTCTTATACTGATTTAATCAGGGGTCAGGAATCCAGAATTCAGAATTCAGAATTGCGGGCATTCCTTTCGGGGGACCCTTAAGCGACATGCATCCGGGGGGAGTGTTCAACCCC
>JBMOPF010000049.1:0-4300 GCA_049325075.1 Bacillota bacterium | reverse complement strand
GGACAACAATCTCAATACTGTTTGCGAAGGCGCCCGCTGTCCCAACCAGGGAGAGTGCTATTCCCGGGGGACGGCCACCTTCATGATTCTCGGCGCTGTCTGCACCCGGGGGTGCACCTTCTGCGCCGTGGAAAAGGGAGTTCCTGGACGTACGGACTGCGACGAGCCCCGCCGGCTGGCCCGGGCGGTTCATAACCTTAGGCTTTCCCATGTGGTGGTTACCTCGGTGACCAGGGGCGACCTGCCTGATGGAGGCGCCGGGCAGTTTGCCTCAGTGGTCCGCGAACTTCACCAGCTGGACAGCCCGCCCTCCGTGGAAGTGCTGACCCCAGATTTCATGGGTTCCACCGTGGCAGTAAAAACAGTTCTAGACTCCGGCCCGGAGGTTTTTGGACATAACGTGGAGACTGTGCCCCGGCTGTACCGCCAGGTAAGGCCGGGCGCCGAATACAGCCGATCCCTGGACCTGTTGGCTGCTGTGAGAAGGATGGATCCTTCGAAAATTACCAAATCCGGACTTATGCTGGGTCTGGGGGAAACCGAGAAAGATGTGCGGCAGGTGCTTTTAGACCTCTTAAACGCCGGAGTCGTCATGTTGACCGTGGGCCAGTATTTGGCCCCATCGTTGCGCCACTATCCGGTGCACCGTTATGTAACGCCGGAAGAATTTGAACACTGGGAAAAAGAGGCCCTGTCCATGGGATTCATTAGCGTGGTCTCAGCGCCGCTGGTCCGCAGCTCGTATCATGCCGGGGAGTTTTACCGGGGTGTAATTGCCCATGGGTAATGTGTGGCGCCTGATTATACACGGGGAGCTTTCCCCAAGACTTAACATGGACATTGATGAGGCCTTGCTACAGGCACACACCCGGGGTGAATGCCCGCCAACCCTGCGATTTTACCGCTGGTCTCCCCCGGCCGTCTCCCTGGGCTATTTTCAGAAGAAGGATGGAATATCCCCAAAAGCCTTGGAAGAGATGGGCATTGAGGTTGTCAGGCGGAGTACCGGCGGCAGGGCGGTGCTGCACTGGGGCGACCTTACTTACAGCATTGTGGCCAGGGCTGGAAAAGACACACCCATTGACCTATTGGAATCATACAAGTACCTTTGTCAGGGGTTGCTGGCGGGGATGTCCCTGCTTGGCGTCGAGGCCTTCCTGGGAAGTGAAAAACCGTCCTCCCCCTTTCCCGGGTCCTGTTTTGCCGTTTCCACTCCCGGCGACATCACCTGGCGGGGGAAGAAATTTATAGGCAGCGCCCAGAAGAGAGTTGGGGATTTTCTTCTGCAGCATGGATCTATTTTATTAAAGCCCCAGGGGGATTTGCTGACCCGAATATTTTCCGGGGAGAAGGGGTCTGGGTCGGCATCTTTAAAAGAAAAGGTAACCTCCATAGAAGAGATCCTGGGGGAGCCTGTTACTCCGGAAAAGGTAATCTGTGCGGTCATGGCGGGCTTTGAGCGGGCCCTGGGCATAAGTTTCGGATCAGAAATGTAGTTATCTGTTCGGATATTGACTGGTTATCGATCACTGTTTTGTTTCAGAAAAGGGGGGAGGTAACCGCGATGCTGAGATATGAGATAATCGGAATGGGGGCGTGCCTGTCTGACGGCGCAAGGATAAGGGTTACCGCAATGCTTTCGGAAAGTATTGGGCAACTGCTGCCGTATATCAATGCAGTGGTTAGATATGCATCCTTTGATCCGGGTGGTATGTCATTTACTTTTAAATTCCGGGGGTGTCCCGTTATACTTGAACCCCGGCGCGTGGTGGCGGGGCAGTTGGATGATCTCGACACAGCGGAAGAAGTTCTGGATTATTTAATCGAGTTTCTGAACAGAGTGCAGAGTAAAAAGGTACAAATTAATCCGGTATTCAACCCAAAGCCCTTGCCTCAGCCAGTTGAAATTGTCAGGCTGTTGCCAGGGACTAATTGCGGCCAGTGCGGCGAGCAGGCTTGTGTGGCTTTTGCACTTAAACTGGCGCTGGGACAGCAACAGCCAGACAGGTGTTTGTCGCTTACCGGCGATGAAATCCGCAAGGTACTTGATGCTATTGAGGCGTTAAATGACCAGCAAGTAGAGGTATAAATCAGGTGATATCCCCAGATAATTTTGCTCAGGAGTGAAGGCAGTGAGAAAATTTCGACCCGCTGGCCGGAATAACATTTAATGCAGGCACGAGAATTAAGTTATCAAAGGAAAACCTTTGTGGTCTACCGATTAGGCCGGAGGACTTGGCCACTGGTGAGGCGCTATTTATCGCCAGTGCCGAGGGATACCGGATTATACCTTTAAAACCTGATCTTAAAAAGCTGTACATTGAGGTAACCACTCATTGCAATTTTGCATGTATCACCTGTATAAGAAATTCCTGGCGGGATGAACTGACCCACATGAGCCGGGAAACTTTTGAAGACATAAAGAAAGCCCTGCCTGATCTCCCCGACCTGGAATGCGTGCACTTTGGGGGATTCGGTGAGCCTTTTAATCACCCTGGAATATTTGATATGTTAAGTTCAGTAAAAGAGATGGGCCTAAAAGCTGAGATTATCACCAACGGGTCCCTGTTAAATGATGCAGTCGCCGATAAACTGATAGATCTTAAAGTAAATACTGTATTTGTTTCCCTGGATGCCCCGGACAAGGATGAGTACGACCGGATCAGGCAGGGGGCGGACTTTTCATCGGTGCTGGACAATATAAGGGGGTTAGTTGAACGAAAGAATAAGGCAAAGTCAATCTATCCCGAGTTGGGGAAGAGTTTGCAGCGATGAAAAATAATTATCGCAAGCTTCCGCAGTTAATAAAAATGTGCCGGGATTTCAATGTCCGGAAGTTCATAGTGACCAACCTGCTCCCTTACCACCAGTCCATGCAGGATCAGATTCTTTATGACATGGACGATACGGTTATACCGTTCGGGGACGACTCTCCCCTGACCATGATGATGGCTCAGCTTCCATACATGAAACTCCACACTGACAGGTACTGCAAGTTCGTTGAAGACAAGGCCATGTGCATCAATCACAAGGGTTACGTCAGTCCCTGCTACGCCTTGATGCATTCTTATAACTGCTATGTGTATGGAAGGCAAAAAGAAATGATTCCCTATTATCTTGGAAATATTAACGAGAAACACCTGGTGGATATATGGAAAGATGAAGAGTACGTAAATTTCAGGCTGGCCGTAAAAAACTTCAGATTCCCATCCTGCTCCGACTGAAAGGATCTGGAAGGGTGCTCCATGGCAGACAATAACGAGATGGATTGCTGGGGCAACAGCCCCTCCTGTGCGGAATGCCTGTGGTCCAGGAGGATCATTGCCTGCCCTTAATCAAAGCTTAACTTGACTCCGGCGTATAATTAGAAGAACAATATTTATAGCTCAAGGATAAGTAAAGGCAGGTAGGTAGATGTGAAAATGGCAGTTATCTCCGACATCCATAGTAATTTATGTGCCCTGGAGGCGGTTCTAAAGGATATTGAAACCAGGGACGTCCCAAATGTATACTGTGCCGGTGATCTGGTCGGTTACGGACCCCGCCCGAACGAGGTAATAGAATTAATAAAGAGAAAAAACATACCAACCGTAATGGGCAATTACGACGACGCCACCGGCAACATGAGATTTATTTGCGGCTGTGACTATAAGGATGAAAAAGCCCTCCGAATGGGTGAGGGTTCAATTGCCTGGACGAAGGAAAGAACCTCTGAAGATAATAAGGGCTGGCTGAGGGAATTGCCTGGTGAAATCAGGCTTTCGGTTAATGGCCTGAAAATACTGCTTGTACACGGGAGTCCCAGGGCATTGAACGAGTATTTATACGAAAATACCCCTGAGGATTACCTGATAGAGCTGCTCAATGAAAATAACACGGATGTCCTGGTGTGCGGCCACACACACCTGCCGAACATCAAAAGGATACCAAACGGTTATGTTGTCAACGCAGGCAGCGTTGGAAAACCGAAGCACGGCAATCCCAATGCGACCTACGTTATCTTGGAAGCTGCTGGTACCGGTATACTTAAAGGTGAAATTATTCAGGTCCAGTACAATTATGAGGAAACCGCCCGTGAGATAGAGGAATTTGGTCTCCCAATTGAGTTTGCGGAAATAATAAGGACGGGGCGTGTGTGATTTAAGCCTTCCGTTTAATCCCGGTCGGATGGTTAAACTTGAGTTACCCCCGTCTGACTTATATGCCGGACGGGAGCAACTGGGAGCAGGTTGTCATGTTCTGTTTTCCGTTCATGGCCTGACTGCTGAAGGTAGGAAGAAGAATCTTGCAGGTTTTACTA
>JBMOPF010000048.1:0-48196 GCA_049325075.1 Bacillota bacterium | reverse complement strand
GCAGCCTGAACCGGCGCATGGACGCGACGTTGAGGGCGGCCGGCAGTCCTTTGGCGACCGAGTTTAGAGACTGTTGCAGCCGGAGATGATGCAGCCGGGGTTAACACTCCTCCTGCCCGCAAGCGACCCCTTATGAGAACTCAGAACTCAGAACTCAGAACTCAGAATTCCGGGCATTCCTTTTTCATCCTTTATGGTGCCACTTATAAAAGTGGCATGGGGGTCTGGATTCCTGACCCCATATTCATTCAGTATAAGAATTTTCAGGGCAGAATAGTCCGCAAGCCGGTTATTTTATCTCCCCGCTCCAGTAGGCATTGACCATTTGGGCATAAACATCCGGGTCCACCAGGTCTGTTTCCAGCAGTTTCCGCGTCTCCGGACTGACCTTTCCCTCCGCAACCAGTTCCCGGCCGGCGCTCCTTGCCGCCTCCAGGTACCAGCCGGTGCCTTCCTGAAGTTCCGGTATCCGCAGCAGTTCCCCGGCGGGGCAAATAATGGAGGCGGAAAATTCCATGTCCGGGCCGTTGGTAAAAATCCTGAAGGTTTCAAGCAAGGCTGAAAACTGGCGCCTGCTGGGATACCCGCTGTTGGAAATAAGCACCACCTTTTTGGGCCACACCCCTTCATGTCTCATGGGGTGCATCAGCTTGTTGTCCTGCCTGACCATCTGCGGCTTGGCCAGGGGCAGAATCCTGTCCATAAAGTCCTTCATCAGGCCGCTGACTGTAAACACATACAATGGAGTGGCGTAAACCACCATGTCGGCGGCCAGCAATTTGTCCAGCAGGCCCGGCATATCATCCTTGTGGATGCATACTCCCGGTGTTTTGGTCCAGCAGGTATAGCAGCCGGTGCAGTGTTTAATCATTTTTTCCCTGAGGTATACTGTTTCGGTTTCCGCCCCCGCCGATCGCGCGCCCTCCAGAAACGGCCGCAAAAGTCGGTCGGTGTTCCCGTCCCGCCCCCTGGGACTACCGTTAACAGCCATAATTTTCATTACAGTTCCCCCCTTTATTGAAAAAAGCCAGCATTTAGCACGCTGACTTTTAAAAGATCCTTGTATTTACTCATCCATGCAATTGCTGTTCCTCTGTTAAATTGTACATTATAAAACCAGCTCCATTTCAGGTGATATTACCTCAATCGCCCCCGCCCACCAGAGAATGGACAAGTTTCTGCTTCTGACACTTCCCACTTGGTGTTTTGGGTATTTCCGGGACAAGGTGATAACGGCTGGGGAGTTCGTTGACAGCGAGCTGGCCCGAGCTTTCCAGAAAATGCCTGATAATCTGGGGGTTTAGTGTTGAATCCGAAGGCACAATAAATGCTGCCAACTCGAAATTTCCGTCAATGCCCGGCATAAATACCACAGCCACCTCGTCAACTCCCGGATGACGGTAAATGGCATCCTCCACCTTCCGAATAAGCATCTGTCCCGATCCGGTGGCCTCATCGGGAATATAGCCCATCAGCCTTTCCTGTTCACTCATAACTTTCCCACCTCCGTAATCACTGGGAAAACCAAAATTTAAAAACCCATTTCCTGTAAACCTATTCTTTTTCCCTCTCAAAAACCATGGCCATGCCCATTCCGCCTCCCACACACATGGAGGCGAGGCCCCAGCGCAGGTTGCGCCTTTTCATCTCATAAAGAAGGGACACCGTTATCCTGGCGCCTGTACATCCCACAGGATGTCCCAGGCCCACCCCGCTGCCGTTCACATTGGTTATCTCACGGTTCAGGTCAAGCAGTTTTTCACAGGCCAGATACTGGGCCGCAAAGGCCTCGTTCAGCTCCACCAGTTCAATATCGCCCAGTGTCTTGCCCGCCTTCTTCAGGGCCTTTTTAATGGCCGGGACCGGCCCGTAGCCCATGAGGTCCGGTTCCACGCCGGCCCTGGCAAAGCCGGCTATGCGGCCCAGGGGCTTGAGCCCCATCTCCCTGGCCCTGGTGGCTGTCATCAGAATGACTGCCGCCGCACCGTCATTCAGCCCGGATGCGTTACCCGCGGTTACCGTGCCGTCCTTCCTGAAAGTGGGCTTCAGCTTGGACAGCTTTTCCAGGGAAATATCCCTCCTGGGGTGCTCGTCGGTATCCACCATTACAGGATCCCCCTTGCGCTGGGGCACCGGGATGGGTACCATCTCCTCCTTGAATCTGCCCTCATCTATGGCGCTAATGGCATTGCGGTGACTGCGCAGGGCTATCTCGTCCTGCTCCTCCCTTGAAATGCCGTATTTATCCGCCAGTCTTTCGGCGGTTTCACCCATCAAAATCTTATATATAGGGTCGGTCAGAAGCTCCCAGAGGGAGTCGGTCAGCTCGCCGTGCTGAAGGCGCTGCCCCCAGCGGGCGCCTTTCAGGGAATACGGCACGGTGCTCATGGACTCGGCGCCCCCGGCCAGCACTATGTCCGAATCACCGGTGGCAATCTGCTGATAGCCGCAAACAATGGCCTGCATTCCGGATGAACACTGCCTCTGAATGGTCATGCCGGTCACCTCATTGGGAAGTCCGGCCAGGAGGGCCGCTGTGCGCCCGAGGTTGGGCTCCGCCGAGTGCTGTGCGCAGCAGCCCATAATCACATCGTCAAACTGTGACTTTTCAATACCGGACCTGGCTATGATCTCCTTCATTACAGGCACCAGTATCTGGTTGCAGAGCATGGCCTTGAAAACGCCGCCGAAATCTCCTATCGGACTCCTGGCCCCCGCAACAATCACTATATCATCCATAAAAACCTCTCCCCTTCCTGAAACCCCCTGTTTAAATTACCGGATTATTTTTGAGTAAAAATTCTATTTACTTCGTAAAAGTCCTCTAAAATATTTCAAAATGGAAAGGCAAACATCTTTTTGCAGCAAAAAGTCAACAGCCCTCCAAGATTTTTACAATTACAATTGTTTGCCCGGCCCTCAGGTGGTATGATAGAAGCTGTGAGTCTGCGGTTTTAATTGCGGCCTCAAAGAGTAATACTACAGGATGGGGGTATAGCCAATTGTTTTATATAGTAGCCCTTGTCTCTTTCATAATAGACCAGGCCAGCAAATATTATGTTATTAAATCCATGTTCCTGGGACAGTCAATTCCAGTTGTGGCAGGGTTCTTTCATATCACACATGTTCACAATACCGGTGCGGCCTTTGGCCTGATGCCCGATAGGACCGGTTTATTTATCGTGGTTAGCTCCCTGGTGGTGGCCGGCATAACCATTTATCAAAAAAAATGTGGTGTTAAAAGGGGCCTGATTCCAGTCTCCCTTGGCCTTATAGTGGGCGGTACAGTTGGAAACCTGGTGGACAGGATGATGTTCGGGGCGGTTATTGATTTCATTGATTTCAGGGTATGGCCGGTATTCAACCTGGCGGATTCAGCCATTGTGGCCGGCGCCATTCTGCTGACGCTGGCCCTGTGGAAAGCGGGGGACAGAGCCTGATGGATACCGGCTGTGTTTATCAGGTAAACTGCTTTAACGTTGGCGACTCCGACTCGGGGCAGCGTCTGGACCTCTTTTTGTCAGGTGAAAGAACCGATCTCAGCAGGTCACACATACAAAGGCTGATTGGTGACGGGCTGGCTGAGGTGAATGGCCGGCCGGCCAAAGCCGGCCACCGGTTGAAGCAGGGAGACACCGTGGTCCTCAGAATCCCCCCGCCGGTGGAACTGGTTGTCCAACCGGAGCCCATCCCCCTGGATATTTATTATGAGGATTACGATTTGCTGGTGATAAATAAACCCCGGGGCATGGTGGTGCACCCCGCCCCGGGAAACCACACCGGAACACTGGTAAATGCCCTTCTTTACCACTGCCGTGACCTTTCCGGAATAAACGGGGTGGTCCGGCCCGGCATCATACACAGGCTGGACAAGGATACCTCCGGGCTGCTGATGGTGGCCAAAAATGACTTTGCCCACCTGGATCTGGCCCGCCAGCTCAGTGAGAGGAAAGTAAGAAAAAACTACCTGGCGCTGGTGCGTGGAACGCTGAGGGAAGACCGGGGCACCGTAAACGCCCCCATCGGGCGGCACCACGTAGACCGCCAGAAAATGGCTGTGGAATTCAGAAACGGAAAGCCCGCCGTGACACACTACAGTGTAATAGAGCGATACAGCGGGCTGACATACATTATGGTCCGGCTGGAAACCGGCCGCACACATCAGATCCGGGTACATATGGCATACATAGGGCACCCGTTGCTGGGCGACAAAAAATACGGGCAGCCCCAAAACAGCTTCGGACTGGAGGGACAGTTTCTGCATGCGGCGCAACTGGGCTTTCTCCACCCGCGCAGCAGGGAGGAAATGTTTTTTGAGGCCCCGCTTCCCGAAGAGCTGGAAAAGATCCTGAAGGAAATAAATGCTCATACTGAGTAAATTAATTGTCGGGAATCCAGAAGCCAGAATCCAGACCCACATGCCGCTAAAAAGCGGCACCATCAGAGGATGAAAAAGCAAGGAATGCCCGGACTTCTGGATTCTGAATTCTGGATTCTGGATTCCTGACCCCATATTCATTCAGTATAAGAATTTTCAGGGCAGAATCCAGACCCCCATGCCGCTAAAAAGCAGCACCATCAGAAGATGAAAAAACATGATGGATAACTTTATCTTTGGGGCCACTTTGGGGTCGCTTGCGGGCAGGGGGAGTGTTCAACCCCGGATGCATGTCGCTTTGGGGTCACCTGAAAGAAATGCCAGGAATTCTGGCTTCTGAATTCTGGATTCTGGATTCCTACAGCATAAGCATTTCAGTATAGCTATTTATTTTTCACTTGGTAATATATCTCCAGGTAAAGGGCGGTTATTCCCGCCGCCATCAGGGGTCCAACCGGAACTCCATGAAAAAAAACAATACCAAAAATCGATCCGATGATAAGGCTGAAGATAATCTCCGGTCTGGCCCCCATCAGACTTAGGCCCTCACTGTTCATATGGGTGGCCAGAGCCCCCCCGATGATAGCCATAATACCGGGAAGAGAGGTCATATTGTAGACAAGGTCCTTTTCACTCACCCTGCCCTCGGCCACCGGAACAAGTATGTAAAGAAGAAGGAAAAGCAGACCCACCTCCAGGCCGCGCCTTTCCATAACAGGGAATACAAAGTTCAGGTTGGAATACCTCAGTATCAGGAGGATACAGGCAGCGATGGCGATAAGGTTTGACCTTGCCGCTATACCCACCAGCAGCAGGGCCACCAGCATAGTCACCCCGGCATAGACATCCCCCCCTCTGGGGAATTTATATGCTCCGCCCGGGTGGTGTATTACGAATGGCGTTAATGTTTAAAGCGTTAACCTCAGCGAGTCGGACCTCAGGCCGACCCTCAGGGCTTCAAGGGCCAGAACCTCATTGGTGGGTATATTGCCCAGGTTTACATTGGGGCCGAAGCGGGAAATAAGCTCCAGCTGCTGATTCTTATTGGGCGCCTCCCAGAGAATTATCCTGGGGTCGTCTATCTCTTCCAGGAGCTGTTCCAGGTCGTCCTTTATAAAATTACCTTCACTGTCGTACAGGCCCACATTGGTCCCGGACTCCCTCCCTTCAAGTATCACCCTGTATGCGCCGTTTTTCAAATCCTCTTTAATTTGCGCCGCAAATACCGAAACCGGCGTTGTATCGTTCTCGTCCTTCTTGCCCACCTCCGTCAGGACCAGGAATCCCATCTCACCGGCCATCATTATGGCGCGCGCCCTGTCGTCGCGGTCCAGGGTTATAGTGCCGTCCGACACCTCAATACAGGTGAAGCCCAGGTTCCTGGAAAGCAGTAAAAACTCCTCCAGTTTTCCCTGGGTGGTGGCCACCTCCAGGAATGTGCCCCCGGGGTATATATGAATTTGGTGCGATCTGGCCAGTTCAATCTTATCAATCAAAACATTGCTGTTGTACAGTGCAGAGGTCCCAAAGGCCAGCTTTATGTAGTCTATGTGCTCCCCTGCAATATTCAACAGGTCTCTGGTTTCCTCCAGACCCATGCCCTTGTCGATAATCATCGTCAGCCCCTGGCTCCTTGGCTTCGGCAGCCTGACCCCCAGCGGGTATTTAACCAGCTCTCTCCATGCGGCGCCATAATCAGAGGAGATCATACCCATTCTCCTTTCGATTTTCATTATCCGTCATAGTCCTATACAACTGCGTATTCCAGGGTATTCTCCGGAAAACAAAATGGTTACCGCATGATTACTGAACTAAAATCAAACTATGGAGTTAAAAAGAAAAACAGCAATTAATTTCTAATTGCTGTTTTAAAACCCATAATTGCCATTAACTGGCACCCAGGCAATTCCCAAAAAGGAATGCACAAACCTCCTGAATTCTGAATTCTGACTTCTGACTCCTGACAGGATAAGAATATCAGAATAAGCGGTCAGAACCTTTCCGCCCACCGGACCAGTGGAATCTCAAATTTATAAAACAACTCCGGATTGCCCGGCCGGACCCTCACCGTGTAGCCGAAGGTTCCCTGGGGCAGTATAACCTGGCCCACAAAAATATGCTGGTTGTCCCCGCCATCGCCCTCATACATCATCGGCGCCGTGCTCAGACCGTACAAACCTTTTTCAGAAACCCCGCCATACACAATTTCCACATCAACATCATCCGGCCTAATCTCTCCAAGCTTGACCAGCGCCTTTATCATCAGTGTTTCCCCAACGTTCATCTCCCTGGTGACATTGGTTTCCACACTCATAATTTCCACACTGCCCCAGTTCGCCGTAAGCAGCTGCTTGTACTCTTTCATCCTTTCCGCCGCCTGGTAGTTCTTTTCGGCAAAATACCTTCCTCTCCTGATGGATGGAATATAAAATTTATCGGTGTATTCCTGTACCATCCTCTGGGTGCTGAAGACAGGAGTGATTGACTGTATTGAATTCTTCATCATCCGGACCCACTCCCTGGGTATACCTGTTTCCTGCTTGTAATATAGGGGAACCACCTTTTCCTCCAGCATCGTATAGAGGGAATAGCAGTCATCCCTGTCCTGCATTTCATCATCACTGTACTTTCTTTTTTCGCCAATGGCAAAACCGTTTTTGCCGTTATATCCCTCGGGCCACCAGCCGTCCAGAATACTGAGATTAAGCACCCCGTTGGCTGCAGCCTTCTGGCCGCTGGTGCCGCTGGCCTCCATCGGCCTGCGGGGAGTGTTGAGCCAAACATCGACACCCTGAACCAGGTAGCGGGCCATATCAATACTGTAATCCTCCAGAAAAACTATCTTTCCTTTGAATTCCTCCTGTTTTGACGTATCATAAACCAGCTTTATCAAATCCTGTCCGGCTGCGTCCGCAGGGTGCGCCTTGCCTGCAAATATAAACTGCACCGGCCTTTCCGGGTGGTTTACCAGCCTCGACAGGCGCTCTTTGTCCCTGAACAGCAGCCCGGCCCTTTTATACGTGGCAAACCGCCGGGCAAACCCTATGGTCAGCACGTTGGGATTTAAGAATTTTTCCACCTCCCGAATGCGCTCAGCCGGCTCCTGATTCCTGATCCTTTGCCTGATGAGGGTCTCACGGGCAAAGCCGATCATTTTTTCCTTCAGGGACTGATGCACCACCCAGAGGAGATTGTCCGATAGATCATTGATTTTTTTCCACAGCTGCCTGTCGGTAATCCTTTCCTGCCAGTCCGAACCCAGGTATATGGTATAAAGGTCTTTTATCTCCTGGGCCAGCCAGGTCAGGGTATGCACCCCGTTGGTGACATGAGACACCGGCACCTCTTCAATGGGTATGCCGGGATACATATGGGCGAACATCTCACGGGACACCTCTCCGTGCAGGCGGCTTACACCGTTGCAATAGCCTGAAAGCTTAAGCGCCAGAAATGTCATATTGAACATCTGACGATCGCCGTCCCACCCCAGGCTCATGAAATTGTCCCGGCTGATCCCCAGTGACGTATAAAAATTGTTAAAATAGTATTCCATCATATCGGCCGTAAAAAGGTCATGCCCGGCCGGAACCGGAGTGTGGGTGGTAAAGACGGTGTTGCACCTGACAACCTCAATGGCGGTCCTGAAGGATAAATTTTTCCCCGTCATCAGCTCCCTGATGCGCTCCAAGAGGAGAAACGAGGCATGCCCCTCATTTATGTGCCAGGCCGAAGGGCTTATGCCGAGGCTCCGCAATGCCTTTACCCCCCCCAAGCCCAGTATTATCTCCTGGGAGATTCTGACCTTGCTGTCCCCCCCGTACAGTTGCCCGGTTATTGCCCGGTCCTCCATGCTGTTCAAGGTTATATCCGAGTCCAGCAGTATAAGGTTGACCCGGCCCACCACGCATTTCCAGACCTTTAAAAACACATCCCTGCCCGGAAACTCCACCTTTATTATCAGTTCCCTGCCCTCATTGTCAAAAACCGGATAAATAGGCAGATCGTAAAAATTATAATAGGGGAAAAGCGCCTCCTGCCTGCCCTCCCTGTTTATCACCTGGTTAAAATAGCCATGCTTATACAGCAGGCCCACCCCTACGAAGGGAAGGCCCAGGTCGCTGGCCGACTTTGCATGATCGCCGGCAAGGAGGCCAAGGCCGCCCGAGTATATGGGATGGGACTCGTGCAGGCCGAATTCCAGCGAAAAATATGCTATCACGCCGTCCTTGTACTCCGGATAGGTCCTTTCGAACCAGGACTTCCCACTGAGATAACTTTTATATTCATCCATAACCTGCCGGTATGTTTTAAGATACTCCTCGTTCAGAGCTATATCTTCCAGCTCTTCCTCATTTACCAGGAGCAGGAATTTCACGGGATTATGATTGACATCCTCCCATAACCTTTCATTTATCTTTCTAAAAAGGTTTTGTGCCGAAAAATTCCAGCTAAACCAGAAGTTGCGGGCGATATCACTAAGCCCTTCAATCTGCTGAGGGAGTCTCGGTTTTATGGACACCGTTCTGAATGAGTACATATAAATGTCCTCCCTGCGATAAATAATTTATTTCTATTAAATTTTCAACCAAAATATAACTATTCCTTCTATTAAAGCACAGTCAAGTTCACTGTTAAAAATTATCAACCCTATGCCATGGTGTAACATTTTTACCTGCTACCGCCTATTATAGATAAAAAAATCATTATAGGCGGTGTTTTACATGAATGGATACAGAAAGCCCCTGGTATGGTCCAAGTGGCCGCCCGACAAGCGGCAAACAGATCCTTTCGACTCATCCTGCGACACAACCACGGGCCAACCGTCAGAAAGTGAAAATACATTCGCAGAGAATACGGCGACGGTAAAAATGGACGCCGACACAAGCCCCGGGAATACATCCAAAGAGGAAGAATTAACAGTCCCGGAAACCTCCGGTGACAGGGGGAATGACCGGCTATTCCCCAAAAAAGGCGGCCACCCGGCGGAAAATGCCCCCAAACCGGCTGAAGCGGATAATAACGTCGAAAATGATGCCGCATCGGCTGCCTGCTGCCCGCCGGTTTCGCCCACCCATTGTCCGGGCGGACCCGATTGTCCCCACGTCCCGCCCTGTCCGGGTTACCAGGACAGGGAACTGGCCACTGCCTACATTCCATATCAAATATACGGCCCAATCTACAACCCCAGGGAGGCCCTGGAAAGAGGCACCCTTTTCCCTGCACTGTACCGGCCGTACCCTTGTTAAAAGGAGGTAAGAAAAATGCCAAGCAACCAGATGACTCTACTGAGACAAATCATGGAACTACAATTCACGGCTGTTGAGCTTAACCTTTTCCTTGACACACACCCGGAAGATGAAAGAGCCTTAAAAGATATGAACACAGTGGTAGAAAATTTGGATCGACTTGTGGATCAGTACGAGAAAATGTGCGGACCACTTACAGCCGCTTCCGAACAGGCGTGCGGAACAAACTGGAGATGGATTAAAGAGCCCTGGCCCTGGGAGATGACTTACTAGCGCTTATACTGAACATTTTAATGGTCGGAATCCAGAATCCAGAAGTCAGAAGTCAGAATTCAGAATAATAAAGGCATTCCTTATAAACCAATAGATTGAAGCCAATTATATAAAAATGTTTACCAATACTTTAGAAAGGAAGAAAGTGCATGTGGATATATGAAAAAAAGCTTGAGTACCCGGTAAGGGTAGCGGGCAACGACCTGCGCATGGCCAAATTCCTGTTGGCCCAATACGGAGGCCCCGACTCCGAGCTTTCCGCCGGCGTCCGCTACCTTACCCAGAGGTACTCCATGCCCACACCCATGACTAAAGGGCTGTTCACCAGCTGATATGAAACAGTGACCCCGCCGCCCCCGCCTTGCATACTATACAGCATGAAAAAGCAGTTAACCCCCGAACAGGCAAAAATAAAAAAGGCCCTCCGGGTAATGGTCCGCATAGCCATACGGATACTGGAGAAGGAAAACCGGAAGACGCCCTGAAATATATTGACAGCGGCATCCCACTCCGGTTTTAATAGGTATAGCGCATAGAAGACGAAACAACAATCCGCAAGGGGTGTATTTTATGATAGAAGTCAACCATTTCGGGGGTGTTCAGCAGATTAAAATGAGCGCCGAAATGGGCGGCCGTCCCCTTTACTGGGTGGCCGCCTACCTGGTGGACGGGCTTTTGATAGACACCGGCTGCAGGCACACCACCGCAGAATTCATTACTGCCATCCAGGGGCAAAGGGTGGACCTGGCGGTCAACACCCACCACCACGAAGACCACGTGGGGGCAAACAGTATTCTGGCCCGGGAACTCGGGATAAACATATATGCCCACCCCCTGGAGGCGCCTCTCATAAACCGGGTTCCCAGCCTGAATCCCTACCAGGAACTTGTGTGGGGCTACCCTGAACCCTGTGAGGCGCTGCCGCTCCCCGAAATCGTCAAAACAGGCTGTCTTGAATTCATGGCCGTACATACACCCGGCCATTGCCCCGGGCATGTGGCGCTGGTGGAACCAAACAGGGGCTGGTGCTTCTCCGGCGACCTTTTTGTGTCGGAAAACCAGAAGGTTTTCCGGGCAGACGAAAACATCAAACAAATAATCAGCTCGGCAAAAATTCTCCTGGACCTGGATATCCCCGCAATGAAGCTTTTCACCTCCATAGGCAGGGTGGTGGAAGACGGCCGGAGCGCTCTGGAGCAATTCATCAGCCATATTGAAGAGATTAAGGGAAAAGTCGATGACCTTAACGGCAGGGGCTACCCGGCCCCGGCAATAAGGGACACCATTTTCGGCAGGGAAAGTTCCCTGCGGGACCTCACCGGAGGGCATTACTCCATAGAAAACCTGATCCTCTCCCTTCTTAATTAAGACATAAATGCATTATATATGCAGGGGTAGTACTCTGCTCCACCCATTATCCCGGCCGGTACAAAACCATACCGGCTAACAATCCACTCCCAAACAAGGAGTATTTTCATGAGGGCTTTTAGAAAAAAGCATTCCCTGGTAAATAAAAACAAGAGTGAAATTATTTCACTCTTGACTGAAAGCTTAAAACACTACACTGAGCTGGAATTCGCTTATATTCATGGATCCTTCCTGAACGAAGAACAATTTGGCGACATTGATATAGCAGTTTACCTCAAAGAAGGCGCAAGCCTGCCAAAGGATTCCATAACCAAATTGGAAATTGATCTGGAGGTCCAACTTGAAAAAATCGTCAGATATCCTTTAGATATACGGGTGATCAACTATTCTCCCCTTTCTTTCCGCTACAATGTCTTAAAGGGCGGGAAACTTTTGTTCGCCAGGAATGAAGATATACTGACCAATTTTACTGAAAAGACAATATCGGCCTACATAGATTTCGTCCATTACCGCAAACGCTACCTAAAAGAGGTGTTGAACCTTGAAGTTTAATGCAGACGTGGTACAGAAGGTATTGACTGAGTACCTGGAGGCACTGGCTATGCTAAAGGAACTATCTTCTATGTCCATGGACGGGTGGTGTTTGTGGATATAATGAATTTTAAGTGGTTTTGGAAGCTCCCCTTTTGATAATTGTACTGGGAGTAATTGACCCCAGGGAAACAATACCCCACAGAACAAGTGAACTGGTGGAAGCGGGATGTTTCGGGGAGGATGTTAAAAATGATGCTGATCACGTATTGGATGACTGGTCTTTTAATGAGTTAAAGGTTGACGCCGCGCTAAACAGTTCAATCGCCGCCACTTTTATAATGCTTGCCGCCCACGGAATGGGTCTGGGCTGTTGTTGGGTAAAGCTTGTTAATGATGATAAAATTCTTGAAATTATAAATGCCCCGGACAAAGAATATTATCATGCGGGAATATTGGCTATCGGTTATCCCGGTGAGTTTCCGGAAGCCAGGCCAAGGTTGCCGGTTAACAGCATCAGCTTTTATCAAAAATTGGGCAACCCGAATCCACTGGTCAACCTTTGAGTCAAGCGTGTACAAACGGTTATCAATCTCCATTTGCCATACAATTCAAAACCTGTATGTCCGCGGGGGCAAAATCAAATTTTTTCAATTCATCCCTCCCAACCCACTCCACCGCCTCGTGGACATTCAGTTTCATCTCCCCGCCAATTATTTTTGCAAAATAGCATATCAGTTCAATCCCGCCGCTTTCGTACTGATATTTGCTGTTCATAAAATGACCGGTTATTTGAATGTCAAGGTTTAGCTCCTCTTTTATCTCCCGCACAAGGCACTCCTCCGGCGTTTCACCTTCTTCAATCTTACCGCCCGGAAACTCCCATTTTAAAGACAGTTTATCACCCCTGGGCCTCTGTGCGATAAGAAGCCTGCCATCCTTTTCAATTATGGCCGCGGTAACTCTTTTCACCATGCAACACCACCTTTTAACAAAGTATTTTCTGTTTAAAAAAGGGCAAGTCCTTTACGGCAAATTCAGCCCTTCACTGATACGGAAATGCTTCTCCGGCCCCTCCGACCAATCGGTAATGCATCTTTGGCTTCTCCGACCAAGCGGAAATGCACCCCTGGCCATTCCGACAGCATTAGAATTTCAGTATAAGCATTTTCAGGGTATAATAATCAGAAATGGGTATGTTGATATAATGTACAATTCTGTGTTCAGATCCCGGGTATTGATTTTATTGTCTTTTCTTTTGCTGGCCGGCCTCCTTTGGACTCACAGGGCTGAAATCACCAACGTATGGGCGACTCTCACTGTGGGGCTGTGGAGATATTTTGCGGCGGCGCTGGCGCTGCAAATGGTTTTTTACTGCTTTCAGGCTCTGATGTACAAGGTAATATTAAGTATCTGGAACGTCAACATTCCCTATGCCGGAACCTACCTGATTACCCTTGTCAGCAATGCCTGGAATAAACTTGTTCCGTCCGGCGGCGCATCCGGCGCAGTATCATTTGCCGGTGAGGCTGCCCGGTATGGTGTGGGCACCGAGGTAAGCCTGCTTGCCAATATAAGCTTTTACCTGCTGGACTACCTGTCATTCTTCCCCCTGGTTATGTGGGGACTCTATTACCTCTTTGTCCGCGGTGACTTAAATTATGCGGAGGAGGTTGCCGCAGCGATGTTTGGCGCCCTGGTTCTGCTGGCCCTCATACTTTTTGCAGTATCAGCGAAAAACATCGGCGGGCTGGCCGTATACCTGGAAAAATTCAAACCCCGCCAAAGTACCCTTGCCCGTTTTAAAAACGCCGTCAGCAGTTTTTTGAACAGTTGCCGGAGCCTGGACCGGGGCTGGGAAAAAGCCGGGGGCAAAATAGCCGTCGCCCTTCTGTGCGGCATCCTTATGCAGTTTACAGATATGGCGGTACTATACCTGTCTTTCAAAACAGCAAATTACAGTATCAGCCCGGGGCTTGTGGCGGCAGGGTTCGGGCTGGTCACAGTAATGTCAATGGCCAGCATGGTCCCGCAGGGAATAGGGGTTTATGAAACCGCAATGACATGGTTTTACATGCAAATGGGAGTTTCCTTCGGAACAGCCTTTTCGGTGGCCCTTATATACAGGGGCGCAACCTTCTGGTATCCTATAATTCCCGGCATGATCGGAATGAGATTGACAGGGAGGCATTTAAAATGAAACTGCGCCGGACCATTGTTGGGCCCCCTCTGCTGGCAGTATTAACTTTTCTGGCGGGCGTACTTAACATAGCATCGGCCTTTCAGCCTGCACTCCCTTACAGGCTTCAACTTTTAAGAGAAATTCTGCCCCTTTTTCTTATCAGGGGCAGCCGCCATATTGTTGCTCTGGCCGGTTTTATGCTGTTAATTACGGCCAACGGCATCCGCCGGAAGAAAAGAATAGCCTGGTGGCTTGCCTTCGGAACCTTGCTGGCCTCAATTGTTTTCAACATTATGAAGGGGCTTGATTATGAGGAGGCTTTGTTCATAACCGCGGTTGCCGTGCTTTTTGTGTACCTATTCCCTGATTTCAGGGCCGGCAGCGATATTCCCACCATAAGGAAAGCCTTCGTCCTGCTGGCGGGGGTGGTGTTTTTCAATATAGCCTACGGGCTGACGGGGTTTTACCTGATGCACAGAGCCCTGGGCATAGAGCCTTCTTTTCAAAATTACTTGGTAAACACCCTGCTGGAAATGTTCAGTCTGTCCGCGCCCGCCGTACACCCGGAAACTCACCGGGCCTACCGGTTCCTTGACTCACTCTGGTTTATGTGGGAAATAGGGCTGCTGCTTTTTTTAATCATGCTCCTCAGGCCGGTAATATACAGGCACACCACACGGCTGCACGAACTGGAAAAGGCCCGCGACATCGCCGCCCGGCACGGAAAGTCCGCCCTGGTATATTTTACCCTGTGGGAAGATAAATATTTCTTTTTCAACAAAAAGGGCACCTGCTATATAGCATACCGGCAGGAAGGAGATGTGGCGGTTACACTGGGAGATCCTGTCGGGCCGGCTGAGGATATTGCCGAGACCATCAGGGAGTATGTGGTTCTATGTGAAAACAACGGCTGGCACCCGGCCTTCTACCAGGTGCTGCCTGAATACCTGGACTCCTACAAAAAAGCCGGCCTCCGGTCCCTTCACATCGGCTATGAGGCCATTATCGACCTGGAAAGCTTCAACCTCTCCGGCGGAAAGTGGAGACATATGAGAAATACCCTGAGCCGTTTCAGCCGCCAGGGGTTTAAGGCTGTCTGGCACCATCCCCCCCTTGATGAAAAATTGCTTTCAGATTTGAAAAAGGTATCTGACAACTGGCTTTATTACCAGGGCGGGGAAGAAAAGGGGTTTTCCCTGGGGTGGTTCCAGGAAGAAAAGCTGAAAGAAAACACCGTGGTGACGGTGGAAGACCGGAACGGCACCATTTACGCCTTTGCCAATTTCATCCCCATGTATACCCTCTCCAGCGCCACCACGGACATGATGCGCTTTTCCCGCCGCGCTCCCAACGGTGTGATGGATTTTCTCTTTTTACAGTCAATCCTTTATTTCAAGGAAAGGGGAGTTGAGGTATTCAACCTTGGTCTGGCCCCCCTGGCCCACGTGGGCCGGGAAGAAAGCTCTTCGTTGGCGGAAAAGGCCGTCCGCCTGCTCTATGAAAATCTTTATAATTTCAAGGGACTGTATAACTTCAAGTCTAAATATTCTCCCCGCTGGGAGCCGCGCTTTCTTATTTATTCCCACCTGACAGTGCTGCCCAAGGTTGCCCTGGCCATTGTGCAGGCCGGCAATCCTTCCGGCTTTAAAAAGTTCATACGCTGGTGGGCGGTCAGGCTTGGCGGCGGCAAAGCCGGCCCCGACCATGAAGATGAATAGCCTTCAACTTCCCTTCATGCTCAAAGAAACCCTTTTCCGCTGCAAGTCAACATCCAGCACCCCGACCAATACCACCCTTCCCTTTATGGGGGGCTGCATCAACAGCTGGCGCAAATTTCTTGAAAACACAGACACGGCCTGCTCCTCGGCTGTTTCGGTCAGCCTGTTGCGTATATCCCTCTCCACCGCAGGGGCGATAAGCCTCCGGTAGCTGTCCCTTGCCGCCGCCAGCACCAATTCCGAGGTGGCCGAGGGCCGTTTTACCCACTTCCGGTTGATATGCTCCAAAATTCTTTCTTCGTCAACCTCCACGGACACCTTCAGGAATTCCTCCCGCTCGCCCCTGTTTATGGCCAGCACCCGGTGGGGTGCGGCCTGCCTCACCGGCTATCAGATTAAACATCTGTCTGTCGTCCATATTACCTCCAAATTCCATGCTTATACAAAACCCGAGGCATCAACTCACTCAGCGTTACAACATATTATAGCCTCAACCAAGTCTTTTTTTCCACTTATTCCTTACCCGCGGAGGTATTAAAATGTCATTGAGGGTGGCCGCATACATCCGGGTCAGCACCGACGAGCAGGCGGAGCACGGCATATCCATCCCGGCACAAAAATCGCGCCTGACGGCATACTGCCGGGCCCAGGGGTGGTCCATACACCATTTTTTCATTGATGACGGCTACAGCGGAAAAGACATGGAAAGGCCTGCCATCAGGCAACTGATGGCTCAGGCCGAGAGCCGCCTCTTTGACATCGTGCTGGTGCTGAAACTGGACCGCCTTTCCAGAAGACAGAAGGACATATTACACCTGCTGGAGGATATATTTGAACCCAATAAAATCGGCTTCAAGTCAGTTACTGAAACCTTTGACACCACCACCCCCTTTGGCAAGGCGGCCCTTGGCATGATGGCGGTGTTCGCCCAGCTGGAAAGGGAAACAATTGTTGAGCGCGTAAGAATGGCCAAAAGGGAAAGCGCCAGGCAGGGGCGTTTTCCCGGTGGTCCCGCCCCTTACGGCTACAGTTACAATCCCGGTGAAAAGCGCCTGGAGGTGGACGAAATCCAGGCCGGGACGGTCAGGCTCATATATGATGAATACATCACGGGCCGGACCGGTTATCAACATATTGCCGAGAGGCTGGAAAAATACGGCATCCCCGGTCCCGCCAACAGGGGCTGGAACAGAAATTTTATAAGGAAGGTGCTGACCAACCCTGTTTATGCCGGCCTGGTAGGTCACAGGGGAACACTATACCCCGGCAGGCATGAACCCATTATCAGCCCGGAAAAATGGCATGAGGCTCAATCCCTCATCAACGGCAAAAAAAACATTCGCCATCCGGCCGGCGAAAAAGGGCTGCTGACCGGAATAATCTGGTGCGGTGAGTGCGGCGCGCGGATGCGAATAAAAAATGTATGGCAAAACTACCCCCTGGCGGAGCCCCAAAAGATCATACGGTATTATGTCTGCTACAGCCAGGACGGAACCGCCCGCCACATGGCACTGGACCGGAGGTGCAAATGCGGCTATAAAAGGGCCGTGGAAATTGAAACCAGAGCCTTCCTGGAACTGTCCAAATTCAACTTCAGCCAAGGACTGCTTCTTCAGGCAGTGGAGGAGACTCTGGGCGGCAGTGCGGGCAAAAATATCCATGCCCGGGCCGCCGACCAGGCCGCCAGGGAGTTGGCCGCACTGAACAAAAAGCTGGAGCGGTGGTACGGGGCTTTTGAAAAGGGATTGCTCGACCCGGCTGAATTGTTTGAACGTGTTAAAGAACTAAAGGCCAGAAAAGACCTCCTGCAATCCAATATTGATCAGCAACCGGCCCCCCCGGAGGAAAACAACCTGCAGCCGGCCGGCCCGGGACGGGTCCTTGAAATTGTCACTGACTTATCCCGGCTTTGGGAAGAGGCCACCACCGGTGAAAAGCGGGAGATACTGGTCAACACAATAAAGTCTGTCACTGTTTACCGGGATAACCGTATTGAAATCATTTTTAACAATTGATTCGGCTTTGGATTTTCTGCTGAAAGTCAACCTCCGGCCTTTTTCATATCAGCGGGCAAACGGCCCCAAGGGGCTGCTCACTGATATAGGCACCGAGGAACTTGCCCACTGGGAAATAATTGCCGCCATGATCTATAAACTTACCCATGGTGTGCCGGCCGAGGTTATGCGGAACGCGGGAATGGGCGATTATTACGCCATGCATGACAATGCGGTCTTTCCCGTCAACCCCGACGGCGTGCCCTGGACAGCGGCGTATATTCAGGCAACCGGAGACCCTGTTACCGACCTGACTGAGGATTTGGCCGCCGAACAAAAGGCCCGGACCACATATGAACATCTGATTAACCTCACCGACGACCCCGGTGTGAAAGATACTCTAAGATTCCTCAGACAACGAGAGGTGAATCACTTTCAGCGTTTTGGCGAGGCCCTGGACCAGGTCAATCAGTTTAACTGCGAAAAAAAGATTTTCTGATTCAGGCGGAAAAATTGCCCCCGGGCTGCTGACAATTGTCTTTGTCAGTGGCTTTCTATTTTATCCGTTTTTAGAATAAATTTTTTATTTTTTCAATGTCGCTATTTAATGAATTTTATAATTTTAACAAAAATTTATATTGATTTTGTCATTTTATATATATATAGTTAATTATAGTTGGAAAGTGATGTAATTTTTGGCTGCTTGAATAATCCAAGGGCATTCATATTTAATGCAGCCGTAATTTTGCCCGGGTAAAAGGGGGGAGGCATACTGTAGCTTTTTAACATCATCATGTTCTCATTTTACAGGTGGACAAGCACATTGGTTGTAACCGGAAGAATATCGCAAAACTTATTGGAAGGCGTCAAACGTGTGTAGTCTGCAGGAGGCCTCCGGAAGCAATCCCCGCAAGAATTCCTCAACGGCCTCCCGTAAAAATCTTTTTTTCAGGAAAGGTGATGTAATGAAAAGGTTTTTATACCTCATGTTGTCTGTAGTATTGGCTGTTACTCTCTTATCCGTTGCAGGATGCGGGACAAAAACCAAGGATAATGCAGCCCAGACCGAACAAACGCAGACCGTCGCAACAGATCAACAACAGCCCGCTGCACAGTCCACCGCTGAAACAGCACAACCTGCCGCCGACGCCCAGCAACCTGGTGCGGAAGCCGGCAAAACAGTGCAAGATCAAGCAAAACCTTCCAATGACAAAACTGCTTCAGCGGACAGCTCGAAACCGGCTGCAGAGCAAAAGCCTGCTGTAACACCGGCTGCCAAAAGCCCCTTTGAAGAATACCTTGACACTCTTCCCGGAAAACTGAACCCGGAAAAAGTCAAGGGGAAGACCATCGTTTACCAGTTTAACATCACAGACGGCCACCCGGGACAGTACTGGGTCAAGATTGAAAATGAAAAGTGCACCACGGGCAAGGGAACTGTATCAAATCCCAGCGTAACCATTAATGTCGGCGAGCAACTGTGGCTGGATATGGCTTCGGGCAAAGTCAACGGAACAACTGCTTATCTGACCAAGAAATTTACCGCTTCCGGCAACACCACTTATCTTTCCGACATGAAAAAATATTTCTCCTAATAGTTAAGAAAGATTTAAAGGAGGTTATCTTTTGAAAAGGAAACTGCTCATTATTCTGTGTGCCGCTCTCATAATTACGGCCTTTGCCGTTCCGGCGCTGGCTGAATCACCGTCCGTGGTCCTGGGTGGAAAAGCGCTCACCTTCGATGTTCCCCCCACCATTGAAAATGGACGGACTCTGGTTCCCCTTCGCGCCATTTTTGAGGCTCTGGGGGCAACGGTGGGCTGGGACGAGGCCACACAAACCGTTACCGCCACCAAGGGTGATGTAACCATCAAGCTTATCATCGGCGGCAAGGCTTTCAAAAATAACGATGAAGTTACCCTGGACGTGCCCGCCAAAATCGTGGACGGGCGAACCCTGGTTCCCCTCCGCTTTGTAAGTGAGGCCCTGGGGGCAACAGTGGGCTGGGACGAGGCCACCTATACAGTAACCATCACCCCGTCGGCAGCCACCAGTCAGCCTGCTGCTCCGGAAAAGCCTGCTGCTCCGGAAACACCTGCTGCTCCGGAAACACCTGCTGCTCCGGAAACACCCGCTGCTCCGGAAACACCCGCTGCTCCTGCTGAACCTGCCCAACTAACTAATTTTGAAAAATACCTCAATGAACTGCCTTATGACGCCTCTGTGCTTAAAGGCGTTGACAAGGTTGCCCAGTTCACTATCACCGACCAAAAAGCTGATTATACTATCCATTTTAAGGACGGCAAGGTAACCTGGGAAAAAGGCAAAGCTACAAACCCCAATGTTACTGTAAAAGTGACTGAGCAACTTTGGCTGGATATCGCCAGCGGCAAGGTTAACGGCATTGATGCTTACATGGCGGGCAAATATGAAGTTACCGGAGACTTACAGGGCTTTGCAGATCTTAATCCAGCCTATATAAAGGCCCAATAATGCTATTTAAAAACAAGGGCTGTTGACTATTCGTCAACAGCCCTTTCCAGTATCAGGCATAAACAGATGTCAAACTGCACAACAGTTGGAAACTCAGTATAAGCATAAGCCTTTTATGAATAACAATCCGTCCGGCGGCCATGCTAATATCAGCGGCATCGGCAAAAACTTTTTCCCGTGCCGCAAATAAATACATACAAGGGGTGTTGAAATGCAACTGTCGCCGGGTGAAAGATCAGTCCTTGCCTATTTCCCCAGCAGCAATGATGCCCAGAAAGCAGCCAGCGCCTTGAATAGAGCGGGTTTCAGCCAGACCCGGGTTGACCGTGTTTCAAGGTATGACGTGAGTATCAACAACCGGATAAACAATCCCGTCAATAACGCGGTAACCCAGACAGGGCCGACTATTTATTCAGACAGCACAGCCGGTAATCTCAGCGATACCGGTCGCATTCTCATTTCAGCAGACCCTTCGGTTAGCGGATACGGCGATGTGAACTACGGAGTGGCGGGAGGAAAAAGCTTTCTATTAACAGTTGTTACTTCAGATGAAAAGATCTCTCAGGCAGAAGAAATTATCGGCAGATATGGCGGCAAAATCTGAACATCCCGACAGTTCATTACTGAAAAAACGGGATTGCCCCGCATATGCAGCGACAGCCCCATAATTATCATGTTTCTTTAGCCGGCCCTGTCAGCCAGAGACTCACTGAAAAAGTCAGTGACCATCTCCGCCATGATATCATCCTTTCCCCACCAGAAGTGGTCGGCGCCGGGAATTATCTCAATAATTTTGGGTTCCGCCATAGCCTCCGCAGACTCCAGCACCAGAGACGGGGCAATAAGGCTGTCCGCCGAACCGGAAACAACCAGCTTCGGCTTGGGACATTCGCTAAGGGCGCCGGGAATAATCAAGGGTGAAATCAAACCGATGGCCCTGACGTTATTATCCTTCTCCCCCACGGCCATGGCCACCATTCCACCAAAGGAATAACCCGCCACCCCTATCCGCCCAGGGTCGATTTCTTCCCGCCCGGAAATAGCCTCCAGCGCCCATTTCAAGTCATCCTGCTCTCCGATCCCATTGTCAAAGGCCCCCCCGCTTCTGCCCACACCGCGAAAATTAAACCGCAGGCAGGCTATTCCCGCCCCGGCCAGCGACCTGCTCACCGAAAGCACAACATTGTTTTCCATATTCCCGCCGTACAGGGGATGTGGGTGGCACACAGCCACAGCGGGACATTTCGCAGCCTTTTCGGAAGGAAGTTCCAGCACCGCTTCAAGGGGAAAATGGCCTGCCTCAATTGTCATGTTTAATGATATCATTCCAAACACCGTCCTTAAGGGTTATCATACCACAACTCCCGCCGGACGGCCTTCTTTTTATCTGATCACCAAAACGGGGCAGTTGGCCCGGCGAACCACCCTCTGGCACACGCTTCCCAGAAGCCAGTCTTCAATTTCGTCCGATCCCCGGCTGCCAATGACGACAAGGTCGTAATTGCCAAATATCGCCTCCTGCAATATTTCGTTGGCCGGCTCCCCCCAGACTGATTTTTCTCTGGTCCTGACATCATAAGACATGCATATCTCTTCAGCATTTTCAAGGATCTTTTCCCCCAGCGTCTCAACCCTCTCTTTTAACTGGTAGTGTATTTCACCCAGCTTTCCGTTGTATGTCTCGAAAAGCACCAGGGACGAAGGAAACTGCATAACATGAATGATGGTAATTTCAGACCCGAAAATCTCACCCATCCTTGCCGCCGTTCTCAGTGACTTGATTGATACATCAGACCCGTCTATTGGAACCAGTATTTTCTTAAACATGACATCATCCCCCTTACCAAACATATTACCGGCACTGACTATTTGCCTTCCCTTATGAATGGCTGTTGTAACGTCCTGCAACTTTCATATACCCCCCCCCCCGCTTGTGCATTTTTGCACTTATAACGATCTATATAAAGGGCCTTCCCTGACAAGTAGCCCTTTTTAACTGCATCATAGATATGTGATTCATATCACAATTTCAAAATAACATCTTACATACCATCTGTCAATACCTTAACCGGCCCTAAAACCTTCAAGCGTACATCTCAAAAAAAGCCGGGATTACGGGCAAGTAACCGCCCTTTACCAAAGTCCCCGCTTAAAGAGGAAAAACCCCGCGGGAACCATATCCCACGGGGCGGAAGCGCATAAAAATCATTCAGAATCCCGGATTAACGACCAGGCGGCGGTTAAAGCCAGCACATCGTTTGAGCCGTCCTCTATCTTTGCCGCCCTTGCATCCCTGAACAGCTTTTCAATATAGTATTCCTTGCTGACACCATAACCGCCGAAAATCTGCACCGCCTCACTGGCCACTTCAAAGGCCGCGTTTGTGCAAAAGACCTTTGATGCTATAGAGTACCTTGTAACCGGAGGGGTATTGGAGAAATTGTAATTCATTGCCGCCCTGGAAATAGCCCTGGCGGCCTCCACCTGCAGGAACATGTCAAAAAGTTTTTTCTGCACAAGCTGGTGCTCATAGAGGTATTTTCCCCCCTGGACCCTTACCTTTGAATATGCCAGCGCCTCTTCAAAGGCGGCCCTGGCCACGCCCGTAAATATGGCACCCATGGTGGCGTTGGCTATGGCCAGTGTGGAGTCAAGCATGGTCTCGTAAATTTCCGGCTCAACCAACATCAGGTGCCTGGGCAGCCTTACATTGTCAAAGAAAATTTCTCCCTGGGGGAGTTCCCGCTGCCCCAGTTTATCAAGGCACCTGCCCTTTGAAACACCGGGCAGGTCAAGGGGGCAGACCGCGATCCCGCCTCCGGCGAGGCCCATAGACTTTTCGATATTTAGATAGAGCAAGGCATGGGTGGCATGTGGGCCGTTGGAAACCCATGAAGATTTCTGACCGTTTATCACCCACTCGTCACCTTCAAGCCTGGCCGAAACCTGACCGTTTATCCCGGGGTCATTGAACCAGGGCATGCCCACGGTCAACTGGTCGGACCCGTGGTTGGGCTCGGTAATGGCCCAACAGCCGATAATACTGTTGTCGGTCTTCTGAACAAAGGGTAATATGATTTCCTCCACTACCCTTTCCTCCTCGTCGGGAACCATCGAGGCCATGAATGCCGGGAAGCAATCCACCCCTATTGAAACGGCAAATCCCGAACTGCCCCAGCCCAATTCCTCCCAAAAAATATGCAGTTCGGTGGGGGAAAGTCCCATCCCCCCGTATGTTTCGGGAATAAATACGGTGTGGTATCCCATCTCCTTCATTTTTTTCATGCAGTCCCAGTAAATGGAGTCCCTTTTTAATACATCTTCCGGGTTTGACAGCTTGTCCAGTTCGATGGAGGCGGGACGAAGCACTTCCCTGGCGAATTTACGGACCGATTTTTTCAGATCCAGCTGCTCATCGGTCAAATCTACGTTAAGGTCAAGATAATCCATCTATATCACTCCTTCATCACAAATATTTATACACATTGGCCGCATCCGGACTGAAACTTTCCCTTAAAACCCTGTCCAGATTCTTTTCCGACGCAGTTTTGGGAATCTCGTCCACAACCTGAATGTAGGTGGGTACCGAATTTCGCTCAAGCCCGGCCAGGCATGCGTCAAAAACAGACTTCGGATCCAACTGTTTTCCGGCAAAGGGAACCACCGCCGCCACCAGATCGCTCTCTCCGGGCGCGCCGGAAGCGGCAGGTATGCCATAAACACAGACATCGCTCACATCAGGGTGCCGGGCAATAACCTTCTCCACGAAATCGGGCTGAATAAAATCACCCTGTCTTCTGAGGCCCCCCCCGGCCCTGAAGTCGAAATAGAACCAGCCATCCTTGTCCCTGTGACACATATCCCCGGTCCTCAGCCAACCGCCCCTGGTCTTTTCCTCCGAGGCCTTCTTGTTGCCGAAATACTCTACATTGTTATCCCCCGTCACCATGCGGCAGATCAGTTCCCCTATTTCCCCGGGCTCACACTCGGTATCGTCTTCCCGCACCACTTTCATTTCCATCATGCCATCCAGCGTCTTGCCGAAGGACCCCACAGGCCCCACCCCCGGCGGATTGTGGGCAAAGCCTCCCTCCACCGCGCCGTACCACTCATGAATCTTCACATTGAACCTATTTTCAAATTCCGTCCAAATGGATGGCGGCGTCCCGGCGCTGATCACCTTGCGCACAGGATTATCGCCATCATTGTCCCTTTGCGGCTCGCTGTAAATTCCCATCATCATGCCGCCCAGCAGAGAAAAGGTTGTGCAGCCGTATTTGCGGCAGACATCCCAGATTCTGCTTTTGGTGAATTTATGCCCTATAACAGCAGGAATACCAAGGGACAGCGAGGGAATAAGGGTAACCGCCTGGGCGTTGCCATGGGTAAGGGAAAGGCCGGTATACAGAATATCGGTTTCACTGTACTGCCAAATCATCCTGGCCAGAAGGGCGTAAGTCGCCAGCCTGCTTTCCTTTACAACCACCCCCTTGGGATTGCCGGTGGTGCCTGACGTGTAAATCAGTTCCAGCGGCGTGTCCGGATCGGTCTTTCTGCGGTCGGGGGGTGGGACATCCGGACCGGCCAGTATATCATTCATTACAGGGTATTTTTCATTAACGGCCACACCTGAAAAATCCTTATAAACCACCCCGAGTACTTTGAGGCTGCTTTTTTCAGACATGGCCTCTTCCAAGTCCTTCAGATGTTCCGCCGCTACAATCACACCCGTGGAGTTTGAATTCTCCAGCTGATACTTCAGCTTGTCGCCCTTTGACCTGGGGTCGATGGGCACAACAATGGCGCCGGTGGCCGATGCCGCCCACAAGGAGTATACAAATTCCGGGAAATTGCGCATCAAAAGGGCGAACCGGTCGCCTTGGCCTATCCCGTTTTCCTGCAGCAGGCGGGCTATTTTACATCCCTTTTTATAAATATCTTCATAGGTTACAACTTCCTCCGGAAAATCACCGTAATCAAATGTCAGTATGTTGAAATCAGGTCTCTTTTGAGCGGCATCCTCTACAATACAGGACATCAGGGTCATGTTTCCCGCGCTCATCCTTAAAACACCACCTTCTATTTGGGCAACCCGTATTTTTCACAAACTGCCGGGTACATCTCATGCAGGGGTTTGAGAAGAGGCAACAGCTTCATGACCTTGTTCATCGCCCCCTTGGAAACAATCAGCTTCCGGGCCAGGGCAACCGGCAGCGACAGTTCCTTCAGCCAGAATTTGTGTGCCGTATCCCCGGTAAGGGTCATTTCAACATCGGCTTTCATGTCCTTATCACCGGTAAATATACCGTCGGGAGTGATCCAGAGTGTGCCCGCGGGATCGGAAAGGTTGAACTTTATCCTCAGATCCGCCTGCTTAAACTTGGGCCCGGTAGCGGAATTTTCCAGGAGCTGCTGCCATAATCCCCCCAGCACCTCGTACATCAGGTTGGTGTCTTTGTATACCGCCATTTTATTACCTCCTCAATCAATTTATTTATTTTTCACTTGACCGCTTCGAAAATGTGTATTGTCATGGCTGCTTCCTCAAAGCCTATATTCCCTCCGCCGTTTTCAGTAAAACCGATTTTTGCCCCTTCCACCTGTCTTTTCCCAGCCTCGCCCCTAAGCTGGGTAACAATCTCATGAATCTGGGCCAGTCCCGACGCCCCGATTGGATGCCCCCTGGACTCCAGCCCACCGGAGGTGTTGACCGGGATTTTACCCCCCAGGGCTGTAGCCCCGCTTTCCGAAAAAACTCCCCCCTCTCCCTCGGGGCAGAACCCCAGCACCTCCAGTTGGTGCAGTTCGCCAAAGGCCGTGGCGTCATGAAGTTCGGCCACATCGATATCCTCCGGCCCCAGCCCGGCTATTTCATAGGCTTTTCTGGAAAGCCGCTCCCCAATATCCACACCGTCAATGGGACGGTCCCGGCCGGAGCCCAGCACCGAGGCAAGAATTTTCACCGGCCTGGCGCCATCCAGCTTTTTAAGGAAATCGGACGAGCAGAGGACAGCCGCGGCCGCTCCGTCACCGACAGGTGAACACATAGCCCTGGTAAGGGGATATGAAACCGGCACATCCGCCAGCACCTCTTCCACAGTCATATTCTTTTGAATCTGGGCCAGCGGATTGAGGCTGCCGTGATAATGGTTTTTGGCCGAAATTACCGCCAGCTGCCTCTGGGTACTGCCGTATTTGGCCATGTGCCAGCGGGTCACTGCGGCATATATATCCATAAACAAACTGCGTCCCTGACCAGGTTGGTCCTGCGGCACCTGCGGGCTGTACATCTCGTTGAGCTTCATCAGCGTGTTTATCTGTTCAGCGGTCTTCTCAACGTCGATACATGACGCATATGAAGAAAGGGAAAGAGCCTTGTTTTCATTGGATATTTTTTCCACACCCAGTGCCAGGGCGGTATCATAGGCGCCCGAGGCAATACCCAGATAGGCCAGGTGAAAGGCGGTGGACGCCCCCGCACAGGCATTTTCCGTGTTAACAACAGGTATGCCCTGAATGCCGAAGGGTCTTAAGGCAACCTGCCCCCGGATGGAGTGCTGGTTTTCAAACATCCCCCAGAAAGAATTGGACACATACGCCGACTCTATCTCTTCCTTCCCAATTCCGCTGTCCCTTAGCGCAAGGTCTGCCGCTTCGGCCGCCATACCCTTTATGGTGGCGTCAAAAAATTTTCCGAAGCGAATCATCCCCACTCCTATTACATAAACATCCCTCATAACATTTCTCCTTCCGGTCACATGAGAGGTTTGCCGCAGAATCATTTATTTTTATCCTTATACCTTCCGGCTATCTGGTCTCCGTATTTATCCACCACATCCGCCATCTCCATGATTATTTCATAGAGGCGCTCTTCCGACTCCGGTTCCAGGCCGTAACTGACAAATCCAGGCTCCTCCCACCACCTGTCGGAGCCCTTGAAAGACGGCTTGCCACCCCCGGCAAAGGCCAGAAACTGAGTCGGTATGGTTCTGAACATGGTATTGATATGGTCCTCGTAGGAGAATTTTTTGTTCATGACCTCCCTGCTGTACCAAACCATTTCTTTGCAAGGCCCAAGGGATATACCTAAAATTGAGCTTGTGCCCGGCAGGAATCCCAGGGTTGACGCGGCGCTGCCGGTAGATCCCTGCACCCTGTTATCCACGTTATGATGCCATGCTGCTGCCGCCGCCCAGTCGCAGGCTATCCCCACATCAATTATCTTCCAGTTGCAGGAGGGACCCCCACCCACCAGGCCCTGACCCCTGTTTTCCCTGGCATAGGCATTAAACTCACCACAGGTGGGGAATCCGCATGCGCCGCAATTCCAGGCCATCTCCGAAACCGTGGTATCGGCCCCAATCAGCACCAGTACAGGTGGGCTGCCGGCCTCATAGGACTCTTTGAGAGTCATGTAGTCCCAGGCAACAAACTGCGAAATCTTGGACATTACCCCAAGCAGTTCGATGATGGGAACAAGGTCTTCACCGGTCACTATTTCTGCTTGCAGCTTAAGCCTCCCCGTGGTGAGAGGAGCCTTATATGCAGCCTGAATCATGCTTTTGGCCACATCCAGCAGATGTTCCTGTACGGCTTCTTTTCCATCGTATCTGGCCATGACTATTTCCCCTCCTCGCGCTTGGGAATCCACTTCCGGTAGTCGAAGGTGGTAACCGTCCTGGGCGTAATATACTGTTTCCTGGCGCCTTCCAGCACCTTCTCCATATTGATCAGGTGATAGTCCGGATTGATGTCGACGTATGGATTTTTGGCCAGGGTCGCAACCGGTATACCCACCACCATCCCGGATTTTCCGCAGTACCCCAGTTTCAGGCCGGCAAGGCCGACACTGGTAAAGGGCCTTGCGTCCACCAGCAGCCTGGCCGCCATCCAGAGGGCCGACCCTACCGCAAAGCCGAGGTCATTGACCCTTGCCGAGCAAAGTGGACCCCTGATCAGTGTTTCAGACCTGCGGTCGGTGGAGTCCACCAGCCCGCACCTGGATTTCTTCCTCTCGTAGAAAAAGCTGCAGTCCGGCTTTCCGCCGCACATCCCGCAGCCTGCGTCAAGGGCGTTGTCCTCGGCCATACGGGACCCCAGAAAGATCACCGCATCGGACTCCCTCACCATAACAGCCTCGTATTTGAACATTTCCTCCCAGGCCCTGTTGGTGTACGCCAGTTCCTCCATCTTTCTCGCTATCTGCTCCTGGTACTCCTCACCATAAACAAGCTCGGCCTCCACGTGGGATACCCCCCCTGCGAAGGGAGCGGTCAGGGCGGCGTTAATCATCAGCCTTGCCGCCAATAGCGTTCCTTCCCTTCTCCTCAGGTCCCGGGGCGAATAGGGCGGGTATTCATACATGTATTCCCTGCCGCAGAAATCATCATGTTTCTTCACATAAAAACCTCCCAACTCAACAATAGAAGCCCCTGATTAATTTTTAATGCCGCTTTTTAATCCGCAACTGCCGTATGCACCACCCGTAAACATACTTCAGACCGCCGTTTTACTGATATTCTTTATAACACCACTCCTCGCAATATTTATAATATTTTTACTTTTCAAATATAAGCAACCATCATGCCAGACAAAAAACCTGCAAAACCTCGCACCCGATGGAGGCCTCCCCCGGCAGAGGCTATTAATTCCGTTGCATTTTGTTGCACATTGTTGCGCACCCGCTGCAACAGACGGCCAAAGCATAAAAAGGGCACTGCCCCTTCCTGAACTTATCACATTAAAATACCGCCATTTATGCCTTCATCCTATATCCATGGGTTTTGAACATTAATTTCAATGTTTCCACAGTATCATACTGGTATTCGAAATCCAGCAACTCTTTGGACCTGCTGTTATCCACCGACCAGGGAAAGGCAGTGTAGTCAAGGGCCCCGCGGGGCATTTCAAGATACCTTAATTTCCAGAGCAGGCCGGCAACCGGCATGGCCAGCCACCTGGGAAAACTGATCGAGCGCTTTCCCAACATGCCAAGCACTTCAGAATACCTTATAACACCGTCAGGGGCCACATTGAAAGCCCCCGGCACCTTTTTTTCCACCAGCCTGATAAGCAACCTGGCCACATCATCCTCATGAACGAATTGAAAAAGGGGATCATTGCCGTCCAGCAGCAGCCCTACCGGAAGTAATTTGAAGAAGCGGGAAAGATAATTGTCAACATTGGCCCCGTATACGATACTTGGCCGTATTATATTGAATATAACCTCCGGGTGCTTTTCCATGAACTCCTTGAAATAACCCTCGTTGATTCCCTTATGGTGGGCATAGTTAAAGCTGGGCGGGTATGTCCTGATGGGGGCGTCCTCTTTAAAAAATTCGGGATTGTCCCTATACGCCCCATATGCCGTTGCACTGCTGGCAAAAATAACATGGCCGATCTTCAGCTCCTCACACACCTTTAAAATGTTTCTTGTTCCATTAACATTGATATCATACATCTTCTTTTCATCATGCATGGGGTTGACAACAAACGCCAAGTGTATCATGCAAGTCACCCCGTACCCGCCCAGCAGCCCCGCCAGGCCGGAATCCCTTACATCGCGCTCAATATAAACTGTCTTTTCGGAGTTAATAGTTGGAGGCTTTACGTCAATGGCCAATATGCTGTCACAGTCATCATAACTGTTCAGGTACTTTATCAAACGCTGGCCGATATATCCTCCCGCCCCTGTTATTGCATATACTCCCACTCCGGCACCACTCCCCGCCATTTATTCAAAAAGGGCTGTTCAATTACAGCCCTAATTCCCGGAATTCCTGTCAATTCCCCACTTCTTCATCCTTCTGTATACCGTTGAGCGGTTTACACCCAATTCATCGGCCACTTCCCCTATATTGCCCCCCTTGTCTCTCAGCAAACTAACCAATTGGCTCTTTTTAAGGTCAACGGCACTTGCACAGGAGAGCTTTTTGCCCGCCGCAAGCCTTTCAAATAAATCGCAGTCCAGCGTCTCACTGTCTGAAAGGGCAACCATACAATCAATCATATTCCTCATTTCCCTCACGTTTCCCGGCCAGCTGTAGCCCATTAATGCCTTCTTCAGCCCGTCGCCCAGCCTGTAGGCCCTGCCCCTCTTACTTCCGGCCAGATCCAGAAAGTATTCCGCAAGAAGAAGTATGTCCTCGGGGCGTTCACGCAAAGGAGGAATATTGATGTTTATTCCCGACAGCCTGAAATATATATCCCTGCGAAAAGCCCCCTCCTCCACCAGCACATTCAAGTCCCTGCTGGTTGCCGCCAGCACACGGACATTTATGGGTATTGGTCGGACAGACCCAAGCCTGTACACACATCCCTCCTCAATAACCCTCAACAACCCAACCTGAATCTCCACCGGGGCGTCCCCTATTTCGTCAAGGAAGATGGTGCCTCCGTCAGCCTGCTCAAACCGGCCGGGATGACCTTGCTTCGAGGCCCCTGTAAAGGCCCCCCCTGAATATCCGAACAACTCGCTGGCCATCAAATCCCTGGGGATGGCTCCGCAGTTAACTGCAACAAAAGGTCCGTCCGCACGGGAGCTAAGCCTGTGAATGCGCCTGGCAAAGACCTCTTTCCCCGAACCCGTCTCCCCTGTCAGCAGGACATTCAAATCGGTATCGGCAATCCTTTCCGCAGTATATAAAGCTCTCAGGAAAACAGGATCCCTCCCAACGGCATCACTGGGCTGGTTATCCTTAAAATCCTTTTCAATAAAAAAGTTTGCTTTGACAGGCTTTTTCATTTCGCCCTTTTTCAGAATATGCATTCCCACGCCTGCCTCCAAAAGTCTTGCCAATGAGGATACCCAGCCAAGGGAATGTACATTCAGCTCATTATAAAACCCGGTCAGGTCCACAACCCCGATAACTTCCCGGTTTTGGGGGTGAAAAACAGGGGATGCCGCACAGCAGTATGGGTGCCATCCGTAGGAATAATGGTCGCAGCCCTGCATGAAAACATCCTTTTTCTCCTCCAGAGCCAGCCCTATGGCGTTGCTGCCCACCCCCTTTTCCGACCAGAGCGCGCCGGCCTGAAAGTTATGTTTCTCGGCATATTTAAGAAGTCTCCGGCTCTTTGTGTCCACACGTATCAGAACCCCGTCCGCATTGCTCAGACTGAGGCCGCACTCGCTCATCATCAGCAGGCTGCTGAAATAGTTGAAATACGGCTCGGCAATGGTCAGCAGCAATTCCTCCATATCCATTATCTCTCTCCGTTCGGCCATAGGAGCATAGTCAATAAAGGGATCAACACTATACTGGCGCGACCTTTTCCATGAGTTGAGAAGGACAGGGTGAACACCGGCCAGAGTCCTGCCGGTCTCAAACATGTCCCTGATGGAACGGTCCACGTTAAAGTCCATTAAACCCTTCATACATCCTTCCCCCCTCCCCGCTAATCCACACATCTGATTTTTGCCCCTATTATGATTATAATATATTTTTTGTATTTTTCATCAATTACTCCTTGTGAAATTAATTATATTTACCCAAATGAACTGTTTTTCCTTAAAACATATTCTCCCGGAACTTGCCAATCATACCCGCCAAAAGTATAATTTGGGCTAGAATTGTTTTATATGCCGGACAAAAACCATATATTTCTTATTTTGAAAGGAATGATTGAATGAATCTGGAGTGCTTTATTTACGAGGTTAAGGATTCGGTGCTGGTCCTCACCATGAACCGTCCGGAAGTGCGCAACGCCTGGAACCTGAAAATGCATGAAGAATACCGGGAAATACTGCAGAAGGTAGACGAAGACGAATCCATAAGAGTGGTTATACTTACCGGCGCCCCGCCTGCCTTTAGCTCGGGAACCGACCTCAAATCCCTGCATGGGGGAGCGTCGGTAATGGAATCAAACCTTGTCCGGGATAGCATGCCCCAGACCACCATGATGCACCAGTTTAAAAAGCCCCTCATCGCCGCCATAAATGGTCCGGCTGTCGGCATGGGCGCCACAATCCCCCTTATCTGCGACATACGCATAGCATCGGAAAGCGCGAAGATTTGCTACAAGTTTACCCAACTGGGGGTAATCCCGGAGTTTAACAGCGCATATATGCTTCCCAGAATAGTTGGCCTGGGCCGGGCCATGGACCTCTTTCTCACCGCCCGCACCATTGATGCCAAAGAGGCTTATGAAATGGGCCTGGTTTCCCGGGTAGTCCCCGACGACCAGCTCATGAACGTGGCCATGGAAATAGCCCTGGACATTGCCTCCAAAAAAGAGCATGCCATCCGGATGACCAGGGAACTGGTTTACCGTTACCTGGATACTGACTTTAATGAGGCGGTAAGCCAGGACGTGGCTCTGTTCATGAAAGCGGTAAACCTCACATATGGAATGTAAATAGACTTGTGCAATGACTTTTACCGATAATGCGGTGGAAAATATTTTTCCCACCGCATTTTAATTATCTGAACCTTGCCAATAACCACCTAGCCAAGAACAGCTTTTTTAAGCTCTTCAATTCCTATCCTCTCCACAAATCTGGCTGTCCTTTCCTTTGGCTTGGCATTTTCCTTGTAAAAATCAAAACACTTTTGGGCCAGACTGATCACCTGTTCCTCATTCAAACCTTCGGCTATAACATCACCAATTCTGGGCCTGCCGCCTGAGTTCCCCCCAAAGATAACCGTCCATCCGGATTTTTTACCGAAGGCCCCGAAATCTTTTACATATGATTCGCCACAATTGTTCGGACAACCCGAAATACCCATCTTTACCTTGGCAGGCATGTCCACTCCGACAAACTGCTTTTCCAGTTTTCCGGCCAGGCTCAGCGAGTCCTGTATGCCCAATTTGCACACCGCCGTCCCCGGACAGGACTGAACATAATGAACGCAAAGCTCAACCGCCGGACCCACCTCCAGACCCACATCACTCCATACATTCTCCACAACCTCGGGATTTATACCCACCAGTGCAAAACGCTGGGCCGATGTTATCTTAATGATGGGAATATTGTATTTTCTTGACACTCCGGCAATACTTTCAAGTATTTCAGGAGTTACCATCCCTACCGGAGTTCTGGGTACTATTGCATATGTCGCCTTGTCCCTCTGTATAAATGCGCCCCTTGGCCCATCAGACATAAAGACCCCTCCTTATCCATATTATTATTTTCAATGGCCGCATCATCTTGAAACGGCTATCTATACCGGTTCAATTCCACTTTTTCTGCATTTTTCCTCTTTATATATTTGCCAAGGCCTTGCAGAAATTTTTAATTAATCTTTAACAATAAATTATCTTTTGGTATTGACTTACTATATATCGAAACGTTATCCTATAGATACTACGGTCGGTGACCGTAGTATCTAAAATATCCCCAGGCCCGGAGTGCTGCCGGCAAAAGACAGCAAGCACCTGAAAGCCGGGACAATGTTTACCGTGAAATTAATTATTTGAATATTTTTAAATAACCCAATTCAATAAAACATTTGACTTTTTAAAAACGTAATGATAAGCTAACAATGGTTTAGAAGTTATTATCTGTCATTTATTGTAACATATCACATGACAACCATAATCTAGCTTCATTCATCAAAATTACAAATCTGCTAACCATTTATAGCCAGATTAACCAATCAATCTCACACCTCGACAGTTAAATCCAAAGCATTATGCCATATCAATAAATTGCGCAGTGATGTCATAAAATGCAGGACGGTTTGAAAAATTAAACCTTATGGCAGATATACAGGCTGATTTGCGCCAAATTGTTAGAATCAACCATAACAATACTGGTTGCGAAAGGAGGTTTTTTTACTGACGCATGGCGCAATGAGTAGTTTTACGGATGTGGAAGGATATATAAATTTTTCATAACCATGTACTATTATCTGAATTGGTTCCGTAAATGATGTGCATAAGAACCGGTTTAAATTCTCAAGTCGGGGGTAGATAATATGTATTTCGAACTTGATACTATGATTAGAGAAAATGATGAACTGACAATGCTTAGAAATGAAATTCACAAATTTGCCAAAGAAGTAATAAGGCCTGCATCGGTAACACTGGATCAGATGAATTCGAAGGATACGCATAAAAAAGATTCTCCCTACTTTGAAGTAATGAAAAAGATGAAGAAAAACGGCTACCACAGGCTACTGGTTCCCGAAGAATACGGCGGACTAAATGCAGGGCCGGAAGCTTTCTGCATCGTGGTTGAAGAACTGGGTTGGGGAAGTGTTGGCCTGGCCACCGCCCTTGGTGTTGACTGGATCCCCACCGGTATGATGTCACTTATCGCTTCACCTGAAATAATTGAAGAAATTCTCGTACCATGGATGGAAGATGAGAACGACGAGTACCGGGGATGCTGGAGTGTTATGGATCCTGACCGGGGTTCCGACTATATTATGACCATGTCACACCCCAATCCGGAAATACTGGGCACTAAGGGATTCTGCAGGGCTGAGCGGGACGGTGACGACTGGATTATACACGGTGTAAAATCACTGTGGACATCATCCGGTCCGTGCGCCAACTGGGCATTAACCCACCCGCTTATACCTCCTTATGATGATGCCAGTTGCCTCGGCGCGGCAATAATACCCCTCAACACGCCTGGAGTTTCACAGTCCTTCCCCATTGACAAACTGGGAACAAGGGACGATCCCCAGGGCGAACTGGTTTTTGACAAGGTTCGTATTCCTGATCGCTACATGCTGGCTACCGCCCCGGAATTGGCCTCCACTCTTTTTTCATCCCTTATCAGCCTGACCAGTACTTTCATAGCCTGCGTGAGCGTAGGACTGGCCAGAGCGGCATTTGAGGAGGCCGTAAAATACACCAAGGAACGTGTACAGGGAGGAAAGGCTGTTTTCGATCACCAGCTGACAAAATACCGTCTCTACAAAATGTTTGAAAAAATAGAAACATCAAGGTTTTACACCAGATCAGTGGCAAAACACGTCTGGGAGGAAGTATTCGAAAACAGAACATTTAATCAGTCCACGTCCCACGCCCTGACTGCCCAGGCTTTCTGCAAAGAAAAGGCGTTTGAGGTGGTCCATGACGCACTGCAGCTTTTCGGCGGCTCCGGAATTTTAAAGGAATCGCTTATTGAAAAGCTCTTCCGGGATGCCAGATGCCTGATGATTGAAGACGGCACTGTAGAAGTGCTGGGCCTGGAAGCTATTGAACACGCATTTAAGGATGAAATCATAACCACAGATTAGTACGGTTAAAAGTTACATCCTTAGTTAGGTATAATTTAAAATTTTCAGGAGGTGCTCTGGATGTCCGGAGAAGCAATGATATTAGGTTCAAAAGAATGGTTTGAAACAGCTAAAGCTAAACTTACTGCAAGCGCAGAACTGGTTAAGGCCTCTGCCGACTGGGAAGGCTGCCTTAAATGCGTTATAGACGCAGAGGATGAAGAAGCGGTAAAAGACTTTGCCAATGAGGAAGGGATCCGTGCCATACTGGGTATGCTCAGCATGCTGAGCGTTGAAGAACGTGCCAAAATGAAAGGCACCGGCCTGGGAGGGCTGACAGAAAAACTTGGTGTTCCCATTGATTCAGAAATAGATTCAGTTGATGTGAATTCACTGATTGATAAGGTTAGCAAGCTAACCGTAAATGATTTCAAGGGCGTAGTAATTTATGCCGCCTTTGAGCCCTACCATGGCACCATTAAAAAGATGGATCCAATAACCCCGGATGCTGAACAAAACGCCAAATTCACCATCACAGGCAAATACAAGAACTGGAAAAAATTATGCTCCGGTAAAAATAGCATCATCCAGCTGGTTATGACCGGCAGAATGAAGCTTTCAGGCGACCTGAAGTACCTGATGAAGCGCATGGCCGCGGTAAATGCCCTGATGAATGTGTACAAGTCAATTCCTATAAAATAATAAAAAAGCCTTAATGTTTAAGGCTTCCCTATAGCCAACAGAGGAATGCTTTTTTGAAACGCTTTTAACGGAAAGTCGGAAACAGAGGAGAACTATACTTTCCTAAGCGTTATAAAAAGCCCCAAAAAGACCGGAGGCCCAGCCCCCGGTCTTTTTGTCCGCCCCTGCCACCACGGTCATGTGTCACCTGCCACATACCGCCTCAACAAACAGTTTTCATCCTTCTCCGTGCAGTAGCCTATTGCTCTGTTAGAATAAATTACTGCCTGCCACACTCATAAAATATTTTGTTTAACAAAAAATAATAATATCTTAATAAAAAGGGGCGATTGATTTGAACCAGCACATCCATTGCATTGTGAAAGACTGTCATTACTGGAACCACGGCAACATGTGCAAGGCTAACGAAATCCTTGTTTCCACCGACAGCTTCGCATCCAGCAAACCCGACCGTATTGACGCCACCATGGCAAAACAGCTTTCCCCGGACACTGCGGGCAACTGCGTGGCAACCTGCTGTAAGACGTATGTCCCCAGCGGTTCCGATAATATCAACGCAGACGGGGTCAATCGAATGGTATAATTGATGCCCGGCGTCATGCCGGGCATCAATTATTTACGGATCAGACAAAACAGCAAGACTCTTTTTTCAGCCCCTGTTGAGCTTTTTATATATTACGGCCGAATACACGAATGAAGCCACCGCCGCTGCCATGATCGACCCGACAGCCACCGCGAAATTTACAGGGGCGGGAAGAAATGCCGCCAGCACCGTGACAACACCGGCGATCACAAATATAAATCCCCCAAAACGATGTGTCTTTCGACATACCTCCTCACTGGCCAGTGTCCACGGAGTCCTGATGCCTGTAAAATAATTAAATCTGATTTGAGTGAGGAAATTTCCTGTCAATATGAACAACAGCCCCAGGGCAAAGGGAACCACCCTTGATATGTTTATCGGGTACCCCAGGGAAACGGCCATTGTCGCCCCGTAAAGCAGTGCCAAAAACACCACCAGACCAGCCCGTATTGCACGATAGGCGGTTAAAAACCTGCCATAGTTGGCCCTCTTTGGATCAATCAGTGGCATCAGCAGCATTCCCGCATATATTCCCACCGTAAGCAGCGGAATAGCAAATGCCCCGGTAAAGCGTGACCCATACCTGTCCACCCCGCCGGCCGCGTTCCAGTGCACGGGAACCCGCTCCGGAAGGTGGGGATACACCACAATGGACGCGGCAATCATTGCCCCCAGAATAACCAGTAGGGGCCAGTCTTTGTATAATGCCCTGAACGGCCGGTACTCTCTTCCCTCCATTGTTCAAACCACCTTTCTATTTGTCAGCACCTAGAATCGCCGTACAATACCCGCTGTCGGCAACAACAAATGTTTTACCGGGTTTCTTTTTCCTTTCCAAGCAGATTGCGCGTAACGTCAAAAACCCACCCGGCAACCTCCTGGAAAACCGTTGTATTAATGGAATAAATTATATAAGAGCCCCGTCGTTCGTCCAAAACCAGCCCGGCCTCCTTAAGCACGGCAAGGTGGTGGGATATGGTTGCCTTTGTCAGGTTAAAACAACGGGATTTTTCCCGTCAAGGGCCGCTGAAAATATATGGACAATGTTTCCCGCAACTCATAAATCCGTCATCAATGCATTATTTTTTAGGCCGGTAACATAATATAATCACCGCCGGCAATGTCCGCAACAAAGCCGCCCTGTCGGGTGGTGCCGCTGTTCCGGCGGCAGGCCGATAAATATTAAGGACAGAGTGATTTATGATGCTGAATAAGAGAATAGCTTTATTAACAGCAACCTTGATTCTAATAATGTTCACACTATGGACACTAGACAGGGGAATACTGGAATTGCCTGTTTTAAAACAAATATCCGGAGGATTGGGGACCGGGAAAGCCAGGGTGGCCATAGTAATCGACGACCTTGGGCAGCCTAATGAAACAGGTATAAAAGAGATTATATCCCTTGGCATTCCTGTTACCTGCGCAGTAATGCCGAACATGGAAAACACTCGAAAACATGCTGAAGAAATCCACCGTGCGGGGCACGAGGTAATTGTACACCTGCCGCTGGAACCGGTTAATGGTAAATCAAGCTGGCTGGGACCGGGGGCAATTACAAGCAGCCTTTCTGAAAAAGAAATACGAACACTGGCCAAAAAAGATTTTGACTCTGTGCCCTATGCCGTTGGTTTTAATAATCATATGGGTTCCGCCGCAACATCCAATGAAGTTATAATGAGGCCTATTTTAATGGAAGCCATGGAAAGGGGCTTTTTCGTACTGGACAGCAGGACCACTGATAAAACCGTAATACCTCTCATATCAAAGGATCTCGGGATCCCCTGTATAAAAAGAGATGTTTTTCTGGACAACATAAATAATGTTCAGCAAATAAAAAAACAGTTGGCTGTTCTGGAAAATAAGGCCTTTAAAAAAGGAACGGCCATAGGAATCGGCCATGTGGGCGGGGGAAGACACACCACCGTTAAGGCGCTGCAGGAGATGATTCCGGCTATGAAGGAAAGAGGCATTGAGTTTGTGTACCTGTCACAAATAGTTTATTAGCGGTATAGCCTCTGATTTGGTTAGCAGAAATACACCGCACCCCGGGGATGAAAACTTGTGATAAACTATTGTTTTCTGCTTTGCAGCACATAAGGCTGCAGTGCACCATCCCGGTTGAACAGCCTTTTGTAAGAAAGTCCCACCAGGATAAGACAGCCCACTGCTGCGGCAGCGGTAATCATCAGCATAACTACAATCTGATAGCGGACAGCCTCCCGCGGGTCCGCCCCTCCCAATATCTGCCCGGTCATCATTCCGGGCAGGCTCACAAGACCGACCACCATTAATGAATTTATGGTGGGAGTCATCCCGGCCCGGATTGATCCCCGCACTATGTCGCGGACGGCCTCCCAGGGGCTGGCCCCAAAAGTCAGCAGGGCCTCTATTTCAGCCGACCTCGACCGGGCATCACTGTACAGGCGATCAAGGGAAAGGGTAATTCCGTTCATAGAATTACCCAGTATCATGCCGAATATGGGAATGGCAATTCTGGCCGAATACCAGGGCTCAGGCCCAATGATCAGAACAGTGACTATGGTCCCAACCACGTAAGTGCTGGCCAGCAGGGCGAAAAAGGCCAGCACCGAGGGGAAATTATCCACATTTGGAGTTCTTTTTACAGCGGTTTTTGATGCTATAAAACACATTAAAGTGATTACTGCAATAATTATCCAGAGATTATTTATCCTAAAAATATAGGTCAGGGCATATCCAACCAGTGTAAGCTGGACAACCGTCCGCACCGTGCCCCAGATTAAGGATTTAAGCAGCCCCAGCCTCAAAAATGATGAAATCCCCCCGGTTATTAACACCAGGACAACAGAAAAGGTTAACTGGAAATTGGAAATGGGTATGGTGGAGCTTTCCATTATTACACCTCACTGACCGGCTCTATATCGACAATAGCGACTCTGTCCAGCCCGGTATAGTCATTATTGTGTGAAACAAGCACGGCCGCATGGTCCCGGCCGGACAGCCACCGGGAAAGAACGCTGTAAAAGGCCTTCCCTGCCCTGTCATCCAGTGCGGCGGTTGGTTCATCCAGAAGCAGCACTTGAGGATTTATGAGCAGAGCCCTGGCAAAGGCAAGTCTGGCGGCCTCACCCCCGGATAGCGTTCTGGCATCCTGCCGCCACAGGTTTTGGGGTAAAAGCAGTTGTCCCATAATAGACCTTGCCCGGTCCGGATCAAATGCCTTACCGCCCCCCACCTTTGTAGTGAAGGGTTTCATTAAATTTTCGGCGAAAGTACCGTCAAAAAGCACCGGCTTTTGCGGCACATAATGGACGCCTGCCCTCCATAAAACAGCCGGAATCTGCAGCCAGTCCCTCCCCTGGAGAAAAACCTCCCCGCCCATACAGGGCTGAAGCCTGGCCAATATCCTCAATAAGGTGGTTTTTCCCGCCCCCGAGGGTCCCCTTACCACCAAAACCTCCCCGGTGTCTACCGCTCCTGATACAGTAACCCGGCGCACGGGATTGGTCCCCAGCAAATAATTTATATCCCTGAACTTTAAAAAACACATCGGCTCTCCAATCTCAACAACAAGGTAAAATACATGCCAAAAGATAATGGCACCGATTATTATATACGGGTATAATTGTATTGGCAATTAGCAGGCCGAGCCCTGTGCGGCACTCCGCTGCTCTGAATATTTTATTAGGCCAAACTATGCCCGGATATTATAATAATTAGAACATGCCCCTTTCATAATTGGGTTCCACCAATGCAGACTGTAAATCACCAAAACCGACATAAAAAAGGAATATATTTCTACCCACTGGGAATAATAGTGCTAAATCTACCCTGACAGGAGGAGATTTAAATGTCCAAAGTAACACAGTGTATGTGTGAAGAATGTTATTATAACGAAAACCGTGAGTGTACGGCCGATGGCATTGAGGTGAGATCCAGCGGCGACATGAAGGTGGAAACATCTGACGGAACCTGCTGCCTAACCTTCAGGCCCAGGAACGGTTAACCCCGGCAAAAAACTCCCCGCATTCTTACGGGGAGTTTTTGATTAAACCTTCCGTCTCACTTATCTTTAGCATAAAATCAGACAGAAAGGCCAACAGAGCCCGCCTCTCAACATATAAAAATAACCGATCGTCAGCCCTTGTTTTCAGCCCGGCTAACGGCCTCCAAAAATTTCACCCGGGCATCCCAAACTGCAACTAAAAACAAAAATCCCGCAATTCCTTGCGGGGTTTGACTTTCCTGGCGTCCCAGGAGGGATTCGAACCCCCGGCCTACGGATTAGAAGTCCGTTGCTCTATCCAGCTGAGCTACTGGGACGCAATGCAAAATATATACTAACAAAAAAATAAAGCTCTGTCAATGGATATGAACTGGATAGATTTCTAAAGCCACCCTCTTGAGGGTATAATCCCCCTGGACGTGGCCCATCGTGTCGTTGTACTTTTTAAAATTGTCAATGTCTATCATAAGAAGGCTCAGGGGCTGTTTATTGCTAATGCAATTTTTTATTTCCTTCTGCATGTCTATTTTCAGGGACCTGTAATTTTTAAGACCGGTCAGTCCGTCCCTGGTTGACTGGTTTTCAAAATGAGAAAGCCTCAGGGTAAACAGCCATGTGTAGACTGACGCAATTTGGAAGACCAATAAATTATTGTCACTACAGCTGAGAAAGCATGGAATATTATATTCAATATAATTAAGCAGACTGCGATAAGGACAGTATTAAACAAATCATGTCTTATACTATTGTCCTGCTTATACATACCAACCACCACATATCTGCATTATTCTACATTTTAACATATATTTATACATTTTTTAAACAAATTTATTATTTTACCTTACAGCAAGAAATGCCGCCCGGAGGGCGGCATTTCTACAGTCGCAGTAATCAAAAAGCAGAATCCAGACTCTCATAGCGCTAATGCGGCGTAAAAGAGGATGATCCCGGGTCCTAACTATTTTCTTTAATCTCCCTGGCAAACAACGCTGCCCCGAGGGCGGCAGTTATCTCCGGCCTTTCAGGCAGCAAAAGTCCGCTGCCCAGTTGTTTGGAAAGCGCGTTCACAACTCCCCTGTTCCGGGCCACGCCTCCCGTAAAAACCACCTCCGGCTCCAGCCCTGTCCGGGAGGTCATGGAGGCAACCCGCACCGCCACAGAATTGCAGACCCCGGCCAGTATGTCTTCCTTGGGGGCTCCGGAGGAAACGTGGGAAATAACCTCCGACTCGGCAAAAACCGTGCAAAATGAGGATATGCTGCAAACATTTTCAGCCCTAAGGGCAAGGTCGCCAACATCTTCCAACCTTACTTCCAGGGCGACGGCCATAACCTCCAGGAACCTCCCCGTACCGGCGGCGCACTTGTCATTCATGGCAAAGTCCAGCACCTTTCCCCTGTTACTGAGCTTTATAACCTTGCTGTCCTGCCCTCCTATGTCTATAACTGTTCCGGCATTGGGGAAAAGATGAAAAATACCCTTGGCCTGGCAGGTTATCTCCGATACCTCCCTGTCCGCCGGATAGGTCACGCGGCCATAGCCGGTGGCCACGGTTACAGCCACATCTTTCCCTTCTATACCCTTGTCTTCATATATGTCTTTGATGAGCCCGGCTGCCACATCCTTGCCGGAATAGCCGGACCGGCCGGTGGAGGCTGCCACAATTTGCCCTTCCCCGTCCACCAGAACCACCTTGGTGGTCAGTGATCCAATATCAACGCCAAGAAAATACTGTCCCATTTTACCCTCCTAAATTTCACCCAGTGTTTCCAAAAAGGCCTGCACCCTGTTGCGAATGGGTTCTTCCGCATACGCCCTGGGATCCGCCATGTCAGCCTCCACCATCAGGCCGGGCACCCCGGTTTCCTTCATAACCCTTCTCCTTATAACCTCCTGCACCAGTGAGTAGGGCTTACAGGACCTGTTTGAGTGCATGACAAATCCATCAGCGCTGTATTCTTTGACCAGATCAATTATCTGCCTGGCCCTGTAATCCGGTGAGCAGTTGAGAAATACTGTGGCATAGGCCTGTGCAAGGCTCTCAATAGGATCTCCCGGCTCAATCTGCATGGCCCAGCCTCCTGTATAGGTATCTGTTACAAAACAGGCATTCTTTTCGGTAAACATTTTTGTAAAGTTGAACAAATTGCTCCAGATGGCAATATTATCCCAAACAAGCCGGACTTTTTCGCCGTTTACTGCCGCCACACCCTGTTCAACCCTCTGACCGACTTCATTTTTAAGTCTCCGATAATAATCTACAACCGGCTTTGTTCCCCTTAAAACAACAATAGGGGCCATTTGTATAAAAAGGTCCGGACAGTTGAGGGGGGAGGGCCTGACCCGGCAAAACTGGCGTATTTCTTTCCACAGGCCAACCGCCTCGTTGCTGAGCAACGCATGGCGCTCCAGGTCCTTTTGATTAAATTTGCGCCCGGTGAATTTTTCCAGAAAGAAAATCATTTCATACAGCTGGCTTATTACATATTCCTTGATATGGCTGTCATAATTACCCGGCAGGTAAGGCGTATCCAGGACCAGCAAGGGCACCTTCAGCATCCTTGCCAGGGCCTCATACCATTTCAGAACTGTACCGCAAATATTGTTGCAGGCAAGCAGCAAATCCGGCTTCGGCAAACCACCCATTGGCGCCAGATCAGGCCTCAGAACCGAGCCAATGTGCGACCGGGCATAGGAGCATAAATCCTGGGAATAGCCTGCCGCCTCGGCCACCTGGCAGAGTTTAACAGTGGACTTTCTTGCGCTGCAAATTGCTCCATACTGTTCCGGGTATACAGGATGTATCTTAAATGCCCTGAGCAGTTCAACGGGGGCTCCGCTGGTAACCCAGGCCAGGGGACGTTTAAGCACTTTTCCCCAATAACGGTGGTACTGTGTTAACCCATAATACCTGGTCATTGTCTTCTCCAGGTATTTTGAGCTGGCAAGCGGGACATACCTCTTTTTTTCGGCCATTGAACACTCCTCCTTTTGTCAGGGGCCTCCGAATTTGGCTGAGGTTTTATACCGGGTTACCCTCCACCCGGCTATATACTCTCCAGGAATGCCTGAAGTCTTGTCCTCTCCTGCCCGCTTACCTCCGCACCTTCCAGTTCCAGCACCAATACCTTCAATCCGGAAGACCGGAGGCGCTCAGCCAGCGCAACAGCATCCCAGGCATGGGGGTCGCAGTATTTTCTAATCACCAGCACGGCTCCCCGGGCCTTTCTTTTCCCGGCCAGGCTTTCCAGATAGTCCGTTCTCTCCTCCAGCCCCCGGTTCCGGCAAGGGCAGGGGGCAATGCCGGTATAGCGGCGGACCAGAGCATCCACCGGGTCCCCGCCGTCCCGGCCGGACTGTCCTGTATAATGGCGGTAGCCCGTACAGGTGTCATCCGCCACCACCCTTCCCCCAAGGTCCTCTATCATATTAAAAAGGCTGTCGTTTTCCATTATTGCCCCGGTGACAAGTATCCTCTGCCTGCCGGCAGGCTCCCCGGCCATTTTCCCCAGCACCCCCAGGGCGGACTCCAGGGCGGTGGCATATTCATCTCTGGGCATAAGCTGCCCGGCCCTCATAACTGCCGATACCAGACCCGAGGGAAGCCCGGGCCTCAGTTCATCAAGCCGCGTAACCAGTTCCCGTATCCGGTCGCAAAGACTTATCGCCCTGTTGATCTCTTCCGGGCCGGGGTTGGAGCCCGAGATTCGGCCAAGCTTTGCAAGCAGCTTTTCAAATTCCGCCCGAAAATACTTGTGTGAGCCGGAAGCATTGAGCATAACCGGCGGGACCACCGTCACGGTTCTGTCACTACCCATTATTTCTTCCCATATCCCGCCCAAACACTGCATGGCATCACAGGTATGGGCAAAGCCCACCCCGGCCAGGCCTTTTAAACTTCCCTGAAGGGCCATGGCAAGGCACCCCCGCACAAGGGAGCAGCTGAATGCCGGAAGTTCGGCCGGAGTAGCGTTTCCGGGGGGCGGAAGTATTCTGAGGGGTTCCATGCCCGCGGCTAAAACCAGTTCTTCCGGCCAGTAGCTGCAAAAATAGCCGAAAAACCTCCTTCCGGGATAACGGACATCAATTCCCGCCCCTCTTAAAGATGATTCCTCCAGCAGCAAATCAACGCTTTCATCAATCCTTTCACTTATATCATGCTCACTCATGTATATACCTCCAGTCGCTGCCGTCCGGCTTAGTTTTTAACACACCATTACACATGCGCTGTAGCTTCCGCCATGCCACCCAGCAGTGTACTCAGCGCGCCCTTCAAGTGACGCTCCATTTCCCTGGCGGCGGCATCCTCCTGCCCGGAGGCTATTGCCCCGGTAATCAGCCTGTGGCCGTCAGCGCACTTTTTCCTCAAGTCTCTTGAAAGATGCAGTGCATGGGCATACCTCTTCATTATGATCCACATGGTTGAAGACACGGTAAACAGCACCGGACTGTGTCCCATACTCCCCACCGCAAGGTGATACTCCTGATCCAAATCCGTAAAGCCGTCAGCGCTGTCCAGCATTGAATCCATCCTTGCGGTCAGTTCCCTTAGCCGCGCTATGTCTTCCCCCGTGGACCGCCGCGCAGCCAGTCTGGCCATATTCACCTCTACAATTACAATAGCTTCATATAAACCTTTCAGGGAGTCCTGGTCAAGGCCGTCTTCAGCCAGGAAGCGAAAAACTATGGTCTCCAGACTGAAATCCCTTTCGGGATCCCGCACAAAAACACCCGCGCCGACTCTTTTTTCAACCACCCGCATAAATTCAAGAACCCTCAGCGCCTCCCTGAGAGAACCTCTGTTAACGCCCAGTTGGGCTGCCATTTCCCTTTCCCCGGGAAGTTTTTCCCCCGGGCGGTAATGGCCGGCAGAAATTTGCTTTATCACCTGCCCGGCAATCTCCTCATAAAGGTTTTTCTTTTTTATCTGGTTAAACATGGTCAGCAATCCCCTTATGGTTGATTGGTTCACTGGTTGAACCAGTCAATTAATATATATCATCATATGTACAAATTGTCAAAAATTTTTTACAAATAATAAAAGTGCCTCCAACCAGAGGCACTATCTATATCTTTCACTTATTATAGTTCGGGTTCCGTCAAATGAAGTTCTCCATTTCCCCCTCCGTTATTTTTAGGGGCGGTATTTACTGTTGCCGTGGTGGTATCCGCCGGCTCCTCCGGCCTGACCGTAAAGGAATACTCAGTCTCATCCCGGCATATTCCCCCCGAGTTACCGGCGCAAACCACGAAATATCTCTTGAAATCAGGCTCCAATCCCGGGCTGCCTATTTTCTTAATCATTGTATATGTGGCACTGCCGTCCTCATTATCCTTTTTACTGATTATGGGGAAACTGAAATTTCTCTTTGAATATTTATCATCCAACATTTCACCCTCGGGGGTTCTGAACTTAAGATAAATATATTGAGGGCTGTTTTTTGCCGTAACCATAAATTTGTACTTGCCCCCAGCCACCTCATCTTTATCCGGCTCCACTGTAACACCCAGTATTTCAGGTGTAACGTGGGGCCTGACAACAAAGGAATATGTTTTTTCCGTATCATTCACGCCGGTTTCATTGGTGGCAATCACCCTGAAGTACCTGAGGTAATCCGGCGCCGCACCAGGAGTGCCGACTTTGATTTTTTTAGCATATGTACAGGTGCCGTCTTCGTTTTCAGTTACCTCGCTGTCTTGGAAGCTAAAATATTTTTTGTAGTCAGCCTCATCCATCCAGCCGCTGGGGATGTCAAACTGAAGGTACATGGAGGTGGGCTGATTCTTCACCTTTATTGATATATTATAAAAGTCCTGATCCAGTCCTTCCTGTGGCGTCACCTCCACTCCGACAACAAGGGGAACAGCACCCTGCGGTTTTACAACTACAGGATAAATTTTTCCGTCAACATTGCTTCCTGCCAAATTGGCAGCGTCAATTTTTATATATTTTTTGTAATCCGGAGCAGCTCCCGGTAATCCTACCGCTTTTTCCAGGGTATAAGTGTAACTTCCGTCACCGTTATCCTTTTTATTGCTCATGTCAAAATCGAAAGTTCTCTTATTCTTTAGCTCCGGGTCGTTGGAAACTATACATTTTAAAGATTGAGGCAGATTATTCACTTTTACCTCAATCCTGTAAGTACCGCCCTCATATCCTTCTGTAGGTGTTATTATAACTTCCTTTATTTCGGGTGCTTTTAATTCCTCAAGCACCACACTGACTTCATCATCTATCAGTTCTTTATTGTCAGTGGAATAGCCCACCGCCCTTATTTTATATTTGCCCGGCTCAAATCCCCTTGTTGACCACTCCGCTGAATAATTGTCCAATAGTCTTCTGGCAATATTTTTTTCTTCATCAGTTTTTTCACTTCTGGCAAAAAAGCTTACATAGGCAACTCCATTTGCCATCGCAGACACCGGCACCGTTTCACCTATTTTATAGTGTGCGCCGTTGGCAGGCCCTCTCATATTTATAGTCGCCGGGGCAGAATAAACGTATACTGAAATGTTCCTGGTGCCGGTCTGTTCCGTTAGCTCGTCCCTGGCCCTGAAATATAATTTGTATTCACCAGTGGTCAGTTTGCTTGTGTCCCACCTGTAACTCAAACGAGTCCCACTAGTTGATACAACTGTTCTACCATTAATACTTAGCGACATTTCCGTAACGCCAACTTTACTATGCGCCGTTGCCTCAATGTCGATTACATCCCCGCTGCTTACCGATGCCCCGTCGGCAATATTAAGCGATATACTGGGCGCGTCAACATCGTCTGCGTCAAGAGCAAAGGATGGATTAACTCCTGCAACAGGCAGCAAACAAATAATGCCGGCAGTTATCAACAAAAAAACCAGGTAAAAAACTGAATTTCTTATTACTCTAATCATTTTTAACCCTCCGAACCCTATTTAATATGTGTTTATTTACCTGTGGCGGCTTTTTGTAGCTGAGTGGAAGTCAAGAATATCAGGGGAATGTTTGAACGGTGCGCCTTGATTGTTTTTCAATTAACACCTCCTGTTATGTAAACAAGATCTTTTCTAATTAATCTATACAGACAGAATCTTTAGAAAAATGAAGGGAATACATTTCCATGGAATCATCTTACCATTTATCCTATTCTTTCAATAAAAACATATTCCTGCAGGCCTTACAAAAAAACTGTCCCGCTCAACCAACCACCCAAATGCAAGAGCCTGCACATTTCTGTACAGGCTCTTTAAATTTAATTCCGGCAGCGACCTGCTGTTTTTGGAAGTTGGAGGCCGGAGGTTAGAGGTCAGAATATATGTGTCTTGGATTGGACCATTAGTCATACATTCTCTTTTCCAACTTCCAACCTCTGGCTTCCTACCTCCAAATTTAAGAGCCTGCACATTTCTGTACAGGCTCTTTAAATTTAATTCCGGCAGCGACCTGCTCTCCCGGGGCATTCGCCCAGGTACCATCGGCCCTGGAGGGCTTAACTTCCGTGTTCGGGATGGGAACGGGTGTACCCCCTCCGGTATGGCCACCGGAAAATCTTATTCTTTTTTCTGACGTCTGACGACTGATACCGTGCCT